>JAEUSI010000200.1 GCA_016788375.1 Ignavibacteria bacterium | reverse complement strand
GCTACAATTGTAAATGAGATTCTCTCTCCGGGAAAATATACAGTAAAATTCAACGGAAGCAGTTTCGCAAGCGGAGTATTTTTTTATAAACTTGAATCCGGAAATTATACTGCTGTAAAGAGAATGGTTCTGATAAAATAAGGACAGAATAGTTTTTGAGGCTATATGTATTTATACAGAATGAAATTCTTAAATTTTTCGCTCATGCCGAACATTTGTTAAATATTCAGTAAGATTTTCCCTCCTGAAAATTGTAAACCAATCACCGAATACAGCACTGTTGAAATCAATATTATATGTTCTCTATTTGTAAACCTGTTTAATATTATATAACACTTCATCAACGGAAATCCCGTTTTCAAACCTGCAGATTTCCTTGTCTGCGCTGCAAGCAGCATCACAGAACTCCGCGCTGACTTCTAAATTAACCGCTTCATTTCCCAGCGCTCCCCAGTGCCGGACACAGCTCATTCTTCTGTGACAGTATAGTCCGATTGTTTTGACCTTCATTGCAGAAGCAAGATGCAGGGGTCCGGTGGATGCGGCAATAAGCAGATCAGCGGCTGAAATTATACAAATGAGGTCTCTTAATCTTGATATATTATCCTGAACAAATATCACGGAATCATTTTTTAATTCTTTGATATTCCGTATAAATGTTCCGCTCATTTCTTTTGCAGTAAGAATTATTTCAGCATTCAGGTTCTCAGATAATATTCTCTTTATAAGCTGAAAATATTTGTCTTCGCTCCAGTTTGAAGAAGATTTGCCTGAGCCGGTATGAACAATGATTTTAAATGCGGATTTTCCCGAAGATTTATTCAGTAAAATTTCCTTACCGTAATTTCTATCAATATCGGTAAGGAATATTTCAGGAGTAAGATTATCCGTCTCAACTCCGATACTTCTTGCAAGGTCCATGCAGTAATCCGCTTCATGTCTCAGTGGAATGTATTTGTTCCTCGAAACGCTTTTCATGAATGTGATTACTTCATAAAGCTTCTTCCCGACTCCGGTTCTGTTTTTTATACCTGCCAGAAACATCTGATAAGCCGCCCTTTCTGTCGGCATCACAAGCAAACCGTCAGTGAATTTATGCCTGCGGATTTCTTTTACAACCGGAAAGAAAGATTCTTTCCTGAGATCATCTTTAATGGTCAGGTCAAGGTAAGGATTGTTAATAAGAATGTCCGAGGTGTTGGTGTTTGTAAGCGCTGCGATGAAAGATTCCGGAAATTTTTTCCTGATTTCCCTGATCACAGGAGTAATCATAACCACATCACCGACTCTGTCGGTTCTGACAATGAGTACCCTTTTATTCTGCATCTGTAGCGAGTAAAAACTGACCGGACTGTATCAGATTAGTCATTAATAATATTGGCGAATCTTAGAATTTAAATAGTTAATTTTAAGTTAAATAATACAACTCCGGTTCAAATTAATAAATTATCAAGGGAAATGAAAAACAAAAATTATATTTTGATTTTTACATTTGCTGTATTGCTGATTTCTTTTCAGGGTTTCAACAATTCTGCAAATAACAATAAAATTGGCAAAAGCCTCAGAGAAGAATTAAGCGTTAATGACGGCAATGTTAAGAATCTCATCTGGATAACATTTACGGACAAGGGAAGCAGCATTGAAAACGGACTGCAGCATCCCGAAAAATATCTTACACAAAGAGCAATTGACAGAAGGAAAAAAGTAAAACCTCTCAATGCACTGATAGATTTTACAGACCTACCTCTGAACAGTGATTATATAACACGGCTCCGGAATTCCGGCATTGAAATAAAAAACAAATCAAAGTGGTTCAACAGCGTATCATGTTATGCAACCGAAGATCAGATTAACAGCATTACAGAATTCGATTTTGTAAAGAAAGCAGATCTGGTAAAAAGATTCCGCAAGTCTCAGGATGACATCGAACTGAATGCAAACAATCCTGCAGTTCATGAATCAGATGATAACGGATTTAACGCCACTACTCTTCTGAACTACGGAAGCTCGCTTTCGCAGATGCAGCTTATAAATGCAACGACAGCACACGACAGCGGATTTGCAGGTCAGGGAGTTTTAATAGCATCGTTCGATGCAGGGTTTGATAATTTACTGCACCCCGTTTTTGATTCTCTCAGATCAAGAGGATACAGGTCATATGATTTTGTAAATCATGATACAATTGTCGGAAATCAAAACGGGCAGATGGGTGAAGGTTCACACGGCACACAGACTTTGTCTCTTGTCGGCGGATATAAACCGGGAAATCTGATTTCACCCGCTTACAGATCCCGCTTTATTCTTGCATTAACCGAAAACACTGACAGCGAAACGCCTCTTGAAGAAGATAACTGGGTTGCAGCTGCAGAATGGGTTGACAGTCTTGGTGCGGATATAATTACGAGTTCTCTCGGATACATAGAAATGGATCAGGGATCAGTAAGATCTTATGACTGGACATGGATGAACGGTGACAGTTGTTTTATTACGATCGGTGCTGACCTTGCGGTAAACAAGGGAATTATAGTCTGTAATTCCGCAGGCAATGAAGGATATCATGCAACACACAATACGCTCGGCGCGCCGTCTGACGGTGACAGCGTAATTGCCGTAGGTTCTGTAAACAACGATAAAAAGCGCTCTTCATTTTCATCGGTAGGACTTACAGTCGACGGGAGAATCAAGCCCGATGTCTGCGCGCTCGGAAACGGAAATGTAGTTGCTTCTCCGGGTTCCGGAAATACGGGATACACATCAGGAAGCGGAACATCATTTTCCTGTCCGATGACTGCAGGAGTTTGCGCAGTAATATTATCTTCTAATTACAACCTGACACCGATGCAGGTAAGACAGCTTCTTACACAGACAGCTGACAGCAGTTTCGCTCCGAACAGAAGAAGGGGCTGGGGACTTGTAAACTGCTGGGAGTCGGTAAAGCTTGCAAGACTTATGACAGGATCGGGTACAGTCAGCAGTATAATTCCGAAAGGATTCACGCTTTCGCAGAATTATCCGAATCCGTTTAATCCCGCAACTAAAATAAATTATGAAATACCGGCAGGGAGCATGGTGAATCTTACGGTGTATGACATTTCAGGAAGAGTAATAGCGGAGCTTGTTAACACAAACCAGCCGGCGGGCAAACATTCCGTAAATTTCAGCCCGCAGAATCTTTCCAGCGGAGTTTATTTTTACAGAATAAGCGCAGGTGAATTTACAGAAACAAAGAAAATGACTTTGTTAAAGTAATTATTTATTCAGGAATTTATTAAAAATATTAAAAAGGCATCAGGAAATATCCGGATGCCTTTTTAGTTGAGCATAAATAAAGATTCAATCTTTCAATCTGACTTTACTATAGTTCCTCAATACTAAACTGAAAATTGTATTGATACTGTATCATAGTTGATTTAGATTTAAGAAAAGTAAAAGATATTCATTCATGAAGCTGTCAAAGCTGATCGGTTACATTATTACCGGAGCAATTATATCAGGGTTTTCTATTAATCCTTCTAAAACAGGAATAAATTTATTGCAGAAGATAAACATTATGCCTGAAAATGAAAAAGTACTCGTATGGATTTATTTTACGGATAAAGGATTGAATGATAAGCTGGATGAACTTAAAATTAGCGATTACCTTACAGAAAAATCAATTGACAGAAGACTTAAAAGAACAACCGGAAATAATTATTTTAATGAATCTGACTTACCCGTAAACAATGATTATATCAATGAAATAACAGATGCAGGAATTAAGATCAGGCACAAATCAAAATGGTTTAATGCAGTTTCCTGTTTTGCGGATAAAAATCAGATAGAGATTGCATTGCAGAAAAATTTTGTGAGTAAAATTGAATTAGTCGCAAGATACAGGAAGAATCCGGTTGTTCCGGAATTATCTGCGGAAGATAATCCCGGAAAAGGAAATATTTCTTACAATAATTTTACTTC
>JAEUSI010000001.1:78741-115985 GCA_016788375.1 Ignavibacteria bacterium | reverse complement strand
ATTCCGTACATAAGAGGCGGTTCTCCGATAGCTTTTGAATTAAATATGCCAGATGGATTTGGTTCGCCGAGAAAATGTATATCCATTACTTCAGGTGCAAAATGAATATCAGGAACCTTATATGTTGACAGCAGATCGGTCAGAAGTTTTCCTTCCTTGCTGAAAATAATTTCTTCGATTGTCATCCAGCCGATTCCCTGAATTATTGCACCTTCTGCCTGTCCTTTATCTATAACAGGATTCAGACTGTGACCGAAATCATGAACTGCCTGCACAGAATCAATAACATAAGTTCCGCGAAGGCAGTCAACTGTAGCTTCTATCACCGCTGTTCCGTAAACATGATAGCGAAACGGACTGCCTTTGTTTGTATTTTTGTCAAAATGAATATCAGGCGTTGAATAATGTTCATGTGCAGAAAGACTTATCCTTTTCGAATAAGTTTTTTCGATCAGAATATCCCAGTCAAGGTCAGTTTCATTTCCGTCGTAAAAAACTCTTTCATTGATAATTTCAATTTTTGAACTGTCTTTTTCTTTTAATTCCCCGGCGGCTGATTCCTTCAGCCGGATTAAAATTCTGCCGCATGCTTTCAATACTGCGCCGCAGTTCAGATCTGCACCCGAACTTGCAGCTGTCGGAGAAGTATTTGCCGACCGTGTCGTGTTTGTGGTTTCGCATTTAATCCTGTCATGTCTGACTGAAAACGTTCTTGCAACCACTTCCTTTATCTTTGCATTTACTCCCTGCCCCATTTCTACAGCTGCAGTGCTGAAGCTGATACTTCCGTCTGTATATACATTCACAAGTGCATTTGCCTGATTCATTCTTGTGTTTGTAAATGCAATCCCGAAACAGATCGGCATGAAGGCAAATCCTTTTTTAAAACACTTATTCTCAGAGTTAAACTTTTTAATCCTTTCCCTGATTTTTTTCGTGTTAAACAGATTTTCGGTTTTATTCCAAGTGGCTTCCGCCTGAACATTATAAGCAATTTGCCCGTAATGAAACACATCATTTTCCTTTAAAAGATTTTTTCTCTGAATAACACTTGCTTCAACACCTGTTTTTTCCGCTGCTTTTGAAATTGCACATTCAATCACAAATTTTCCCTGAGGTCCGCCGAATCCTCTGAAAGCTGTATTTGACGGAAGATTTGTACGACAGCAATAACCGGTTGCCTTTACATTCGGAATGAAATATGCATTTGTGCAATGAAAAAGAGATCTGTCAAGTATTGCAGGCGACAAATCTGCTGAAGCTCCGGAATTCTGGTAAAAAGTTACTTCATAGGAAAGTATCTTAAGGTCCTTTGACAATCCGATTTTGAAATCAGATGAATACGGATTCCTTTTTCCCGTCATAATTATATCATCATGCCGCGGAAGAATCAATTTGACCGGCCGGTTCAGAATAAATGCTGACAAAGCAGACATTGCAGCCCATGGAGTTGCCTGATCTTCCTTGCCGCCGAATCCTCCGCCGAGACGGAGAACTTCAACTTCAATTTTATTCATTGAAACTCCGAGTACTTTTGATACAGCTCTTTGCACTGTTGTAGGTCCCTGTGTGGATGATACTATTTTAATTCCCCCTCCCTCGACGGGAAATGAAAATGAACCCTGAGTTTCAAGATATAAATGCTCCTGTGCGCCGGACTCGCAGCTCCCTTCAAAAATATATTCGCATTCTTTCCATGAATTTTCAGTATCTCCGCTTGAAAATATTCTCGGCGGAATTATAAGATGACCATTCTCAAAAGCTTCACGAGGATCAGTAATTACCGGTAATGGATCGATTTCAATTTTAATTTTTCTGACAGCTTCTCTTGCAGTAAACTGAGATTCGGCTATGACTATTGCTACCGGCATTCCCGTATAATGTACTTCATCTTCTGCAAGAAGCGGTTCATCCGGAATAATACCGCCAATCTGATTTTCTCCGGGAATATCAGTGTATGTAATTATTCTTACTACACCTTTAATTGAACCGGCATATTCAGTATCCAGTTTTTTAATTTTCCCGTGTGCAAAAGGCGAATAATATACTGATGCAAAAAGTGTTCCTGAAGGAATGTTTAAATCATCAATAAACTGCGACTCACCGCGTACATGATGTATTATATCATAATCTTTCATATGTGTCTTCTATATTTATAATTTCCGGAAACAGTGTAATGAAGTGGGCATAGATTAATCTCGATAAAAGAAGTCTTTTATATTCTGACGATCCTCTTGCATCTGAAATCGGGGAAATTTCCAGCTGTGCAGTGTTAACGGCTTCATTCACAATATCAGGACACAATTTCTTTGCAGTTAAAAACTCCGATGTGTTTTTTAAATACAAAGGAACAGCAGAAACTCCTCCTGCTGACATGTGAGCGGAGGCAATAATTCCGTTTTCAATATTAATCAGCAAAGATGAATTTACACTTGCAATATCCAGATAAGTTCTTTTTGATACTTTTTCAAAATTAATAAAGTAATTTCCTTCAGGAATTCTGAATTTCAGACTCTTCATATACTCGTCATTATGTCTTTCGGTTTTTTTATATCCGGAAAAATAATTTTTAAGCGGAATATCCCTCTCTGATTTTCCGTTTGTTAAGATCAGCACAGAATCAAGTGCCATAAACAAACTAGTCATATCTCCGATTGGTGAAGCATTGTTGATATTCCCGCCGATTGTTGCGTTATTCCTTATCGGAGCAGATCCGAATAATAATCCGAATTTGTCCAATCCCGGAATAATTTTGCGTATTATGCCGGAATTCAGAATTTCTGAAACTGTTGTACTGCTGCCGATTTCACAATTTCCATTTTTAATTTCAATTCCTTTAAGATTAATGTCATTATGAAGAAAAATAGTTTCTGACTTAAACAGTTCATCCGGTTTCTGAACAAACAAATCTGTTCCTCCGCCGATATATATTCCCGGTTTTGAAGAGTCAAAAATCCTGCCGGATTTAATATCTATTTTCTTTAAACGATTTTTAATTGTTAAGAAATATTCCGGAATAATTTTTTTTTCGGTAAGGTAAACAAAATCAGGTTCATCAGAAACAAATTTTCTTTTTAAACGGGAAGAAATCTTTTCTGCAGCTCTTATAATGGAATTATGACCGGTACACCTGCATATATTTCCGTCCATTACAAATCCGGGTTTAGTTAATGAAATAATCTCAGGATTCAGGAAATAACAAGTCATTGAAACTATAAAACCGGGTGTGCAAAATCCGCATTGCGAGGCTCCTTCGGCAACAAATGCTTCCTGAACCGGATTCAATTCATTTTTTCCAGAACTCAATCCTTCAATTGTTACTATGTGCTTTCCTTGAATATTCCCGAGAGGAAGAAGACATGAGTTTAAGGTTTTGTAGGTCAGTTTGGATCCGGAAATTTCACCGCAGAGAACAGTACATGCGCCGCAGTCACCTTCTTTGCAGCCTTCTTTTGTGCCGGTGAGTCTTTGCTTCCTTATAAAATCCAGTAAAACCACAGCAGGATTGATTTCAGCTTCTATAAAATTTTCGTTCAATATAAAACTGATTTTAGAATCCATGCTTATCCCGGAAAAGTTGTTTAAATAAATTAGAAATATTTAAAAGTATTTACAATTGCATAAAAAAAAAGCAGCTCTGAAACAGAACTGCTTTGCAAAAAAATAAATTTAAAAACTTACTTTCGGATAATCCCTGATTCCAGCAGGGAATTTACTACAGTCGGACCGTAAGAACTTGCAAAATCTTTTATAGACTGAGGATCTACAGTCTGTGACTGAGTTGACCATAACAGCTGCTCTGAAGCTACATTATAAAAATTTGTCGTAAGGAAAACATTTGTTGTAGTTACATAATAACCGGGATCGTAGTAATTATTCCATGCAGCTCCGTAATAACCGTAGAATCCGTACATTCCTACACCCGGTGTATAGAAGTTATTGCCGGGAACATATGACGTTGATTTTTTTACATCTTCGAGAGTAAAAGCAATCGCTCCGTCAATTCCCTGTTCATTTAATATTTTAATGATTTTTTCCCGGGCATCAGGATCCAGTTTTTTGTCATTATCGGTATCAAGTAGGCTGTTCGGAAGAATATTCGATCCGGAAACTGCATTAAATCCGTTTGCAGTCAGACTGTTAACTACACTTTTCTCAAGCATTGATCTCTTTACCAGGTCATTAAAAACACCTATTACAACTATTTTTTTATACTTCTGTGCAGTAGTTCCGGGTTTTTTCCAGGAACCGTTTATTTCTGTAACAGATGAACAAGAAGACAAAAATGATGAAAGAATGAAAAGTACAGATACAAATAAAGCTATTTTTTTCATAGTGGATTTGTATTTAAATTTTAGATTATTTCTTTTTCAAATATCACAATATTAGATTAATTAAACAAGACTGTTTTATTTAAAATAAGCCAGCAATCATTACAATTAATGACTTGTCTGATATATAAATAATTTAACAGTGCATTAAATTTGTATCTTGATTTTATTAAAGGTTATCAGAAGTTTGTTTAAAAATTAAAATACATTTTTAAAAAATTATTATGATTACAGGAAAAATTTATTATAAATTATTACTCTTAACCATAGTTACTGTTCTGAGTGCTTTCAGTTTCAGTGAAATTACGAGCAATAATCCAGATTACAATATTACGAAGGAAGAAGTTTACAATCATATAAAATATCTTTCCTCCGATCAGTTAACCGGCAGATTTCCGGGTACAGCCGGAGATTCACTTACTCAGAGTTATATTATAAATGAATTTAAAAAGTACAAACTAAAACCTGCAGGTGTAAACGGTTATCTGCAGCCTTTTGAAATGGTCACGGAAATGAAGTTAAAAGGTACAAATGAATTCAGACTTGTTTCCGGCGGAACGGAAAAGTCTGTTGCAATTGAAAAGGAATTCATGCCTCTCGGATTCAGCGGTTCAGGTAAAGCTGAAGGAGAGCTTCTGTTTGTCGGATACGGTATTTCTGCACCTGAACAGAATTATGATGATTATAAAGATAAGAACGGAAATGAGATTGATATTGAAGGAAAAATTCTTGTAATGATGAGATATTCTCCGGGTCAGAATGACCCTCACAACAATCCCTTTGAGAAATATGAACCTTCGAGATATAAAACTCTCATTCCGCGGGAAGGAAAAGCTACTGCAATCATTATTATCTCAGGACCTCAGTCGGGAGATGATGCGCTTATTGGACTGAAATATGATAATGTACTTCAGAATGCCGGTCTGCCTGTAATTAACTGTAAAAGAGATATAATAGAAAAAGTCTTTTCGGAAAACGGATACGATCTGAATCAGATTCAGAAAGATATTGATGAAAGCAAAATTCCCAATTCATTTTTTTTAAATAATGTAAAAGCTGTTATAGAGACAGATGTAGAGCCAGTAAATGCTCTGACTGATAATGTAATCGGATTTCTTCCGGGAAAAGATCCTGTCCTAAAAAACGAAGTAATAGTAATTGGTGCACATAAAGACCACCTCGGTTACGGTGCATACGGATCATTGTATAACGGAAAAGATAAGCAGATACATAACGGTGCAGACGATAATGCTTCCGGAACCGCCGGAGTGCTTGAACTTGCACAAAAATTTTCTTCCGAAAAAAACAGACTTAAGAGAAGCATTTTGTTTATTTGTTTCGCATCTGAAGAGGCGGGTTTGCTGGGTTCTGCTTATTTTACAAAATCACCTTTATTTGAAAAGTACAATATTGTAGCGATGCTGAATATGGATATGATCGGAAGGCTTAAAGATGACAAGCTTATAATATACGGTACCGGTACTTCATCAGTATGGAATAATCTCATAGACAGTCTGAACAACTCTTTTAAATTTAACCTGACAAAAAATCCCGAAGGGTTCGGACCTTCCGATCATTCGAGTTTTTATTCAAAAAATATTCCAGTGCTGCATTTTTTCACGGGAACGCATTCGGATTATCATTCACCTTCAGACGATTATGATAAAATTAATGCCGAAGGTGAAGTGAAAGTACTTAATATGGTTTATGATGTTTCAATGAATCTGGACAAAATGAAAACGAAACCTGATTTTATAAAAGTTGCCGCAGCAAACAATGAAAACAGAACAATGGGCAGTATTAAAGTTTATGTCGGTACTATACCAGATTATTCGTCAACTGTCGAAGGCATGAAGATTACAGGTGTAAAAGAAGGTAGTCCGGCAGAGAAAGCAGGTCTTATTGCGGAAGATGTTATAATAAAATTCGGGACAAAAGATGTAAAAAATATTTACGATTATATGTATGCAATGGGAGAGTACAAACCGGGTGAAGAAGCTGAAATTATTGTATTAAGAAAAAATGAACAGGTTACTTTAAAGATTATTCTGGGAAGCAGGTAAAATTTAAAACAGCAAGAAATTAATTTTGAAGATTATTGATCAGTTGTTAATATCTGATGAACCTTCTGTAAAATACAGAACCCGAATTCTTCTGCTGAAAGAAAATCCGGATTCTGCTAACAATTTAAAGTTGAGAGAGGAAATCAGGAATTCCTCAAGGGTAAGAAAATTACTTTCTCACCGTAATCCTTCCGGAAAGTCAGCACCATATGATAAGCCTTATCACAAATGGTTCGGAGCTCACTGGGTGCTTGTCCATCTTGCTGAATTGTTTTATCCGGCAGGTGACAAATCCCTTTTTCCTCTAAGAGATCAGGTTTATGACATTTGGCTTTCGGACTATATGCTGAATTCAGAGGATTGTACAGATAAGAAAAGTGCTTACGGGACAGTGGCAGTTCCGGTCATAAACGGAAGATACAGAAGATGTGCTTCACAACAGGGAAATGCATTGTTTGCAACATTGACTCTGCGGATTGAAGATGAAAGATCAGAGACACTGAAAAATCTGTTATTGAAATGGCAGTGGCCGGACGGAGGATGGAACTGTGATAAAAATCCAGATGCCCGAAAATCTTCATTTACCGAATCACTCATTCCACTGAGAGCTTTGGCATATTGTTTAAAGAAATGTCATGAAGGCAAAGTTAAAAATGCAGTTAAAAATGCAGCAGAAATTTTTCTAGGAAGAAATCTCTTTAAAAAAATAAGAGATGGTAAGATAATTAATCCGGAGTTTTTAAAACTTCATTATCCCTGCTACTGGCATTATGACATTTTATTCGGATTGAAAGTTATGGCAGAAGCCGGATTTATAAAAGACAGCAGATGCTCAGAAGCGCTGGATATACTGGAGTCCAAACGTTTAAAATCCGGCGGCTGGAAAACGGGAAGCAAATATTACAAAATCAGTAAATATGACGGATTTAAACCGGAACTGAATTTTGAAAGAGTCGACTGGAGCAGTAAACAAAAATCGGATTTTAACGAATGGATTACAACTGATGCTCTTTATGTGCTTTCAGAATCAGGAAGAATAAAGATTTAATAATCAAGAACTGAATCTCTTTATGTCGTCATTATTGATTATTTCCTGAACTTTCCCGATAAGATTCTCAACAGTTGAATTTTCATCATTTGAAACCTTTACATACTCGTTTGAATTTCTGAGACCATGAACTTTATTGACGACGTTAAGTTCAAGAGAATCATCTTTTATTTTATCTTCGAAGTCTTTTCTGAATTTTCTGACAGTCCACTTTACAGGCCAAGCCGCAGCATCTCCCAGAGCACATATAGTATTACCTTCTATATTTTCAGCGACTGAAATCAGAAGGTCGAGATCACTTTTTCTTCCTGAACCGTCCAATATTCTGTTCAATACTTTGAGCATCCATCCGCAGCCTTCTCTGCAAGGAGTACACTGACCGCAGGATTCATGATAATAAAATTTTGTAATCCTCTGAAGTACATGAACAATATCAGTATCTTCATCCATGACAATCACACCGGCAGTTCCAATTGCAGAACCAACTGCTTTCAGACTTTCAGCATCCATTTTCATGGTAAGAGATTCTTCTTTTGTGAGTGGAGGCATAGAAGAACCTCCCGGTATTATCATTTTAAAATCTTTCCCGTTTCTTATACCTCCGCAATAATCATTAATAATAGTCATAAGAGGAGTTCCTGTCGGCAATTCATAAACACCAGGTTTATTAATGTGACCGCTCACACCGAACAGAAGAGTTCCGGGGTGTTTCGGTTCGCCGATTTTGCTGAACCATTCGGCTCCTTTGTTAATAATCTCGGGTACATTTGCAAGAGTTTCGATATTGTTGATTGTTGTAGGATTTCCCCAGACACCTACAGCAGCTGGGAATGGTGGTTTAACACGCGGATAACCCCTCTTGCCTTCAAGAGAATTCATCAGAGAAGATTCTTCGCCGCAGATATATGCTCCTGCGCCTTTATGCACATACATATCAACAGAAAATTCCGATCCGAGAATATTTTTTCCTATAAATCCTTTTTTATAAGCATCAGCAACACATTCCTCCATAATATTAATCCACTTCCAGTATTCACCTCTGATATAAACATAAACGGCTTTTATTCCCATTGAATAAGCAGCTATAAGAGATCCTTCAATAAACTGATGCGGATTCTTTTCAAATATCTCCCTGTCTTTAAAACTTCCTGGCTCGCTTTCGTCTCCGTTACAGCATAAAAATTTCGGTTTCTCATTTCCTTTCGGCATAAAAGACCATTTCAGACCTGTTGAAAAACAGGCACCTCCTCTGCCTCTTAATCCTGACTTCTTTACTTCTTCAATGACATCTTCCGGCTTCATCTGTGTTAAAACTTTCTTTAAAGAAGAATATCCGTTATTTGAAATGTATACGTCTATGTTCTGTAAGCCGGGAATATCCTTGAGTATTATTTTTTCCATTAAAATGATTAATTTGAATTTCTTAGCTTATCAAGAAGTTTGTCCACTTCATCAAGCGAAAGTTTTTCGTAAAAATCTTTATTGTTTATCTGAAGCATAGGTGCGGTTGCACAGCTTCCGAGACATTCCGCTTCTTCTATTGAGAAAAATCCGTCAGAAGTAACTTCTTTATTCTTTATTCCTAGTTTTTTTGAAACATGATTGAAAACATCATAACCTCCGCATAACATACAGGAAACATTTGTACAGATCTGAAGATGATATTTGCCGACCGGTTTTTTAAAATACATTGTATAAAATGTTGCCACGCCAAGAACATGATCTGCAGGAAGATTCAGTAGTTCGCCGACATATTTCATGGCATCAGTAGAAATCCATCCGTATTTTTCCTGTATCATCCACAATACAGGCATTACTGCGGCCATCTGCGCAGGATATTTGGATTTATGATACTCCACCATCTTCAATTCGTTCTCATCGAATTGCGGATTGTAATTTTGTTCACTCATATAAAATGAATCTTAGATTGTTTAATTTTGCCAATGAAAAATTTTAAATGAAAATCATTTGTCAGCTTCACCCATTACTGGATCTACACTGCCTATAATTACAACAGTATCGGATATCATACAGTCCTTCATCATTGGAGCAAGTCCCTGAAGATTGCAGAAGCTTGGTGACCGGATTTTCAGTCTGTAAGGATGTCCGCTTCCGTCGCTTATAAAATAAAATCCAAGTTCACCTTTTGAAGCTTCAATTGCAGAATATGATTCTCTTTTCGGAGGATTTACTCCGAAGTTGATTATCATAAAATCGTGAATAAGTTCTTCCATTTTTGTGTAAACCCTATCCTTTTTAGGAAGCACTTTTTTTGTTTGAAGCGCATTGTGGGGACCTTTGGAAATTTTTTCCAGGCATTGTTGTAGAATCTTTACTGATTCTACAAGTTCTTCGGCTCTTACGTAATATCTTGCCAGACAATCGCTGTCGGTATATGTCGGTATTCTGAAATCTAGTTTATCATAAACAAGGTAGGGTTCGTTAACCCTAAGATCCCGGTCAATTCCGCATGCCCTGAGTAACGGACCGGTTAATCCCAGTTCAATGCAATCTTCTTTAGACAGATAACCTATCCCTTCACAACGGACTATAAAGATTTTATTCCTTTCGACAATATTTCTGATATCATTCAGATTGGAAATGAATTCATCCGTGAATTTTTTTATTCCGGCTAATGCTTCGTCTGAAACATCCTGTGCAACTCCGCCGATTCTCGTATAAGATGTTGTAAACCTCGCTCCGCAGATAATGTCATACAGATCCAGAATTTTTTCCCTTTCCCTTATAGCCCATAAGAAAGGAGTAACAGCTCCGATATCCATTACGAGCGCACCTAATGCAAGCAGATGTGACTGTATTCTGGCAAGCTCGGCAATAATAACACGAATGTATTTTCCTCTTTCGGGAATTTCAAGATCTATCAGCTTTTCTACCGCAAGTGCATAAGCAACATTATTTGCCATCGGTGAGAGATAATCAAGCCTGTCCGTATGCGGAATGAATTCATGGTATGTGCTGGATTCTGCAAGTTTTTCATAACCTCTGTGAAGATAGCCGAGTTCGGGAACACATTTCTTAACTGTCTCTCCGTCCAGGCTGACCAGCAGTCTTAAAACTCCGTGAGTAGCTGGATGCTGAGGTCCCATATTTAAAACCATTTCATTATCAAGTGCATCAGAATATGAAATACTCAGATCATCGGTTTCCATTGATTCCAGAACTTTCTGTATTTCGGATTTTCTTATTACGCGTTCCGGTATTACTTGTTCAGTATTATTAAATTTAGGCATTATGTGTAAATTTGTTTCTGTATATACAGATTATTTATTCGGCAACGGAATTGAGTCCGGTATTCCCATAAGAGGAAAATCCTTTCTTAAAGGATAATATTCAAATTCTTCAGGCATATACATCCTCCTTAAATCAGGATGATTCCTGAAATTAATTCCCATCATATCATAGGCTTCTCTTTCATACCAGTTTGCTGATTTCCAAATCTGTGAAAGGCTTTCCATTTCGGGTGTTTTGGAATCAAGTTTTATTTTGATAAATATTCTTCTATTGTATTTAATTGAAAGAATATTATAAATCATTTCAAATCTGTCTTTCTTCTGAAATCTGTCGACGCTTACTGCATCCAGAAGTGAATCAAACATTAATTCCGGATCCTCTTTAAGTATTCTGCATACGTCAAGAATCTGTTCCCCGTCAACATATATTCCTGTATATCCGTTAACGTCAGTAAATTCCGTTTTAAAATTACTCAACTTTGTTTTGAGAGTTTCTATATTCTGTTCGGACATTGTTTAAAATTTGTTTGTTAACTTACTCAATATAAAATTTATTTTAAACAACAAAAAACCCGCAGTTAAGCGGGTTTTAAAATTAATTCAAAAAAGTTTTTCTACTTAATCAGTTGCATTTTCTTTGTCTCGGTAAAATATTCTGTTTCCAGTCTGTAAAAATAAGTTCCGCTGGTTAAATTACCCCCGTCAAACACTGCTTCGTACTTACCTGCAGATTTAAATCCGTTGAATAACTCCGTAACCTTCTGACCGAGTGAATTGAATACTGTGAGTTTTACATTAGAATTTTTCGGAAGATCAAATGTAATTTTAGTTACCGGATTAAACGGATTAGGATAATTCTGATTTAATGAAAACTTATCCGGTACTATAGAACCTATTTGATTTACAGAAACTGTTCCCTGAAACTCAACATCATCCAGCTGTACAAAATATCCGTTTATTGCAGTATTCATGTTATATCTGAAACCTATATATACATTCTGACCTGCATAGCTGGACAGATCAACAAAATATTGTTCGTACAATCCGTAAGTTGATCCTATTGGGAATAGAATATTCTGGTTTTCATTGTTAGGATTTGATAAAAATGAAGCAGGTGTGGAATCTCCTGTGCTTATCCAGATAGAAACACTGTCACTGTAACTGGTAGATCCTCCTGTCACCCAGAAACTGAATAAACCGTCTGCGGGAACGTTTCTTATTTTCTTTGTTACCAGCCATGCATCTGATATTCCAGTTGTTGTCTGACCTGCATACCAGCTTACACCAATTGATTTTGTCCCGGAATGAACTACAGCTAAACTGGTTTGTAAACCCGGAAGAGATGATCCAACAGTTCTTACTGTCCAGTTCCAGAACGGATCTAATGTATCCGTAGGGGGTGAATTATAATAAATTGACCATCCCGAAGGTAAATTTAAACTGTCGGAAGTCTCAAAACCTTCAGACCATACTACCGGTTGAGCTTTTGTAAATCCTGCCATTAACAGCAAAATTAAGAAAGTTAAATAGATTTGTTTCATAGCTTCTCCTTATTTAGTTAGTGTTGAAATTAAACTGGGTTTAATTTATTGAAAAAGTACCTTCCTGTCCGGATTGGATTTTTTCCTGCAATTTAATTAATGCATTTAACAAATTATCAGGTCTCGGAGGACAACCTGCAACATAAATATCTACAGGTAAAAAAAGATCAATACCCTGTACAACGGAATATGTTCTGTACATCCCTCCGCTTGAAGTACATGCCCCCATAGCGATGACCCACTTCGGATCCGGCATCTGATCATAAATTTTCTTTACAACCCGTGCCATTTTATATGTAGTAGTTCCGGCAACAATCATAACGTCGGACTGTCTCGGAGAAAATCTGAATACTTCACTTCCGAATCTTGATATGTCAAATCTTGGTCCGGCAGCTGCCATCATCTCAATTGCACAGCAGGAAATGCCCATCGGCATCGGCCACAGAGCATTCTTTCTCGACCATTTAATCAGATCATCGATTTTTGATGTAATGAAACCGTCTTTCGAGAGTTTTTCTTCTAATCCCACTTTAAAGCTCCTTTTTTAATTACATAAATATAACCTACAAGTAAAATAATAATAAATACAATTGCACTGATGAATGAATAAATCATTTTAGCTGTATCAAGATTGAGAAATGATACTGCCCACTGATAAAGAAATACAACTTCTATATCAAACAGAATGAATAGTACAGCTACCATATAAAATTTGACAGAAAATCTGTCATGAGCAGTTCCAACAGGTTCAATTCCGCTTTCATAAGTTGATAATTTTTCTTTGCCTGGTCTGCTTGGTCCAAGCAGTGAAGAAAGTTTTACATTCGTCACAGCAAAGATTACAGCGATAGCTAATAAGATTATAATCGGAATATATGTTTCTATCATGACTCAATATAAATTTTTTAAAATTAATATTTAATGAAAAAATCATCTGTTGAAGTAATATAAAAAATATACTTTTATTTAAGTTGAAATCAAATATTTAAATATTCTGAAATACTGTAAATACTTGCTTTGTAAAATCAGATATCGATTAATTTCTAAGCGGATTAAAGATAATATATACTTGATTGTTTTAAATCAAAATATTAATTTGGCATAAATTATTTTACAGAAATTTCCACTTCACAGAAAGGATTCTAAATGAAAAAAATCGTACTCAGTATTTTTATATTAGTCACAATTCTGTTTCTAAATAAGGATATATTTGCACAACAATATTATACTTATTCAAGACCTTCCTGGGTCATAGGATTCGGACCTGCATGGAATTTAGCAACAAATGATGCATACGGAAGAGCAAATTATTCTCCGAATTCGTTTAATCTTGCAGATAATTACGGGATGAGATGGGGTTTCGGTGGTTATCTGTACGGTAAATACAGCCCAGGTAAAAAGAAAAATGACAGAATATATCTCGGCTTTGATTATAAAGGGATGGTAAATTCAGATTTTTCCGATTACAATAAAACAAGTTATGATATTGTTACTATTGACGCCGGATATGAATACTTGTTTTTCGGCACTTACGGATTCAGAAGCTATTACGGAATCGGATTCACGGGAAATATCATTAACGGAAGTTTCGAACCAAATCCGGCTGATACACTTTTAAATTATGCCAGGTCATTTGAATCTTCATTCAGAGTGGGTATGGAAGTTAAAGCCGGTCTTGAGTTTGTGTTTAAAAACAAAAAAAGAAATTTAGGTCTTAATATCGGAGCAAGGTACAATCTGATGAACCTGTTTAATGATGATAATACAGCAGCTTTTGACGGTCAGACTGAAAATTTAAATCTAAATGACGGCGATTCAAACGGCGGTCCCGGATTTAAAAGATATATGGGTATTGTAAGCATAGATGTGGGATTGAATATTTATCCGGATGTTAAAAGAGTAAAAAGAAAATAACGTTTTTATTTAATTAATTTTTCTAAATAATTTTATCGATTATATTTATACGCTTAGATAATTTTAAAAATCATATTATCATAAATATCAGAAAAATTAAATTTGTTTATGCAGCAATTATTCCGTTAATTGCTGCTTTTATTTTTTATTCTTGTGAGGAAAACAATAATACCGTAATTGACCCTTCCATTTATGCACCTGTAATATCTAATCCTTATCAGAATCCGGATACAGTGTTTACAACTTCTTCAAGCCCTTTGATTATTCTGAATACTTCTGTAGCCGTTAATGTTAACGGAGGTTCGCCTTTAAATTATGTAATCTGTTCAATTACAAATCCTCAGGAAGTTCAGATAGGACAGTTTTTTATGTCGGACAACGGGATAAGTCCGGACACAGTTTCAGGTGACGGGAGATATTCTGTTTCAGTCAGCATAAGTAATATACAATGCTTATTGGTAGGGAAATACAATATTGAATATCTTGCTGAAAATAATTCGGGTCTATTTAGCAATTTGATTACTTCAGATTTCAGGGTTGTAAATTCCGCGAATCAGCCGCCTGTAATTATTTCGTCAAATTTACCGGACAGTGTTATCAGACCTTTGCCGGGTGATTCATCCCTGCTTACAATTACCGTAAATGCAGGTGATCCGGACGGTTTATGCGATATCAGAGACGTTACATTTGTTACGGTCAGACCAAACGGAGTCACACTGCCTCCGATTCCGATGTTTAATAATCAGAACGGGCAGTTTACTTTTTCAAATTATGTTTCATACAGTTCAGATCCGTCTTCATACGGATATTTTAAATATACTTTTACGGTAAAGGATAATTCGGGAATTTCCGGAATCCCTCTGACCGACAGCATTAAATTTATTCAGCCTGATTAATGAAATATCTTGTAATAATATTGCTTTCTGCAAACATTTGTTTTTCTCAGAACATTTTCACTGCTGAAGATTACAAAATTACCGAAAATACATCCGGAAGAAATATTATGAATAAGAACTATGATAATTCTTTTGTATTGTCGGAAGTTGTAATTCCGAATGTATCCGGCACACCGGTAAGCAATTTCATAACTGATATATTGCTTAACGGAGATACGGTTTGGTTTGCCACAGGAAGTGGTCTCATGCGTACCGTAAATAATTTCAGCAGTTATCAGTATTATTACGGTTTGTCACCGTTCGGTGAAGATGATATTGCAGGATTTAGTCTTAATAAAAAAGTGATAGCTGCCTCAACTGCTATAAGTCAGGAAATCAGCGGCTCTTCTGTTCCCACAGGAACGGGAATTAAAATTTCAACCGATTTCGGTTACAGCTGGTCCTCTTATCCTCAGCCGGTAGACTTAAGGTCAGATTCTGTTATTGTTTACGGTTCAAACACTCTTTATGCACTTCCTGTTGTTGTGCCGCAGCAAAATCTTTCTTATGATATTGCAATTACAAAAACAAAAAATGATCCCGAAAATTATACGATTTGGATTTGCTGTTTTGCCGGGGGATTAAGAAAAAGCACAGATTACGGAGTTACGTGGGAAAGAGTCCTTCTTCCTCCGGATAATCTAGACAGTATTAATATCAATACTGCCGGATATACTTTTGCCCTTAATCCGAGAGACAATCTTAATCAAAGAGTTTTCAGCATTACTGCCGTAAATGATTCTACACTATATGTCGGAACAGCTGACGGAATTAATAAGTCTTCAAGCTGGGGGGTAAACTGGAACAAATATAATTATGCAAATACCGGCAGCGGAAACGGTATCTCAGGAAATTTTGTGGTAAATATGGAAGTGCAGAAATATAACGGCAAGGAAATTGTATGGGGTGCTACAAGACAGGCAGAAGAACTGGATGAATTTGATGCATTCAGTTATTCTTCTGATGGCGGTGCTAACTGGTACAATACGCTTGATGATATAAAAACAAACGGAATTTCATTTAAGGATTCCATTGCATACGGGTATACTGATGCAGGATTGTGGAGAACTGTTTTCGGAAATTTCAACTGGTCTAAAGCAGGAGTTATTTATGATGAAAGAACAAAAGACCAGCTTAGGACAAATTCATTTTACTGCGGTAATCATATCGGTGACACTCTGTATATAGGCAGCGCAGATGCATTGGTAAGTACGGTTGAATACGGCTCGCCATGGATCGGTAAGTGGAACATCATTCGCGCTGTTTCTCCGATAGATTTATCTTCGGACATTAAAACTTATGCAGCTCCTAATCCCTTCTCGCCGGATGATGAAGTTACACGGATTTATTATAAGAGCACGACAAATGTTTCAAGCATTACAATAAAAATATTTGATTTCGGCATGAATCCTGTCAGGACTCTGATTCAGAATGCAACAAGATCCGGAACTGATGTGCTGTTTACATCCTGGGACGGTACTAATGACAACGGATATCAGGTAGCAAACGGTGTTTATTTTTATCGTGTTGAATTTGATAATGAAAACCCGGTCTGGGGTAAGATAATTCTACTTCAGTAGTAAATAAATTTTATGTTCAGTTTTATCAGAATCGAATTTGTAATTTCTTTTAATACATTGAAAAAACTTTTTATAATAATGATGTTGTTACTCTTTACCTGTTCAGGTTATGCTCAGCTGGGCAGCTATGCAGGTGCTTTTTCAAGAATGGGCTTCACTACCAGAGGTCTCGGACTGAGTAATGCTGTGGTTTCTGATGTGTTCGGAGGTACAAGCGGAATATATAATCCGGCTTTATCAACTTTTCAGGAAGACGGGAAAGTAGATTTAAGCTACACTTTCCTGAGTTTTGACAGAAAACTAAATTTTCTCGGATTTACAAAAAAATTTAAATTACCAAAACAGAAATCAGGCGGTGCCGGAATTACAATTGCCTGGCTGAATGCAGGTGTAGGTGATATTGATTCAAGAGATAATGATACACGTCAAACCGGAATGCTTTCTACTTTTGAAAATGAATTTTATCTCGGAACAGGATTTATATTATCCGATAAAATATCAGCCGGCATAGGTTTTAAACTTTATTATGCTAAACTTTATGAAGATGTTACAGCAACTTCATTTGCTGTTGATTTCGGAGGTGTTTATAAAGCAGGCGAAAATCTTTCTTTCGGATTAAGTTTTATAGATTTAGGCGCAAAATATGAATGGCAGACTTCGCAATTGTACGGAAGTAACGGAAATACAACCGAAGATAAATTCCCCGCCGTTCTTAACCTCGGAGGGTCTTATCTTCTTCCCAAAAATCTGGGAATTGCTTCCCTTGCAATTCAGCAGTATTTTAATCCGTCTTTGACAGTTCCTGCTGATGATTCAACCGGTACAGATCTTATTGAAAACAGTAACAATACTGTTTTCAGATTCGGAGTTGAAATCAACGTTATTAAACAGCTTAAACTCAGAGCAGGAATGGACAGAATTGATTTCTCGGCAGAAGATTTTTCGGGAAATCTTAAGCCTTCGTTCGGCTTGAGTCTTGATAAAAGTTTTTCGAAAACAATTAATCTCGGATTTGATTACGCTTTACAAGTTGAACCTTTCAGCCATGATCTTATTCAGAATATAGGAATTGTGTTTAAATTTAAATAATAATGAGAGTAATTAAATTAATAATATGTTTTATCGTGCTGTCAGTTTCTGCTCAGCATTTAAAAGCACAGAATGACGGTCCCGGAAATACCGGGCTTGCTTTTTTGAAATTAGGAGCCGGAGCAAGAGCTATTTCAATGGGTGAAGCTTTTTCGTCAGTTACTGATGACGCTACCGCTTTTATTTACAACCCGTCCAGATTCAGTGTTGGTGATAAAAGCAATGTAATCATAATGCATAATGAACTTGTTCAGGATGTCAATACGGATTTTCTGGCTTTAAAATTTCCGTTAAGCAGTAAAGTCGCGCTTGGTGTTGGTGTTTTTTCAACGTCAATCAGTAATCTTGAAATCCGGAATATTCCTGGCGCTGCAATAGAAACATTTGACGCTAGCAATTTATCCACCGGTTTGTCCTTTAGTTACAGGATTAACAAAAATTTTAATTTAGGGATTACGGGTAAGTATCTTTTTGAAAAAATTTATGTTGATGAAGCGTCCGGTTTTGCTTTTGACTTTGGAACAAGTTATATCAAAGATAATCTGAGTGTTGCACTGGTTTTAGTCAATATCGGATCTGTCAATGCACTGCTTTATGAAGAAACAAAACTACCTTCTGCTCTCAGATTCGGCGGAAGTTATAAATTTGAAAAAGAAAAATTCAGTTTTCTACTCGGACTTGACGGGTTTACAGTTCTTGACGGCGGAAGTTTTCACATTAATACCGGCGCAGAAGCAGGATACAAAGATTTCATTTTCTTAAGAATGGGTTATCAGACAGAATATGAAAACAAAAATTTTACAACCGGAATCGGTTTTAAATACAAAGGGGTTTATTTTGATTATGCCTTCGTCCCTTACAGCAGCAATTTCGGTAACAGCAATACATTTTCACTTGGGATGAATTTCTGATTTTGCTTATTTCTCTAAAGTGAATTTATGTCCGACTTTTACTCAAATGCCGATAATTTTATAAGCAACGATATTAATTTTCGAAAGTTGATAATTTTTATCGTTGTTTTTTTATGCGCAGTAAAACTTCCCGGAATTATTTTCTCCGATATTCAGCCGTGGGATGAAGGAATGTATGCGACAAGAGTTCTTTCTATACATTTAAACGGGGATTTTTTTGATCAGAGTTCTCATTCTGTCGGCAGGTTTTATTCAGGATCACATCCACCGCTTCTCATCTGGATCGGATATTTTTCCACGCTAATTTTCGGCATCAATTCATTCGCTCTTAAAATTATTCCTTTTATATTCAGCCTCCTTTGTGTTGTACTTATAATGTCAGCGGGAAAAAAAATTTATGATTCTAAAACAGCTTTTTATGCATCATTGATTTTCTGCAGCAATATTATTTTTAATGTCTTCTCGAAAAGATTTCAGTTTGACTATCCTTATACTTTCTTTATTTTATTTTCAATATATACATTTATCAAATTTAATGAATCTCTCAATTACCGCTATCTTGTATTAAGTGCTGTTTCATTCGGCTGCTGTCTGATGGTAAAAATTCTCGTCGGATTTTATATCCCTATGATTTTAGTGATCAGCTGGTTCTTTGTAAAAGATAAAGTAAATTTCAGATTTAAGGATATTGTATTTCTTGTTTTCATCGGAATATTAATAGCACTGCCATGGCACATTTTTATGCTTGCAAAATACGGAAGTGATTTCACGGACTTTTTTTTCAAATTTCATATCTATGACAGGGCTGTTTACGGAGTGGAAATGAACCAAAAAAATTCAGGTGTACTGTATCATATTAATTATCTGTTAACAATAATCCCTTTTAGCGTTCTGATATTTTTTTCAATGTATATTGATTTAAAATCATTCCGCTCTCTCAGTACCGGAAAGATAATTTTATGGATTTGGTTTCTGACAGGTTTGCTTATACTTGCTCTTTTTAAAACAAAACTTGAAGTTTATGTGCTTCTTATTTTGACTCCCGGATGCCTGCTGATGACTTCCTGCATAAGCCAGATAGATAAGAAAAATTTTATTTTAAAGAGAACTCTGATAACAGCTCTTATTTTGAACATATTCTGGTATGCAACTGAATCAGTCAGACCCGAAATCAAAAGCTTTTTATATGAAGAAAATAAGCTTCTCATACTTATTTCAACGGCATTAGTTTTAACTTTATTATATTTTCTGGCAGCAATTATCGCAGATAAAATTGAACTACAAAAAGCAATTTATATATTTATATTTGGATTCTTTCTGATACTGAATTTATATTATCTCATTCATGTACCGTTCTGGGAAAATGATTTTCACATTTCAGAAGTAAAAAATCAAATCGAGAAAAGCGGCAGAAATAAAATTGTATATGTTGCAACAAATTACAGGCATAATCCTCAGTTCAGTTTTTATTTTAAGGGACTGGATCTCGGCTGGGAAAACAATGAATATGAACTGATTTTTCTGGATAATAAGGAAGGTTATGAAAATGTAAAAGAAAAACTAAAACAGCTTCCTGCAGGCGGATACGAAATTATAGTTGAAAAAGAAGGAATTAACAGGGCTGTATACGGGAATTCGGATCAGTTTATACCTTCCGAATTCAGGCTTGCAGTAAGTTCTCCCGGTTATGAACTGTATGAAAACTAAAATATGATAAGTGTAATTAAAACAGACATTGAAAGTGATCTTGAGTGGAAAGAGTTTCTGAGGAATCAGTACAATCTGTTTTTTGATTATAAATTTAATTCTTATAATGATGTATTTAATAAAAAAATTAAATGGCATCATCTGAAATTCAAGGACAGTGATTCGAATAAAGTTCTCGCAATTATGATAGGCTGTGAAAAATCTTCGGAAGATAAGAAGATATACAATTCCTGTGAAGGTGTAAGTTTTGGCGGTTTTCTCTGGAAGAAAAAAATCAATCTTATAAAATTTATTGAGATTACGGAAAGTTTTATTGATTATCTCAGATTAAATAATTTTAACAAGTGCATCCTGAAAAATCCGCCGTTTCTTTATAATAAGAATCCAAATGAAGAAACAGAATATGCGCTTATTAAAAACGGATTCAGGGTTTCCTCCGTATCTGTTTCAAACATTATTGATCTTGAGAATTTTGAATTCAGAAAAATTTCCGAACCTAAAAAAAGGTCAATCAGGAAAACCCTTAAAAAAATTGATCTTGAAATTGTATCTGAGGATTTAACAGAAGAAAATTTTGCGGAATATTATGAAATATTATTCGAAAACAGAAAACTCAAAGGAGTTTATCCGACTCATTCCTTCGAAGAACTTATATACCTTAAAAAAAATTTTAAAAATGAAATTATTCTTTTCTCTGCAAAACTTGATTCAAAAGTCGTAGCTGTCTGTTTTTTGTTTTCCATAAACAGGGAAATGATTCTGAATTTTTATCTTGCCGACGATGAAAAATATAAAATGGAAAGAGTATCGGAATTCATTCTTTATAAGTCAATTGAGTGGGCAAAAGAAAATAATTTTAAATATTATGATACCGGTACTTCTGATTCCGGCGGAAAACTGATTGACGGATTGTTTGCTTTTAAAAAAAATTTTCTGGCAAACGGATTTCTGAGAAAATCATTTGAACTTGACATAAATTAAAACCAGTTAAAATTGAAACTGAAAAACAAGAGAATCCTTCTGACAGGAGGTGCAGGATTTATAGGAAGCACACTTGCTGAAAAGCTTTACAGGAATAATGAAATTCTTATATACGACAATTTTTACAGGGATTCGCTTAAGTTTAAAAAACTTAAGTCAAAAAATATTAAAATTGTAAAGGATGATGTCCTTAACCCGGATTCTCTCCGTAAAGAATGTGAAGATTTCAAACCTCAGGTTGTTGTACATCTTGCAGCTGTTGCAGGTATTGATACTGTAATAATTGATCCCGTTAAGACTCTTGATGTAAATATCAACGGAACTTTAAATCTTCTGCGAGCCCTGGAAAAATATTCCGGCAAGCTTGAAAGGTTTCTGGACTTTTCTACAAGTGAAGTTCTCGGAGCATACGCTTACAAATCCAGTGAAAAATCCCAGACAAACTTTGCTCCGGTTGGAGAGGGAAGATGGACTTATTCAATAAGTAAAGTTACCGGAGAACATCTTGTTCACAGTTATTATAAACAATACGGGTATCCTTGTGTAACAATAAGACCTTTTAATATTTACGGACCGGGTCAGGTAGGCGAAGGTGCCATACAGATATTCATAAAAAATGTTGTTAAAAATAAAAATATCGAAATTCACGGTGAGGGAGACCAGATAAGATCATGGTGCTATATCGACGATATGATTGACGGAATTGATTTATGCCTCAGTAATAAAAATGCCGTCGGGGAAGTATTCAATATCGGAAATCCGAAAGGAACTATTACTATTTCGTCACTTGCGGAAAAAATCGTAACTCTTTGCAAATCAAAATCCGGAATTGTTTATGTTCCGAAAAATTATGTTGACGTTGAACTGAGAATTCCCAGCATCGAAAAAGCTAAAAACCTTCTCGGTTTTTCACCGAAAGTGGATCTGAATGAAGGTATAATAAGAACTTATAACTGGTACAGGAAAAAAATAAATAATTTCTGATGAAAATTATTGACGCACATATTCATATAGGAAAATGGAGTGAATTATTTTACAATTATGAATCTAACGTTCAGGAAGCAGTTACTGTCATGAAAAAATCCGGTGTAGATTCTGCCGTATGCATGCCGGCTGATAACACTCCGAACGAGCATTTACTGAAAGAAGTTTATGATTTGACAGATTTTAAGTTTTATTTTAATGCATGGATCAATCCGGAGGATAAAAAGCTGGACGAATTTTTGAAAAACAATATGGATAAAATCTCACTGTTTAAAATTCACCCTTCTGTTCAGAGAAAAAGAATAACCGACCAGTCATATAAAAAATATCTTGAACTTGCATGCGAATACAATAAGCCTGTTATTGTTCACTGCGGCAGATGGAAGGAAATTGCGGGATATAATTATCCTCTTGAAGTTGCGGGAAAATATCCTGAACTGGTATTGATTCTTGCTCATCTCGGAGGCGATCAGCCTTCAATTTATCTTGAATGCGCGGATGAAGTTAAAAATAAAAAATTTGATAATGTATATCTTGGTACCGAATCCGTGAGAGAATTTTATTTTGTAAATAAAGTTGTCAGAAAAATCGGCGCTGAAAAAGTTGTTTTCGGAAGTGATTATAATCTTGGTCTTCCGCTTATGTATATTCCCGTAGTCGAAAGCCTGGATATACCCGCTTCTGACAAAGAGCTTATCTTTTCGGGAAATATTTTAAGACTGTTGAACAATTAACTCTATTCCGTAAGTTTTATCCGTTATAGTTTAAACTCACCGTTAGTATCAGAATATATTTCCGTTATGGAAATAACCGAATCCTTATTTAATTTTCCGTAAATGTGAGGAAATTTGTAGTTAAAACTGTATAAGTCCTCCCATTTTATTTCAGCAGTAACTTTATTCTCATCAATACTCAGTAATAAAATGCCACTCTTTCCCTTAAAGAATTTATTAGCAGATTCGCAAATCTTTTCCTTGGTTGAACAGTGGATAAATCCTTCAGTATTGAAAGTTAAGGGACAATAATAATTTTCTGAATTTTCCCACTCTTCTTTTTCGGCAATATGATAAATCATAAAACAGTATGATTTGTCTGCAATTTAAAATAAAAATTCTTTGTGTCTTTATCGGCACTTTTATATTTTATCTGTCATTCTAATTAAATAATTTGAAAAACAAAATAGATTATAATTGGCATTAAAAATATTACACATAGCACCTCAGAATTATGCGGGAATGCCTTATGATTTTGTTCAGATGCATAAAGAATTCGGCGCAAAATCTAATCTCTTAACACTTTACAGAAATTCCATCAGCTTTGAAGAGGATATATGTCTTGATTTCAAATTGCCGGAAGGTCATCGTGCAAAGAAATGGCGAGATAAAAAAGTGCTTAATCAGGCGGATTCGGGGCTGAAGTATCTTAAACCTGAAAATTTACCTGAAAAAATTTATTTTTTTCTGCGTGATGAAAAAAATAAAAATAAAATCTTTAAAGCTGTTGAAGAATACAATCTTTTTGATTATGATATATATCATTTTGACGGAGGAATGGATCTTTTCCGAGATCTCAGATTTGCAAAGGAACTTAAAAAAAGAAATAAAAAAATTGTCTGCTGTTATTTCGGAAGTGACCTGAGGACCAGAGGAATCTTCCGTGAACTTGATGAAATGAGCGATTTGAATCTTACTGTCGAATTTGATCATTTGAAATTGTATAAAAGCATTAACTACATTTATTTCCCTTTTGACGAAAGAAAATTTGCAATCAAAAAAAGAAATAACGAAAAAGTAAAGATTATACATTCTCCTACAAACCGCAGATACAAAGGAACGGATAAGATATTAAAGGTAATTGGCGATCTGGAAAAAGAATGTGACTTTGAATTTATTTTGCTTGAAAATGTAGACAGAGAAAAAGTCCTTCATATAAAAAGTGAATGTGACATTGCAATAGACCAGGTTGGAGGTGAAATGGGAGGAACAGGTTACGGGAAAAATTCCATAGAAAATCTTTCCATGGGAATCCCAACCATTACTGAATTCTCGGAAGATTATCTTAATTTCATCAGGGATAATCCTTTTATACATTCAAAAATTGAATCTCTTAAAACCAACTTGCATAAGTTAATTTCTTATGCGTCTCTGCGGGATGAACTGTCTGCAAAAGGAAGGCAATGGGTTGAAAAATTCCATTCATATTCATCGGTAAATGAATTGTTGATGAATATTTATGAAAAGAATAATATCATATGACAGTCAAAAAATCTCATGCTGGTGAACTGTTGTCACATTCTGTAATTTACGGTCTTGGTATTATTCTTAATAAATCAGTTAACTTCATTTTACTGCCTTTATACACAAATTATTTCCCTCCGGAGCAAATTGGATTGTTTACGCTTGTGCAGTCCATTTCTTTGTTTCTCGGCGTAATCTATACATTCGGACTGGAAACTTCTTTTATGAAATATTTCATTGAAGCTGATGATCTGAAAAGAAAATCAGAAATCTATTCTTCAGTTCTGATATCACTTCTTGCAACTTCTTTCTTATTATCTTTTCTGATTTTTTCGTTTTCGGGTTCAATATCATCTTTTTTTAAATTTGAAGATGTAACCGAAGGCGGTTCGCTGATTCGGATAATGAGCATTGTAATTTTAATCGACACTCTTTACAGATTTCCTCTGCTTCTGTTCAGAGCGGATCTTAATACAAAGACATATACTTATTTAAATATTTTTACTTTTACCGTCAATCTGCTGTGTAATCTGATTTTTATTGCGGTTTTAAAAAAAGGAGTAGAATCTATTTTTTACAGTTACATAATTTCAGCATTTGTTACCTTTGCGGTTGGTTTGTTAATAACCCGAAAATACCTGACTCTTAAAATTTCTGCATCTGATATAAAGGAATTGTTTGTTTACGGAAACAAATTTATTTATATAGGAATATTTTTAATTCTGATAGATATGTCTGACAGATTTTTTTTAAAGTATTACTTTGATGAAAGTTTAGTCGGTATTTACTGGGCTAATTACCGCCTTGCAACTGTTATGAGCCTTTTGATATCCGCATTCAGATTCTCTTGGACGCCTTATTTCCTGAATCTTGCTTCCAATCCGGACAATAAGAAAATCATTTCAGGTATCTTTACTTATTTCGTGTTTGCAGGTCTGTTATTGTTTGTTGTCTTTTCAATATTTATGGATCAGATCGTTTCATTAAATTTTTTCGGCTTTAATTTTCTGGATGTAAAATACTGGTCAGGCATATCCATCGTACCTGTCGTTATGCTCGCCTACTTTTTATCAGGATTGTATTCTGTGTTAAATGCAGCACCGTTTTTCACCGATAAGACTGGTTCTCTCTTTGCATTTGCACTGTCAGGATTGTTGATAAATCTCCTTCTTAATTTTTTACTGATTCCTAAAACGGGAATTATGGGAGCCGCTTTCTCAACTCTGTTGACTTACGGATTTATGACTGTAATAATATATATTTACTCTCAGAGAATTTATAATATCAGTTATGACTGGAAAAAAATAAGGGTGATTATATTGATGAGCATAATTGTTTTTGTCACGGGTTATTATTTTGTTAACGGATTTAATATAAGCAGTGTCTGGATTTTTTTGATAAATGTAATTCTTGTTGTTTCATATTTAACTGCACTGAACAAATTAAAAATAGTAGAACTGCAAAAGTTTAAAAAAGTATTTAATAAAAACTGAATCTGAATTCAGTAACTTCATCATAACTCTTTTCTGATCATTTCAAGAAAATCATTCTGAATATTTCCCGCTTCCTTCAAGGATTTTGCTTCTGTGATAATTCTTATAATAGGTTCTGTATTTGATTTTCTCAGATGTATCCAGTATTCCTTAAAGTCAATTTTCAGTCCGTCGGTAATACTGATACTGACTACACCCTTATTCTTCCTGTATTTATTCTCAATTCTTTTTATCACTTTATCGGGATTTCTTACATTTTCAATTTTTGTTTTAGTTATGAAATATTCCGGCAAGGTTTTTTTAAAATCGCTTACTTTTCCCCCGAAATCAGCAAACTCGTTTAAAACCAGTGCTATCCCAGCCAGGGAATCCCTGCCGTAATGCAGTTCCGGATAAATTACTCCTCCGCTTCCTTCTCCGCCGATTACAGATTTATTTCTTATCATTTCCTTTACAACATTAATTTCACCGACAGAACTTCTGAAAACTTTAGCTTTATATAAGGAAGCTATGTCATCCGTTCCTCTTGTTGTTGATAAATTAACAGTTGCGCTTTTGTTCCTTCCTGATTTTTTCAGAACATGTTTAACTGCTGTTACAATCGTATTTTCCTCGCTGAACGGCTTGCCAAGGTCAGTAATTATTACAAGCCTGTCAGCATCCGGGTCCACAGAAATACCTAAGTCAGCTTTATTCCTCAATACAGATTCTGACAGAAGCTTAAGATTTTCGGGAACCGGCTCAGGTGTATGCGGAAATTTTCCTGTACCGTCGCAGAACAGTCTTATTACTTTGCATCCGAGCTTTTCAAGAAGAGAAGGTACAATTGACGAGCCGGATGAATTTACGGCATCTACAACTATTTTAAACTTTCTTTTTTTTATTTTATCTACATCTATTATTTTTAATCTTAATACTTTCTCAATATGCCTGTCATTCCAGGAATAATCCGTTGTTACGGTTTTTATTTTATCAATGCCGGCATAAATGAATTTATTTCCTTCGGCAATTTTCAGCAAGGTTTTAACCTGAGATTCATCAAGGAATGTTCCGTTACCGTTTAAAAATTTCAAACCGTTCCAGATCTGTGGATTATGCGATGCAGTTACAGATATGCCTCCGCTGCATTTTAAATCTTCTGTTGCAATCTGAACAGTCGGCGTTGGCGCTGTGCCTATGTCAATCACTTCAAATCCCGACAGAAGCAAGTTATTAATTACTAAAGCAGATATTATTTCTCCGAATATTCTTCCGTCTCTTCCTACAGCAATTTTTTTTTTAAAGTTTTTCCTCCTGTTGTATTCCGCAAATGCGGAAGTAAATTTGATAATATTGAAAGGAGTGAGATTATCCCCGATAATTCCTCTTACTCCCGAAACTGAAGCTATTATGTCGGTCAATATATTTTTTTGTTTAAGTATATTTAAATTACAAGTAATGATTTTTCAAGTTCTTCAAGCTGTTCTACTGTATTTATTCCGGTTATTTCTCTTACATCTTTAACGGCATAAGCTCCTGTACTTCTGCCCGTTTTTCTGAAATATCCGAATATATCTGTCAGATAATATTCCTGCTGAGCATTATCTGTTTTAATAGTACTCAAAGCTTCAAAAAGCAATCCTGTGTCTACCAAATAAATACCCGAATTAATTTCCTTGCAAAGCTTCTCTTTTTCGGTGCAGTCTTTCTCTTCCCTGATTTCAAAAAAATTATCATTTTCGTCCCGCAGAATTCTCCCGTAACCGGACGGATTATCGACAACAGCAGATATAAGGCTTGCATCAAAATTATTGTTAAAATGAAAATCCTGAAAGGACTCTACAGTACCGGATTTAAGCAACGGTACATCGCCTGAAAGAATAAGCGTATCTCCCTTAAAATCCTTAAGAAATTTTCCTGTTTGCATGACGGCATGTCCGGTGCCAAGTTGTTCATCCTGACTGGCAAATTTAATCCTGCTTATTTTATCCGAAAACTTTCCGTTAATGAATTCAATAACAGATTCTTTCCGGTGACCTACAACAATAATTATAAGTTCCGAATTTATCTTATCCGATAACTCGGTAACATACTGAATCAGAGGCTTTCCGTTCAGTTTATGCATTACTTTTGATTTTTCGGGATTTTTCATTCGTTTGCCTTTTCCTGCAGCCATTATTACCGTTGATATTTTTTTATTCACCGTGAATATCTTTTATGTTTAATAAATATTATTCTTTATGAAAAATTACATTATCTATAAGCCTCGTTGTATCTGCCCTGCAGGCAACGGAAATAAGTACTTCGCCTTTATACAAATTTAAATCATTAATCGGTTCGAGATTTATGTTGTCCGTAATTTCATAATACTGCAGTTCGAATTCCGGCGCTTTTGACGAAAAAATTTTCCGGATTCTGTCTTTAACTGAATTAATGTCTCCGGTTTTTTCGTCAAGAATCATACGCTTCCCTTCATTTAAAATGAAATATAAGACTGAAGCTTTGTCTTTTTGTTCAGGTGTCAGATATGTATTCCTTGAGCTCATTGCAAGACCGCTTTCTTCTCTTAGAGTCGGACAAATTCTTACTTCAGTGTCAATATTGAGATCAATGATCATTTTTTTCAGAACTGCATTCTGCTGAGCATCTTTCTGCCCTAAATATAAGTATGCCGGTTTGACTGCATTCAGTAATTTTGTTACTACAGTTGCTACTCCGGTAAAATGCCCGGGACGGATTTTTCCTTCGAGCTTATCTGTGATTGAACTTAGACTTACGGTTGTAAGATTGTTGTCTCCGTACATTTCATTTACATCCGGATTGAAAATATAATCCACTCCGGCTTTTTCGCATATATGATAATCTCTTTGAAAATCTCTCGGATATTTCGAATAGTCTTCGTTTTTACCGAACTGAGTCGGATTTACAAATATACTAACTGTAACGATATCATTCTCATCTTTTGCTTTGAGCATGAGAGAAGTGTGACCCGGATGCAGAAAACCCATTGTTGGAACGAGTGCTGTTTTTTTTCCGGTGTATCTGTAATAATCAGAAATATCCTGTATTGAAGAAATTTCCTTTATTACCTTCATTAATTTAAAATTAGTTTGAGTACCTGGGTGAGCTTGTCTTTCATGTCTTTTCGGTTAACTATGAAATCAATAAATCCGTGTTCCAGCAGAAATTCCGCTCTCTGAAAACCCGGAGGAAGATCTTTGCCCGTTGCCTGTTTTACAACCCGGGGTCCCGCAAAGGCTATTAAAGCTTTCGGTTCGGCAATATTCAGATCTCCGAGCATAGAGAAAGATGCTGTAGATCCGCCGGTTGTAGGATTTGTTAAAATCGAAATGTACGGTACTTTTTCTTCGCTGAGTTTGGCAAGCTTTGAACTTGTTTTTGCTAACTGCATCAATGAGATAGCTCCTTCCATCATTCTGGCTCCGCCGCTTGAAGATATAATAATTAAAGGAAATTTGCTTTTAATTGCTCTGTCAACAGCTCTGCTTATCTTTTCCCCTACTACGCTTCCCATGCTTCCTCCGATAAATCCGAAGTCCATGCATGCTATTACAACATCAATGGAATTTATTTTACCTGTACCCGTTCTTACGGCATCATATAGTTCAGTGCTTTTGATTGTATCGGCAATTCTGTTTTTATATGGTTTTGTATCTTCGAAATTCAGGGGATCAACTGAACGGAGTTTTTTTTCTGTTTCTCTGAATGAATCGGCATCAAGAAGAATTTTAAAATACTCTTCGCTTCCAATTCTGAAATGATGACTGCATTTAGTGCAAAGATAATAATTTGCTTCCCAAACAGTCTTAAACATCATCTCATTGCATTCGGGGCACTTTATCCATGTACCGTCAGGAATATCCTTTTTCTGTGTATCCGGTGAAATATTATCCTTTGATCTTTTAAACCAGGCCATAATTATTTTTGTATTCCAAAATAAGCAACATTATCTCTAAAATAAAATCATATTTTGGGAACAAAATCCTTCATGTAATAAGGTTCTGAAAGTCTATAATCGGCAAAATTATTTGCAGACATTGCTTCTTTGGTTAATTCCCATAGAGAAATTATTGAGGATTTATCCGAAACATCATTGATTAATTCTGTATATTCTGACGGGATATTGTCCGTAATTTTTTCATTAAGCAAATAAATACTGTCCCTGTTCCTCACAACTTCATTTATACTCCCGGTTTTATATCCCGAAATTCTTTTCAGAATATTTAACTCATATTTATAATCACAATAGAAAAATTCCGGAATTCTCGGATTTGAGAATATCATGGAAGTAATAATATCTGATGTCCTGATTTTATTTGCTGTTATATCAAGAGTGTTAATTGTTACAAGTCTGCATCCGAGAGAAAAGCACATTCCTTTTGCTGCAGATGAACCGATTCTAAGACCTGTAAATGAACCCGGTCCGTTGGATACCGCTACAGTTTCTGTTTCTCTGCAATTAACTCCTGCTTCTTCAAAAGAAGTTTTTATATCATAAATCAGACTGTCGGCTTTGGAGTTTAAGCCGGATTTTTTTTCAAAAAGAATCTTATTGTTTTCAATATATCCGAATTCAGTTATTCTTGAAGAACTGTCTATAAGCAGTATGCCCAATGATGTTCAGTATTTGATTATTCTTTCGCCGGGGGAATCTCCCGGACTTAAATTTACTTTAACCAATGAAACACTTTTGTATTCATCAGCCAGTTCCGGCCATTCAATAATACACAACGAATTATCTGTCGCTAAGTAATTCTCAAAACCCGTATCGGTAAGCTCTTTAAGATTTTTTAGCCTGTATAAGTCGAAGTGATAAATGTTCAAAACGGATTTTCTGGCATTATCAAATCCGGTATATTCATTTACTATAATAAATGTCGGGCTGTTTACGTCATTTTTTACGTTAAAATAATCACATATTCCCTTAACAAATACAGTCTTGCCAGACCCGAGATTTCCGTATAATCCTACAACACTGTTTTGAGCAAGGCCGGCAGCAAATTTTCTGCCGGCTTCAAATGTCTCTTCTGGATTTCTGGAAACAATTTCTGTCAAGCTTTTGATTCAAGAGTTATAACCGGAAGTATCATTTCATCAATTGATATTCCGCCGTGCTGAAATGTATCATTATACTGATTAAGGTATTTGTGATAATCAGTTGGATAAACAAAGTAAAAGTCTTCTTTTGCAATTATATAGCTGATCATTCCGCTTCGTTTCGGAAGCTTGTATTCCTGCGGATTTCTGATAAATAATGCATGACGAGAATCCGCTTTGACATTCCTTCCGCATTTATACCTGAGATTTGTTGAGGTTTCCTTATCACCCATGGCTTTAACCCCGTGAAGACATCTTATGCTTCCGTGATCAGTTGTGATTATTATTTTAATGTCTTTCCTTCCGGACAGCTGACGGAGCATTCCGAAGAATGATGAATGTTCAAACCAGGATTCAGTAAGAGATCTGTATGCAGATTCATCAGGAGCGATTTCCTTTAATATTGCATTATCGCTTCTTGAATGGGCAATCATATCTACAAAATTAATTACAATTGCATTGAGCTGATTATTACAGTAAGACATAATCTTGCTTTCTATGCCTCTGCCGAAATTTGAATCCATTATCTTCGTGTATTTAATCTCATTTTTCAGCTTAATTCTTCTGCGCTCAAGCAGTTTCGCAAGAAATTCCTTTTCATAATTATTTTTGCTGTTTTCATCATCATCATTCTTCTTCCAGAGTTCGGGATAATGCTGTTCGATTTCTGAAGGAAAAAGCCCCGAAAATATTGCATTCCGGCTGTATGGGGTAGCTGTAGGAAGAATGGAATAATGAAAATCCTTTGTGATTTTGAAATAATCGTAAAGATATTTTTCCATTACCATCCACTGATCCATTCTCATGCAGTCTATTACAAACAGGAATACAGATTTGTTTTCATCCAGTTCCGGTATTACAAACTTATCAACTATTTCGGTTGAAAGTATAGGTCTGTTTTCCTTTGTATTAAGCCAGCCGAGATAATTCTTTTCGACAAATTTGGAAAATTCGGTATTGCAGTCTCTTTTCTGTGTAAGAATAGTCTGCTTTAATCCCAGATCAGGATGTTCATCAAGTTCAAGCTCCCAGCCTGTCATTGTCATATGTATGTCTATCCATTCTTTCCAGTCCGGACCTTCCATAATTTTCATGGAAATCTTATTGAACTCCTGTATGTAATCTTTTGATACCTGACTTCCCTTGAGACGCTTTGACTCAAGCATTTTCTTGCATACAAGCAGCAGCTGTGTAGGATTTACGGGTTTTATGAGGTAATCTGAAATTTTATTACCTATGGCATCTTCCATCAGACTTTCGGTTTCATTTTTAGTAACCATGACAACCGGAAGGCTGGGTTTTATATCTTTGATTTCTAGCAGTGTCTCAAGTCCTCCCATTCCTGTCATCATTTCATCAAGGAAAACAAGATCAAATTCATTGTCTTTGATAAGATTTATCCCGTCTTCGCCGTTTGTAGCTTCCTTAACATTATAACCTTTCTGTTTCAGAAACAGAATGTTTGATTTCAAAGATTCTATCTCATCATCAACCCATAGAATGTTGTTTTTGTCTTTTGCTGAAGTTTCTGTAGTTTGCATTTGCATTCCTTTCTTTTTACTTTATATAAAAAAGTAAAAATTCATTTCATCTGCATCTTTTGATTTGATTTTCTGAATTCAATTATAACATATATATTAATTCCGTTTTTAAAAAGTCAATCAATCACTTTATTTGACGGAAAGACTTACTACATTTTCTACATGATATGTGTGAGGAAACATATCCACCGGTTGAATCCTGTCTATTTTGTAATTATCCCTGCTGCAGATTATCTGTAAGTCTCTTGCCTGAGTGTGCGGGTTACAGCTAACATACAGCATTTTTGTGAATTTTGTTTCAGACAGTATCCTGCATATTTCCGGATGGAGACCTGCCCGAGGGGGATCAAGTATGAGTTTGTCGTAATTGTCATTTTCCGATTTGTTCAGAAGGAAATCTCTAATATCCGTACAAATGAATCTGCAATTGTCTGCCCGGTTTAATTCTGCATTTCTTACCGCATCAATTACAGAATCCTGTATTAGCTCTGCTCCGGTTACCGTGTTCACAAGGTCAGATATAAACAGTGATATGCTTCCTGTACCGCAATACAAATCCAGAACATTATCTTCATTCCCGAAATCTGCAAATTCTGTCACTATGTTAAACAGCTTTTCCGCCTGTAAAGTATTTGTCTGAAAAAAAGACTGCGGTGAAATCCTGAAACTGAAATTTTTTATGCCTCTTTTGAGAATTTCAGTAATATATCCGCTGCCGTATAAGACAATTTCCTTTTCACCGGTCGCTACCTGAGCTTTTTTCTCTGAAACGGAATTTATGACAGTAGTGACAGACTGAAATTCTGAAATCAGACTTGAGGTATATTCCTGCATCAGTCTTTCATCGTAATCATAAGTAATCAGATTAACCATTAAATCTTCAGTATTGAAACTCTGCCTGATTATTAAAAATCTCAGGAATCCGGAATTTGTCCGTGTTGAATAAACAGGAATATTTCTGCTTTTAAAAAAATTACCGGTAAAATTCAAAATTCCGTTTGATAACTCTGACTGCAGAAAGCATCTGTCAATTCTCAGAATCTTCGAATGAAATTTAGGAACGTGAAGTCCGAGAGCGAAATTTCCTTTTTCGATTCCCGAATTTACTTCTGTCATCCATTCATCGTCAGAAAATGAAAACTCCATTTTATTGCGGTAATAAAATGTTCTTTCGGATGAAACTGTATCAGGTATTTTAATTCCTTCGAATTTACCTATCCTTTCAAATGCATCTTTTACAACATTTCTTTTAAACTTAAGCTGTTGTCCGTAATCATAATTCTGAATTTTGCATCCGCCGCAGACACCAAAATGCAGGCATGGAGGATCAGTCCTGTATACAGAAGGGATTTCTATTTTCTGCAATACTGCTTCGGCATAGTTCGGTTTTTTCCTTAATATTCTGACTATTGCCCTGTCACCCGGAAGCGTCTTTTCCGAAAAAACAACAAATCCTTCATCAGTTTTCGAAATTCCTTTTCCTTCGGAATTCAGACTTAAAATATCAACAGAGAGTTCTTCTCCTTTTTTTACCATTTTTATTGTTTTTCTGTACCGGGTTTATTATTTGTAATGATATTTAAAAAAATTTTCATAATGAGTATTATATCTAAATTATAAAATGTTATCAATGAGTAAATCAAAAGCATATAAGGATATTATCTCTTACGGAAGAAAAGTTGTTGCAACAGAAAAGAAAGCCGTTTCCGATCTTGAAAGCCGTTTTAAGAATGAAAAATTCAAGGATAGTTTTACCGATGCAGTTGAATCCATATACAGATGCAAGGGGAAAATTGTCGTAACCGGAATAGGCAAGTCAGGAATAATAGCTCAGAAAATTGTTGCTACTTTTAATTCAACCGGGACTTATTCGATTTTTATGCATTCCACTGACAGCCTTCACGGTGATCTGGGTGTATTAAGAAAAGAAGATATAATTCTGATTATTTCAAAAAGCGGGGATACATCTGAAATAAAACAGCTCATTCCGAATTTTAAACTCCTCGGAATAAAAATCATATCTGTTGTGGGAAATCCCGATTCCGATCTTGCAGTGCTTTCTGATATTGTGCTGGATGCTTCGGTGAAAGCAGAGGCATGTCCGCATAACCTTGCGCCTACATCTTCAACTACTGCCGCGCTTGTTCTCGGAGATGCACTGGCGATTTCACTTCTTCAGAAAAGAGATTTTACTTCTGAAAATTTTGCTTTTGTCCATCCCGGTGGAAATCTGGGAAAGCGGCTTTTGCTGAAAGTTGATGATATTATGACTAAAGGTTCAGATATTCCTGTTGTCGGCATCAATTCAAAACTTAAGGATATTATTTACATGATATCATCTAAAAGGCTTGGATGTGCTTGTGTCACTTCAAAATCAAAAATTGTCGGAATCATCACTGACGGAGATATCAGAAGGCTTCTTGAAAAAAACTGGGATAATATTGATAATACCGTGGCAAAAGATCTGATGAATCCGAATCCGAAAATTATTTCAAAAGATATGCTTGCATACTCAGCGCTTGAACTGATGGAGAAAAATAAAATCACTCAGCTTATTGTCGGAGATTATAAAAAAAATCCGGTAGGAATGATTCATATGCACAGATTAATAGAAGAAGGGCTCTGATTTGTCATATAAAATCATAATATTAATTTTTTCGGCAGTACTGTTTTCTTTATTTTTTATTTCTTGTGAAGATAAGTTCAAACCACCGAATTCAGAAACTAAACTGGAAGATTCAGTATCTCAGGAAAGCTGGAATTCAACCGTAATTTTCTCGGAACTCGGCAATACAAAGGCAATTTTAAAAGCGGGTCATATATCTGTTTTTAAGAGCAAGGGGTATACCCAGATTGACAGCGGCGCAACAGTTGATTTTTTTAAAAACGGTGTTCAGGTTTCAAGGCTTTCGGGACAAAGAGGAAGGATTGATGACAAGACCAAGGATATTGAAATTTACGACAGTGTAATAGTCATAAACAATGAAGGAAGCGAACTGAATACTCAAAAACTCTTCTGGGAAAATAAAACACAGAAGGTTTCCTCGGATGTTTTTGTAAGTATAAAAACCCCGGAAGAAACAATTGAAGGCATCGGTTTTGAATCAGATCAGAATCTTAAAAATTATAAGATATTTAAAGTAAGCGGAACATTTTCAAAATAAAATTAAACAGAAATAAATAAAGGTTTTTGGCATTTTGAAATTATATGAAAAATATATATTTATTTTTCTTGTGTTGATTTCTTCGGAGAGTTTTTCTCAGGAGAAAATTGAGCTGAAGAATGCCGATGAATTATCCGGCAAAACAATTGACGGTCAGAGTGTCCGGGAAGCCAGCGGTAATGTTGAATTTGTTCAGGGTAACGTAAAAGTATACTGCAGCTCGGCAACACAGTTCTTAAATGCAAACAGAGTTGAACTTCGCGGAAATGTAAAAATTATTCAGGATACAATTTCTCTGTTTACTTCACGGGCAACATATTTCGGAGACGATAAAAAAGCTTTCTGCGAAGGAGGTGTCACATTGAAAGATCCGAATGCCGCGCTCAGAGCTGATGATGGATTTTATTATTTTAATGATGCAAAAGCAGTTTTCAGGGGTGAAGTAATTATAGTTAATTCTCAGTATAAAATTGTTTCCGATGAACTTACATATATGAGGAACACGGAGGATTCGTTTGCAAAGGGAAAGGTAACAGTTACTACAGATTCTGCCGTCATTAAAGCTGAGAACATAGATTTTTATAAACGGGAAGGCAGGACTTTTGCACACGGGAATGTGAACATTGAGAGTGATTCAACAATCATAACTTCCGATACAGCATCTAATTATTCCGGAGAAAGAAAATCCGTTGCAAGCGGTAATGTAAAAATTGTAAGTCTGAATAAAAACACTGTCATTACGGGAAGAACCCTGGAAAATTACGGATTAAAAAATTATACATTGGTTAAAGACAGCGCTAAACTTGTTCAGACTGAAAACGGAAAGGATTCTGTTTTTATAAGCTGTGATTTAATGGAAGCTTTCAGAAATAAACCGGAAAAGTATATTGCCCGGGGAAATGTAATCTTCATAAGGGATGATTTTTATTCCAAATGCGGTACAGGTGTATATTTCAAAGATAACGAAACTTTGTCAATCTCGGATAAACCTGTTATCTGGCAGGGGAATATGCAGATGACCGGAGACTCTATTTATGCCGAATTGCCGGACAATGAGCTTCAGACGGTTTATGTCAGAAAAATTGACGGTCTGACAGTTTCGGATATTTCATTTGTAATTTCCGGAAATAATAACCTGACATTCAGTGACAGATATGACCAGATAAGCGGAGAAGATATAACGTTAAAATTCAAAAATAATAAGATCAGCGAGATTCAGGTTAACAGAAATTCCAGAAGCATTTATTTCCTTTATGAAGAAGGAAAAGCAAACGGAATTAATAATATTGAAGGTGATGACTTATATATTTATTTTGACGAAGAAGAAAAAGTTTCGAAAATTAAAGTTGACAAAAATCCGAAAGGACAGTATGTTCC
>JAEUSI010000001.1:40368-78731 GCA_016788375.1 Ignavibacteria bacterium | reverse complement strand
GAAACATTAATCGGAACAACGGAACTTACGCTTCCGGGATTCAATCTCAGAACCGACAAACCCGGAAAAAACCAATAACCGAAGTTACAAATATTTAATTTAATTAAAATGAATACCGAATCACCGGAAAAAAATTACCTGGAAAGCTGTAAAAAAGAATTCTTCAAACTGAAACAGCTTTGCGATAAATCATTTGTACAGATAAAAGATGAAGATTTCTTCTGGTCGCCTGATGAGGAATCCAACAGCATAGCAGTGATTATAAAACATGTCAGCGGCAATATGATTTCACGATGGACAGATTTCCTGAATTCTGACGGCGAAAAAGAATACAGAAACCGTGACGAGGAATTTGAAAATGTATTTTATACCGACAAAGATGATATAATTACCAGGTGGGAAAGAGGCTGGAAATGTTTGTTCGATACACTTGATTCATTAAATGAATCCGATCTGACGAAAACTGTTTACATAAGAAAAGAAAAACATACAGTGATTGAAGCTGTAAACCGTCAGCTTGCGCATTACGGATATCATGCCGGTCAGATTGTTTATATAGCCAAGCATCTCGGAAGCAGAAACTGGAAAAGCCTTTCTATTCCCCGCGGAAAGTCCGGAGAGTTTAATGATAGTCTGATGAAGTAAACTAAACTCACGACAGATTTTTTTACTTTACCTTTTATTCTACGTATTTTAAATATTCCGGTTAATAAATTTCCTGAAAAAAATAAATGTTTTTTCAAATCTAAGACTGCAAATACTGTTTGAAATCCTGATACTGCTTGTTTTATTGTTTATGAAATAAACCAGGGAGAAAAATGAAAATCAGGGTGTGTATAATACCGGTTTTAATTTTGCTGAATATAAATTCTGCAGATGCTTTATGCAAAAAACACTTCACGGAGTATTCCGATTCTTTGGATAAAATTTCAGACATAGCGGATTATATTTCTTCTCTAATAAAATGCGAGGTAGTAAAAATTGAGAAGAAATACAAAAGCGGAAATACCATATGGGTTGCAGATATTTTAACTTCAGGCGGAGGATCACTTAGAATTGAAGTAAATTCTGATAAGAAGGATATTCTGTATATTTCCGCATCCGAAGGTCCGTTTGATTATAATATTGTTCCTGATGATAATTCAGTTTCATTTGATGAAGCAAGAATTACTGCCGAAAAACAATATTCCCGGAAAATTCTGAAATGGGCATTCAAAAAAAACAAGGGAAAATATGAATACAATTTCTGGATATTTACAAAAACAGGAAAAGCCCAGTTAAGAATTGATGCTGAATCAGGGGAAACAATCGTGAAAACAGGAAAAATTAACAAACATAAAAAAAATCAGAATGAATGAAAATTTTTATTGAAAATGTTTTCAGTTTCCCGAAATTTTATCTTTAATATTTTTTAAAATACTCAGGGCTTCCAAAGGTGTAATACCGTTAATATCGACTTCGTCAAGAAGTTTTCTCAGACTTTCATCTTTAAATTCAGTAACTGCCGACTCGAACATATTAATCTGAAACTCATCTTTATGCTGCCTTCTGTATTCCTTATCTTCCAGAGAATGCAATATTTCAGCTGCGCGTTTTGTAACGGATTCGGGAAGACCGGCCATCTGAGCTACCTGTATGCCGTAACTGTGATCGGCAGTACCCTCCGTTATTTTTCTGAGGAAAATAACCTTGTCCCTGTACTCTTTTACTTCCACCCGGTAATTTTTTATTCTTTTGTAAATATCTGCAAGAGCATTAAGCTCATGATAATGAGTAGCAAAGAGTGTTTTTGCTTTTACATTCGGATTTTCATGAAGAAATTCTGTCATAGCCCAGGCAATAGAAATACCGTCGTATGTGCTTGTGCCTCTGCCTATTTCATCGAGAAGAATCAGGCTTTTGGAAGTGGCATTATTAAGAATGTTTGCTGCTTCGTGCATTTCAACAAGAAAAGTGCTTTCGCCTTTTGCAATATTATCAGAAGCACCTACACGGGTAAATATTTTATCAACAATTCCTATGGTTGCACTTCTGGCAGGAACAAAACATCCGATCTGTGCAAGAAGCGTGATTAAACCAACCTGTCTCAGATAACTTGATTTCCCGCTCATATTAGGACCCGTAATGATAATAATCTGAATATTACCGGAATTTATTTCGGTATCATTTGCAATATACTTCTCGCCTGCAGGAAGAAGCCGTTCGATAACCGGATGCCGGCCGTCAATAATTTTAATACAATCGCTGTCATTTATTTCAGGCTGAGAATAATTATATATCTCCGATACTTCGGCAAAACTTACAAGGGCATCAAGTGTAGCGATAAGAAAAGCATTTCGCTGAACCGGATCTGTATAATCAAGAATTGATAATCTCAGTTCGCTGAATATCTGCTTTTCCAGATCTTCGATTTTTTCTTCAGCGTTCAGAATTTTTTCTTCATAAACTTTCAGCTCGTCTGTGATGAATCTTTCCGCATTGACAAGAGTTTGTTTCCTGACATAGTCCGGAGGTGTCTTGTCAAGATTAGCTTTTGTGATGATTATATAATAGCCGAAGACTTTGTTAAAATCCACTTTAAGCGAATTGATACCGGTCCTTGCTCTTTCTTTGCTTTGAAAATTATCTATCCATGTTTTCCCGTTAAGCAGAATATCCTTTAGTTCATCAAGATTGGCGTTAAAGCCTTTGTTTATTATTCCGAAACTGTCAATACCGCTGACAAAATTTTCATTAATACATTTTTCGATTTTGAAAATAAGTTCGCTCAGTTCGATCAGATTTTCACCCAGTGTTTTAACGGGAACAGAGCCAAGTTTTTTTAACTTTTCCTTTATTTCGATTATTTTTTTCAGTGAGATTTTCAGCTGAATAATATCTCTGGCTACTGCTCTTCCAGTGGATATTTTAGAAAGGAGTCTTTCGAGATCGGCGATTGATTTCAGATCTTCCGAAATTATTTTTCTTTCCTTTTTATTTTCGAAAAAATCCTTCACGGCATTTAATCTCTTTTCGATCTGTTCTTTTTTCTTAAGAGGTCTTGAAATCCATTTTTTTAACAGTCTTCCTCCCATAGCAGTCTTCGACCTGTCAAGTATTGAAATAAGTGTACCTTCATGGCTTCCTTCGGAAATCGAAGAAGTAATTTCCAGATTTCTTTTTGTTGAAGGGTCAAGAATGATGTAATCCGTGTAATCGTAATGGTAAATTTTTTTAATATGAGGAAGATTATTTTTCTGAGTTTCGCTGAGATAATTCATAATGCAGCCTGCTGCAATAATACCTTCCTGCATTTCATCAATTCCGAATCCTTTGAGCGAATGTGTGCCGAAGTGATTTGTAAGAACTTCTCTTGCAAAATCAAGATTAAAAACCCAGTCATCTACCTTTGTAAATAAAAATTTGTTTTTCTGTTCGGTAAATGTAGCATCCGGGTCATAATCAAGAAGTTTATAAACTTTATCTTTTTCTCTTTTCGAAATCAGAATCTCGGAAGGATTTATCATGTCAATCTGCTCGGATAAATTCTTTGTGTGAATCTCAGAAGTCGCAAATTCTCCGGTAGAAACATCACAGAAGGAGAATCCGCATGTGTTTTCTTTTAAAAAAACCGAAGCCAGAAAATTATTGGTTTTATGGTCGAGGAGTTTTTCCGAGAAATTCGCGCCGGGTGTAGCAACTTCAACAACATCCCGCTTTACAATTCCTTTGGCATATTTGGGATCTTCAAGCTGTTCACATACGGCAACCCTGTATCCAGCTTTAACCAGTTTAGGAAGGTAATTATCCAGAGCATGATGCGGAAATCCCGCAAGAGGTACTTCAGATGCGGCACCGTTTGATCTTTTGGTAAGGGTTATGCCGAGAACTTTCGATGCAGTAACAGCGTCATTCTCAAATGTTTCGAAAAAATCCCCCATCCTGAAAAGCAATACTGTATCAGGATACCTTTCCTTGATTTTTCGGTATTGTCTCATTAAAGGTGTTTCGTCTTTCAAGGTCAGCAGGGTTATTTCGTTAAATAATTTACCGGAGAAATTTTATGTAAGATAAAAATATTTATTGTTCAGGATAAAAATGATTTTTTTATAAGTAAGATCAGATAACCGATCCGGGCGAATTTAACAAACAAATTCGAAGAATAAAAGAGTAAGAATTTTAATAATGTTTTATCTTATCTTTAAGATACTTATTGAGAAGTTCTCTTCCCCTGAAAATATGAGCTTTAACTGTGCCGAGAGGCAGACTCATCTTTTTCGCAATTTCTTCATATTCAAGTTCGCTTTTGTGTCTTAATACAATTACATCTTTATATTTCTTCGGAAGTGACTCTATTGCTTCATCAAGAATACTTCTCATCTCCGAATCCATGATATGCTTGTCGGGTTTGTTTTCACTGTCCGGAATTTCAAATTTATAGTCGCTGTCATCGGAATCAATTTCCTTGTCAATAGAAAAAGTAAACAGTTTCTTCTTCCTTAGATAATCTATTGCATTGTTTTGAGCAATTTTGAAAAGCCAGGTGGAAAAAGCAAACTGCCTGTCAAAATTTTCCAGCGAATTGAATGCCTTTATAAATGCTTCCTGAGTTAGATCTTCTACATCTTCTTTTTTTGAAATCATTCTGTAAACAAGATTATAAATCAGCTGATAATATTTTTTCATAAGCTTTTCATACGAAATCTGATCTCCTGAAATAGCGGTTTCAATTAATCTGATGTCTTCAGCTTTGGATTTGCTTGTAATCGTTACAGGGTTTTCGGTTTTCATCTGTTACAGCGAGGATTGTGAGGTATTTATTAATTTTTTCATTTGCAAAAATTAAGTCTATTAAAAATGAATAGCAATAAAGAAATGTGCATTTAAGGTTGAAAGTATTATTTGTAATTTAAAAGCAACTAATATTATCACAAATAACACACCGGATATCAAAGCAAAATTTATGTTTAATAAAAAGAATATTCTTAATTTTACCTTTGAAGAACTTGAGAAAGAAATAATTTCTGACAATGAACCAAAATACAGAGCAGAACAGATTTTCTCAAAGATACACAGAGATAATGTAAACTCTTTTTCTGAAATCACAAATATTCCCGTTCTGCTGAGAAAAAAAATCAATGAACTGTATCATATCCCGGAATTAAGAATCATCAAAATCACGGATTCCGGTCATTCTATCACAAAAAAGTTTTTGTTTGAAATAGTCGATGAAAACAGTAAGAGTGATAATTTTATTGAGACTGTATTAATCTCAGAAGATGACAGAAATACCATTTGCATCTCAACCCAAATAGGCTGTAATGCAGGATGTGAATTCTGTGCTACAGGTAAGATGGGTTTTAGAAAAAACCTGGAGGCCGGTGAAATAATATCACAGGTTTATCAGGTAAAAAAGCTGACGGGAATAATGCCGACTAATATTGTCTTTATGGGTATGGGTGAACCTTTTTTGAACTATGACAATTTATTAAAATCACTTAAGATACTGACACATTACAGAGGATCCGGAATACCGTCAAAAAGAATAACCGTTTCTACGGTAGGATTTAAAGGCAAAATCAGAAAGTTTGCAGATGATCTTACATCAGACGAGAATAAATCGATCCGAAGGATAAAACTTGCTTTATCTCTGCATTCAACGGATAACGGCTTCAGAGAGTCAATAATGCCGGTTTCAGGAAAATACAAACTGTCAGAGATTTATAAGGAAATAAGTTATTTCTATCAGAAGACAAAGAACAAGATCACTTATGAGTATATATATTTTGAAGGATTAAATGACACAGATGATGATGTAAAAAGACTTGGAAAAGTAACAAGAATGGTTCCTTCAAATCTTAATGTAATTCCTTTTCATCCTATAGATTTTGAACTGAAGCGACCGCTGGATATTTACAATTCCAAAAAAGATATTAATAAGTTACTTTCAAATAAAAAATTATTTGATTTTATTGCCAGATTAAAAAACATCAAAACAGTTGTAAATCTGAGGTCAAGCAGCGGGATAGATATAAATGCGGCTTGCGGTCAACTTGCTTTAAAATCAAACAAAAATAATTTACATTAATGTATCAGTTAATTATTTACGGACCTCCAGGTGTCGGAAAAGGTACACAGGCAGCATTAATTGCAGAAAAGCTGAACATTGAACATATTTCGACCGGAGAAATATTAAGAAAAGCTATAACTGACGGAACAGATCTGGGTAAAAAAGCAAAGGAAATAATGGATAAGGGAAATCTGGTTTCTGATGAAATAATGAACGGAATTGTAAAAGAATGTCTTAGCAATACACTAAAAACAGGATTTATTCTTGACGGATATCCCAGAACACTCAAACAGGCAGTTGAATTAAGCAAAATTTTCGATGAGTTGGGTTATAAAAACATAAAAGTTATAAATCTTAATGCTGATGTAAAAGAAATTACAAAAAGGCTTCTTAACAGAGGCAGAACGGATGATACTGAAAAGACAATTGCCAACAGACTTAAAGTTTATTTTGATTCTACTATTCCTGTGAAAGAATATTATGATAAATTAAAAATTTCTATTGATCTCGACGGAGTCGGAGATAAAGAGGAAATCAATGAAATCATACTGAAAGCGATAAGATGATTTTAAATACAATTGATTTTTATCATAAATGTAACCGGGATTATTTAAAAACATACATTTTTATAATTGCAATTTTAAAAATAAACGTATATTTTGTTAATCAAATTTTCACAATATGGCCTCAATAAAAACAACAGAATTAAAAGATAAAGACATAATTATACTGTCTCCAAAAGGAAATTTTGTAGGAGGAGAAGAAACGGATGAACTAAGAGACTCAATTAAAAAATATTCTGAATTGGGTAATAAAAACCTGATAATTGATCTGGGTGATGTATTGTATCTTAACAGTACAGCTTTAGGGGTTCTGATTTCTGCACATGCAAACTATTCAAAAAGAGAAGGGAAAATTAAACTCTGCCAGCTAAACAAAAATCTGGAAAATTTATTCGTCATTACAAAATTAGCTTTAATCTTCGATTCCTTTTCGACACAGGAAGAGGCTATTAAGAGCTTTGGTTAAAATATTAAAAAACAATTTCTATTAATTTATTAAAATATAACTCTATCAGGGGTTAAACGGAGGTTAAATTTAATGAAACAATCTGTTTTCATAACTGTTGTCATCGCTGTTGCTATTATAGTTTCTGCGATTATCTTTTTCGGGGTTTTCGGAAATGCTAACAATTTTAAAACACCGGAAAAGAACACTCCGGCGAATATAATGGGAGCAATTTATCTAGGAGGCCCTATTGTGGTTGCTCTTATGGCTTTAAGTATTATGGTTATTACTTTCACAATTGAAAGACAACTATCATTGTCAAAAGCAAAAGGAAGAGGTCCGATTGAGCCTTTTTTAAAGAAAGTGCAAAGTTCTCTCCTTGACGGAAATATAGATGATGCTTTGGCGGAATGTGACAAGCAGCGTGGCTCGATTGCAAATATTTTGCGGCAGGGTCTTGACAAGTATCAGTCGCTTGCAGGAAACAATAAGCTTGAAGCAGAACAGAAACTTCAGGAAGTTCAGTCTGCAATCGAAGAAGCAATGATGCTTGAAGTTCCTCTTCTTGAAAGAAACCTTGTTGTACTCTCAACTATTGCTTCTGTATCGGTTCTTATAGGACTGTTCGGAACTGTAGTAGGAATGATCAGATCATTCCAGGCGCTTGCAACTGCTGGCACTCCGAATGCGGCTGAATTATCAGCTGGTATATCAGAAGCACTTATCAATACAGCAGGAGGATTATTCGGAGCTATAGTAGGAACAATTTCCTATAATTATTTTGTGACAAAAGTAGGAAATATTACATATATGATAGATGAAGCAACTTACAATATGCTTCAGATTCTTACAATGAAAGGTTTAAAGAAATCAGCATAATTTTCAGTAAACTGAATTAAATAATTTTTTCAATCAGATAATCTATGAAGAAAGCCAGATCCATAAAAAAACCAGGTGTGAATATAGATATGACCCCGTTAGTAGACGTTATTATGCTCCTTCTTACATTTTTTATGCTTGTTGCAACTTTTAAAGTGGAATCTACTGAAGCAATAGAAGTTAAACTGCCTGAATCCGTTGTAACCGATACAACCAAACTTCCCGAGAAAGATATTATGACTCTTACACTAACAAAAACAGGAGATGTGTTTCTTGATGTTGATAATTATAAGGTAAAAGAAACAGTCTTCGGAGATGCACTGGGAGTTGGGTTGTTTCACCCTGATAGTTTGTCAAAAAGCGAATACGAAATAACCGGCGGATTAGTAGGCGGAAAACCCTTTAAAAGAAAGGTTAACATTCTTAACCGTGCTCAGTTTGAAAAAGCATTAATTGATCTTAGAGTAGCTTTAAAAAATGAAACTAACGGAAAATCGGATTTCAGAATTGTAATCAAAGGAGATAATCTTACGGATTATGGGATAGTCGAGGATTTAATGGATATATTTAAAGCAACAAGGAATACAAGATTTGCACTGGTTACTGATGTAAAAACAGATAAAAAAGAATAACAAATAATATTTTAAATTTAATTTATAAGGAATTAAATTATGGCAGGTGGCGGATTTGATGCCCCGGAATCCGGTGGGGGACTCCATAAACAGAAGAAGTATAAGAAAGGCAAAAAGGTAGGTGTAAGAATAGACATGACTCCTATGGTTGATGTAATCATGCTCTTACTTACTTTTTTTATTCTGACAACAACTCTGAAAACTCCTCAGATTATGCAGATAAATCTTCCCAAAGGTGATGAAACCGATAAAATCAAAGTTGATATGGGTGATGTTCTCTATATAAGGGTTGCAGAATCGGGAAAAGTATATTTCTCAAAAGGTCTTTCTGACGGTACTGAAGCACCTCCGGAAGCAGTCTCATTTAATGACATGAAAAGTAAAATCGAATCCTTTTATAATGCAAATCCGAAGTTGCTGATACTTTTAAAGTTTGACAGAAAAATGAAATACAATGTTATGGTGGATATACTGGATGAGATTAACAAAGCAGCAATTGAGAAAAGATACAGTTTTATGAAAATGGATGATCCGGATAAGGAAATAGTAAAAAATGCAGGCGGTTAACTCATAGTTAAGATTTTTATATACTCGGCAAAGCGATCTGAATTTTTTCCGGTCGCTTTTTTTTTTAATTTTAAATACAGGTACTGATTCAGGTCAGTCAGAATAAAAAAAATGAAATTATCAAAACATATTCTGTTATTTCTTTTTCTGTCTGCTGCACAGTTTTCTTATTCTCAAAATCAGAATTCCGGTACACTTTCTGATAATCCTGTACAGCTCAGAAATTTTGTCACGGATGAAACCGGAATCTTAAATCCTTCTCAGCTATCTGCACTAAACAACAAACTGCTTTCATTTGAAAAAACAACGAGTAATCAGGTTATTGTTTATATTATCGGCAGTTTAAAAGGGGAATCGCTTGAAGATGTATCAATCAGACTGGCAGAGAAAAACAAAATAGGAAAGAAGGATAAGAATAACGGAGTTCTTCTGCTGATTGTAAAAGATGACAGAAAAATAAGAATTGAAGTCGGTTACGGTCTGGAAGGAGCACTTACTGATGCAGCTTGTTCAGGTATAATAAGAAATGAAATAACCCCGCAGTTTAAAAAAGGAATGTACTATGAAGGAATAAATAAGGGAGTAGATGCGATTATTGCAACGACTAAAGGAGAATATACTGCAGACAAAAATTCCGACAACACAAATATTTCATGCTGCTTCGGAATGCCTGTATTTGTAATTATCATTTTTGGTTTAATATTCATGTTTATTTTTACATCGTTCATAAGAAGTCTGTTTGGAGTAGGAAGGTCTGTTTATTCCGGAAGTAACAAATGGGGCAGCGGATGGAGCGGCGGTTCATGGGGTAGCGGAAGTTCACACGGCAGCAGCGGGGGATTCGGAGGATTTTCAGGCGGCGGCGGATCTTTCGGCGGCGGCGGCGCAAGCGGAAGCTGGTGATTATATTTGTAAATCCATACTGACAGGAAATATTAAATTCTTCATACAAAACATTTTAAGTAGTTATTATGTTTAAAAAAAATATTCTCAAAGATTATCTGAGCGAAAAAGAACTTGATGAGATTTCTTCTGTTATCGGGGAAATAGAAAAAAAAACATCCGGAGAGTTGAAATTATGCATTAAAAGGAAAAGAGGTTATCTTGAAGATGATTTTACTTCCCGAGAACTTGCGCTTAATGAATTTTTTAATCTTAAAATACATGAAACAGCGGATAAAACCGGAATACTGTTCTTTTTAATAATGGAAGAGCGTAAATTTGAAATTATTGCCGATGAAGGTATAAACTCTAAAGTATCCCAGAATGACTGGGATGAATTAGCAGAAGAAATGAAAACAAAATTTTCCGAAAACCAATATTCAGAAGGTCTTATTAATTCAATCAGAAAAGCTGGTGAAATTCTGATCAGAGAATTTCCCGTAAAAGACGGTGATGTTAATGAATTGTCAGATAAAGTTGTTGTTAAATAAATCCCTTAATTACAGAATAATCCAGAAAGATATCAGTTTAAAAGTGATTAAATATTTTAATTATGCCGGATAAAATTTTCTCGTATGAACTGCTTGATAAATTCATTAAGAATGAAAATTTAAAGAAACATTGTTATGCAGTTGAATCCGCCATGAAATTTTATGCGGAAAGGCTCGGAGAAGATTCCGAAAAATGGGAAACGACCGGATTGCTGCATGACCTGGACTGGGAAATGTATCCCGGGACACATCCAAATACTCTGGTTCCTGTTTTAAAGGAAGCGGGTTACGACAATGATATTATTGAAGCAATCCTTGGTCATGCATATCCCGAAAGAACCGATGTGCCGAGAGTATCCACACTTTCCAAATACCTTTATGCCTGCGATGAGATCACGGGCTTCATTATGGCATATTCTCTTATGAAACAAAACGGACTTAACGAAGTCGAAGCAAAAAGCATCAGAAAGAAAATGAAAGATAAGGCATTTGCAAGAAATGTAAGCAGAGAAGACATAGAAAATGCTGCAAATATTATAGGAATTGATCTGGATTTACATATTCAAAACATTATATCCGCGATGAAAAGTGACGGCAGAATAAATAATGCCGGTCAGTAAATTAAATTTTATGAGTATAATAAGTACAAACAATCTTTCAAAAGAATATCCTTCAAAAAGTTTTTCAAAAGAAAAAATTCTGGCACTGAATAACTTTTCATTTGAAGTTGAAAGCGGTGAGATTTTCGGAATTCTCGGACCAAACGGTGCAGGAAAGACAACGCTTATAAAAATATTGCTAGGAATTACTCACAGAACAAAAGGTGACATTAAAATTTTTGATAAGGATATAGCAGACGAGTCATATAAGATGAAGGTCGGTTATCTTCCGGAAAATCATAAATTTCCGAATTATCTTACCGGAGAACAAACACTTATGTTTTTCGGAAAATTAAGCGGCATGAACAGTAAGGATGCAGATGCAAGGACAGCTGAGTATTTAAAACTTGTTGATATGGAAAAATGGAAAAAGACAAAAATAAAAAAGTATTCAAAGGGAATGCTTCAGAGACTGGGACTTGCTCAGTCAATGATGAATAATCCCGAATTGATTTTTTTGGATGAGCCGACTGACGGAGTAGATCCTATCGGAAGAAAGGAAATCAGGGATATTTTAATTAATCTCAAATCATCGGGAAAGACTATTTTCCTTAATTCGCATTTACTAAGTGAAGTAGAGCTTATTTGTGACCGAGTTGCTATATTAAATAAAGGAGTGCTTGTAAAAACAGGAAGAGTTGAAGACATTACTGCAGTGACAAACGACTACAAATTCATGACTTCTGATTTGGACGAAAATACACTGAACTTACTTTTATCAAAATACAAAGCCGTAATAAAAAGCAGAAATGAATTTCTTTACAATTCACCTGATACCGAAGAAATGAATAAAATGATTGATTTTCTCAGAGGTAACAATATTCTCATTCAAAGTATTGTCAGAGAAAAAGACACGCTTGAAAATATGTTCATTAATTTAATAGAAAAGCAGAACTGACATGATTTTTTTAACATTAATGCTGAGCACTTTCAGGGAGGCAATTGCAAAAAAAATCTTTCTCGGGTTTTTTGCAATTTCCACACTGATAATATTAATTTTTCTGTTCCTGATAAATGTTGACTCAGTTGAAGGAATGGTAAATATGATGGAGTCTTCGGGTGAGGAAGGTATAAAGCAGCTTGTAATAGGTTTTCAGGTTGCAATGATAAATATTTCTTATCTTCTGATAATTACATTCTGTCTGGTCTCCGTGTCTTCATTTATTCCATCAATGCTTGAGAAAGGAAATATCGATTTACTTTTATCAAAGCCTGTTTCAAGAACAAACATTATTCTTGCAAAATTTTCCGGCGGAGTTGTTCTTATTTTTGTAAGTCTTGTTTACTTAATAGGTCTTGTATGGCTGATCCTTTCTTTGAAATCCGGATTCTGGCATGTGCCATTTTTGTATTCTATATTCTGGCTCACTCTCTCATTCGCAGTAGTTTATTCGCTGATAATTTTTATCGGGCTTGTTTCACAGAGTACAGTACTTTCAATAATAATTAGTTTATTTCTGGTTTTTATAATTTGCCCAATACTGTCTGTCAGAGAGGAAGTCATATTCAGCCTTGTAAGCAACAGCACTGTTCAGTTTATAATTAATTTCCTGTATTATATTCTTCCTAAACCGTCTGATATCAACAAGATTTCAATGAATATAATAACCGGAGAATCGGTAGTCAGTTATATGCCGGTTTATTCATCAGTGATATTTATGCTTGCCGTATTGTCAGTATCTGTTTGGTATTTCAGAAAAAAAGATTACTGAAAACCGGACAAACGATTTAATAAAAATTATATGAAATTCATTGCTGCAATACTAATCTTTTCTGTTACTGTTTTATCCGGTTGTAATTTTAAACCTGAATCAGAATCTCTTCCGTTGTCAGTCAAATCAACATTAAGTCTTTTGCAGGATGATCCGCAGTTTGTAATGTATATGAATTTCAAGAATATGAGAAGATCTTCCTTTTGGCAGAGGAATATTTCCGATTCATTACTTAATGCAGAAAAAACATTCGGGAGTCTTTTAAATACTTTTAAAATTGCAACAGGAGCTTCACTTTCCGAAGGTATTGATGAACTCTATTACTCGAATTCATGGTTTGGTGAAAATGCAATTGTAATGAAAGGGATTCTTGACAAGAACAAATTAAGCGAATTTATTTCAGGTGACTCCCTGTTTTCCGTTGCAAAGAATATTAACGGAATTCCGGTATATTTTAAAAGTGATAACGGATTATATTTCTATTTTAAAGACAATAACACTATATGCGCAAGTAATTATCTGAAGCAGATAGATGCAATGATGAAAGTTACCGATTCTTCAAAATCCGGAATTCTTCAGAATGAAAAAGTTCTTAATGCAATAAATAACACTGTTTACAAGGAAGATATATGGATGATTTCAACGGAGAAAGTATTTATAAGAGGCATTTTCCAGAATTTTCTACAGTCATCATCTGGTATTGAATCAGATCATACGGATTCTTCCGACAGTCAAAACGGTTTGAACATTACCGATTCTGCGGCATTGCTTGAAAAACTGACAATTGAAAATCTTTATAAAAGATTTAATTCCATTTCTTTCTCTTCGAAAATGTCGGATGAACTTGATCTAGTTATTCAATGTGAGTGTATAAATGATGAATCATCCAAATATCTGAGGAGTATTCTGAACGGAGTCATTACTGTTGCTAAACTTAAATCTTCCGGAAACAAAAAGAACAGTTCCATGAAAATACTGGACGGGCTGAAACTGAACAGATATGATAATTCAGTTTATATTGAAATGAAAGTGAATGATTCGAACATTAATGAACTCAGGAATGCAAATTTAATGAGTGAGCCGGAATAGTGCAGGCACTTAAAAAAAAATTATAAAATTTCTTCAAATCTGTCTTGCATTTTTTGAGACAACATGACAATATTAAATTCTGTTTTTCTTTCAAGTTAATCCCTGCATGGAGTAAGTGACTAAATTTTCATTTTAATAAAAATTAATAAGTTACAGATCTTCAGACAGATACTTTTCAATTAATGTAACTTCATCCGAACTTCCGATAAACAACGGAGTTCTCTGATGTAGGCTTTTCGGTTCAATATCAAGTATTCTTTTATTACCGTCAGAACTTTTACCTCCTGCCTGTTCAACTATAAAACTCAGCGGATTTGCTTCATACATCAGCCGGAGTTTGCCGTTGATATTCTTATTGTCTGCAGGGTACATAAATATCCCGCCATAAAGAAGATTCCGGTGAAAATCAGCAACAAGAGAACCGATATATCTTGATGAATAAGGTCTTGAAGTTTCAGAATCAATTTCTTTCAGATAAGAGACATATTTTTTCATTCCGCCGGACCATTTACAGAAATTACCTTCATTTACTGAAAATGTTTTTGCTTTTTTGGGAATAGTCACATTCTCATTAGACAAAAGGAATTCTCCTACAGAAGGATCAAGCGTAAAAACATGAACACCTTTTCCGGTTGTATATACAAGAACTGTACTGGAACCGTAAATTACATAACCTGCTGCAACCTGATGAATGCCTTTCTGAAGACAGTCTTCCAGTGCGCCGGGACCTGAGCTTGTTACTCTTTTATAAACTGAAAAAATAGTTCCGATTGATACATTTACTTCAATGTTTGATGAACCGTCAAGCGGATCAAAATGACATATATATTTATTTGTCACATACTTGTTTTCTGTGAATTTGTCATCGATAGGAATGAAATTTTCCTCTTCTTCCGAGCAAACTGCGCAAATATGTCCGCCCTGTTTCATTACGTTTGTAAGTACATCATTTGCATAAACATCCAGTTTCTTTACCTGCTCCCCCTGTATGTTTTCCTCTCCTGTAAATCCCAAAATATCAATCAGACCTGCTCTGTTTACTTCAAGTGAAATCACTTTACATGCAAGGGCAATATCAGCAAGCAGATCAGAAAGCTGACCGGTAGCTTCGGGATATTTTCTTTCTTCTTCCACAATGTGTCTGTAAAAAGTTGTAAATCTGCTTACCATGATTAGGAGTTTAAAATTTATTAAAATATTTTGACATCTTCTCCAAGGTCATAAATTTTACAATCAAGCAAATTCCTGAGTATGCTTGCTGCGGCAGCTGATCTGTATCCGGCTGCACAATGAACAACAACCGGTTTACCAGCAGGGATTTCAGAAAATCTTTCTCTGAGTTCGTTCAGAGGAATAAACAATGAATTGCTGAATACATTTCTGTTTTCTCTTTCGGTCTTATTCCGGACATCAATTAATGTAAATTTATCAGTATCAGACATAAAAATATTTATATCAAGACTGTCAGAAATTATAAGTCCTTCGGAATTCTTATGCACCAAAGCACCTTCTATTAAAAGTTCGTATCCTATTTTTGCCGTTCTTTTAATAAAATTATCTAAATTGAACTCAGTATCTGAAACAAGATAATATCTTTCCAGCGGAGAGACAATCGTCCCGAGCCAGGTTTCAAACTGTCTGTCATCACCCAGATTTACTGCACCTTTAAAATGACCGTTGTCAAAATCAGCTTTACTTCGGGTGTCAATTACAATAAATCCGTTTTCAATCTCATTGTAAGTGATTATTCTTCTCACATTATTTATACTTTCCTCAAAATCCGGAGCACCTCTTCTGTTAAGTTCAACATCATACTCGAAATATTTGGGAATAAACGGCTGATCCTTCAAAAGAACATTCACAAAAGTATCTTCAGTCATCGGCTGAAGAGCGTAGTTATCTTTTTTTTCCCTTCCGATTGTTGAAAATGTATCGGTACTTGTAGCCTTCCCGCAAAGAGATCCGGCTCCGTGTGCCGGATAAACCAGAATATTTTCCGGAAGTTTCAGAAGTTTTTCATTGATTGTACTGTACATCATTTTGGCAAGATCAGTTCTTGATTTACTGATTGAACCTGCTTTCTCACGAAGATCTGGTCTTCCTACGTCACCGACAAACAAAGTATCGCCTGTGGCTATCGCATGATCCTTCCCGTCTTCATCACGTATAATTACGGAAATACTGTCCGGTGAATGTCCCGGCGTATTAAGAGGAATTAGAAAAACACTTCCGATTTTTAATTCATCACCCTCATCAAAAGGAACAAATTTATAATAAGGATTCAGAAGCCTGCTGACATAAATACCTGCGCCGGTCGATTTTGAAATTTCAAGATGAGAACTTACAAAATCAGCATGAGGATGTGTCTCAATGACAGCTGTTATTACAGCATTGTTTTCTTTTGCAAATTTATAATACTGTTCCGGATCTCTTGCCGGGTCTATTAGCGCAATCTGATTTTCACTTAATACTGCATAAGATGCATGCGCAAGATTTGTATCATAAAACTGTTTAATTTCCAAACCTGATATAAATTATAAATTAATAATTAATTTCTATAGGATGTTTATGTTCATTCCATGCAATAATTCCGCCGGAAAGATTGTAAACTTCTTTAAAACCAAGATCCCTCATAAGAAACATAGCCTGTCTGCTTCTGTTGCCAGATCTGCAGTAAATAAGATATTTCTTTCTCTTATCAAATTCATCCAGCAAGTCTTCAAAATCAGGTTTGTAAAAATTCACATTAACTGCTCCCCTGAGAAAACCCGAACTGAATTCCTCGGGAGTGCGTACATCCAGTATCACACAGGAATCTTCTTCTGACATTTTCCTGAATGAAAATGTATCTATATCCAAATGATTCATTATGAAATATATCCGGTTTTAATTTCTATCAGGAAAAAAGTTTTTTAAATTCTTCAATATCTTTCTTTTTTAATCTTTCTGGTTTTTCGGGCTCGTCATAAATGAAGTTCTGATTTATGTTTTTATTTCCTGTTGGGGATTCATTTTTATAAAGCATATCCAAGAAGTCTTCAGAATTCTGAACATCACATCCGCATATTATTGCTAACCCTTTAATTTCATTGTCAGAACTTACTACTTTCAAACTTCTGTGATTTGTAAAGTTTTCTATCTTTTTCTTTATGATTAAATCGGCAGAATCACTGCCGGAGAAATGTATATCCGTTCCTGTAAAATCTCCATAACCGTCAAATACGAAAATCACCCTATCATTTCTCGGGACTTTTGATTTGACTTTTTCAATCAGAGATCTTTGAGATGAAGTCTTATCTTTTAGAAACAGAGATTTTAAAACAGGAATTTTATGAATCAGATTATTACCGTCTATTATTATTGTTTTCATGATAAAATAATTATGGTGTAATTCTGTTCGGTCTTCTTGCAAAAGGAATTGCTTCACGTATATTATCAAGATTGCATATCCAGTTCACCATCCTTTCTATTCCGAGTCCGAATCCCGAATGAGGAACACTTCCGTATCTTCTCAGATCAAGATACCACTGAAATTCCTCAAGAGGTAGTTTGTGTTCAATAATTCTTTTTTTAAGTTCATCAAAGTCATCTTCTCTCTGCGAACCTCCGATAATTTCACCGAATCCTTCAGGCGCTAGCACATCAACACCGAGAGCAATTTTAGGATTGGCAGGGTCTCTTTTCATGTAAAATGACTTTGCTTCCGCAGGCCATCTGTGAACCATAACCGGTTTGTCATAAGATTCAACAATTGCCTCCTCGTGTGGCGCTCCGAAATCTTCTCCCCACGGGAAAGGTTTGATTTCCTCTTCGCCGGATTCTGTCTTTCTGATCAAAGCAATATCTTTTTTTCTGAGAATTTCAACGGCTTCATCATAAGTAATTCTCGGAAAGGGTTTCTTTACATTCTGAAGCTTTGAAATATCTCTGCCAATCTGTTCGAGTTCGGATTTGCAGTTTATCAGTACTCTCTGCACTACATATTCCAGAAAATCTTCAATTAAATCCATATTATCTTCTATATCATAAAATGCCATCTCAGGCTCCATCATCCAGAATTCCGTTAAGTGTCTTCTTGTCATTGAATTTTCAGCTCTGAATGTGGGACCTAGAGTATATACTTTTCCCAGAGCAAAAGCTCCGGCTTCTGCATAAAGCTGTCCTGACTGAGAAAGATATGCTTTCCCGAGTTTAAAGTATTCAGTTTCAAATAAAGTTGATGTTCCTTCACATGCATTCGGAGTGAAAATCGGCGTATCAAAAAGTATGAAACCGTTATTGTACATATATTCCCTGATGGACTGTATAATTTCATTCCTGATTCTCAGTATACTTGCCTGATTTGGTGAACGCATCCATAAATGCCTTTTTTCCATCAGAAATTCAGGTCCGTGATCTTTTAGAGAAATTGGATAAGGCTCTGCAATCTGAAGGATTTCCAGATCCGAAATCTGAAGTTCATAAACATTTTCCTTCTTCGGGTGTTTAGATACAGTTCCTTTTACAATAATAGAAGATTCCTGTGTAAGTTTTGAAAAATCTTCCCAGATCTTTTCCGATACAGCACTCTTTACCACAACTCCAGGAATTATACCCGACCCGTCTCTGATTTCGGGAAACATAATTTTACCTGAAGATCTGATATTATAAAGCCAGCCCTTAACAGTGACTTCCTGATTTACATATTCAGAAATCTTGTTAATAAATATTCTCTGCATTAGATAAATTATTATTTTATTAATTTATAATTTAACGATTATGAAATACTTTTAATATACAATTATGATACAAAAACTGCTTTTTTGTAAACCTGTAATGAAGAAACTGAAATATAATTAAATTCCCGGAAAGCTGTTTTTAAATACGAGTCTGTGAAACGTACTGATTTAGGGGTTAATACAATATAAGAAAATTCTCTGATTTCATTGATTTGATTTTTCTAAATTCAGAAGCCATTGCTTTCTCCAGAGACCTCCGCCGTATCCGGTTAATTTCCCGTTTTCACCTATCACTCTGTGACATGGAATCAATATTGATATTCTGTTGTCACCGTTTGCATTTGCAACTGCTCTGACAGCTTTTACATTTCCAAGTAACTCTGCCTGTTTTTTATAAGAACGTGTTTCGCCGTATGGAATAGTTTTAAGTATACTCCAGACTTTATTCTGGAATTCAGTCCCCGGTGAAACCAATGGTATGTCAAAAGTTTTTCTTTTGCCATTAAAATATTCATCAAGCTGTACTTTAAGAGGTTCAAAAAACTCACTTTTACCCGGAAGTACGGTTGACTTGAAATGTTTCTGAATCTGTTTTAACTCTGTTTCCAGCATCCTTCTGTCAGTAAACTCCAGCAGACATATTCCTTCTCCGGATGCAACTGACATCATCGGACCAAGAGGAGAAGTAAATCTTGTAAAAGTAAGTTTGTTTTTTACAATGCTGTCCTTCGGATTTGCTGAAACAGCTTTCTTGAATGAATAATTAAACCCGCTGAGTGAATCGTATCCGTTATCAAACGCTGCCTCGATGACTTTATTTCCGTCTTTGATATTGCCGAATGCATTATTGATTCTCATCAGTCGCTGATAAGCCTGAAAAGTCATTCCGTGATTTTTTACAAACCACCTCCTTATTCGGTTAGGTTCAATTCCGCGTTTGTATAAGTCATAATCCGAAATCTTTACAGACGGGCTGTTTTCAATTTCTTTAAGAAGCGAGTTTACTTCATCAGTATTTTCTCCGCTCAACTTCATCGGGCAGCAGACTTTGCAGGGTCTGTAACCTCCAGCCATTGCGTCTTTCGGAGTTTCAAAGTATTCAACATTTTCCCTGTTGGGTTTTCGTGCTGTACATGAAGGTCTGCAGAATATGCCTGTTGTTTTTATACCTGCCACGAAAAGTCCTTCAAAAGATTTATCCTTTTCAAGCAGAGCTTTGTACATAGTTTTTTCTGTTAGAATTAAATTATTCATTGTATTTGTTTTATTACAAATCTAATCAGACATGTTTCTTCATTCAACCGAAAATTTAACATGTAATTCTTATTATAAAAAAACAAAGCACGAAAATTATCCCGTGCTTCATTCATAAAAAATGCATTGGTAAGAAATAAACCTATTTTAAAAGAATCATAGATTTTGTTTCATTGTAAACTGCGGAGCTGTTTAATGAGTTTACGGAAATTTTATAATAATATACACCGCTGGACAATGAGTTTCCGTTAAATCTGATTTCATAAGTTCCTTTATTCTGTATATTATCCGAAACTGTTTCAATCTCAATCCCCATTACATTATAGACTTTGAGGCTAACATAGCTCAATTCAGGTATTTTGTATTTCAGAGTTGTTACAGGATTAAACGGATTCGGATAATTCTGTTCAAGGATAAAACTTTCCGGAATCTCATCTGTAATGCTTGTAATCCCGGTAAGATTAGTAATTTCATAAACTCCTCTGCCGTGTGTACCTATACGAAGTTTATTGGAAGCCCTGTTATAATCAAGATGCATTGCCACGGTATTCGGTAATCCGGAAGCCAGTTCGATCCAGGTATTACCGTAATTATTTGTAATAAATACACCGACATCTGCAGCAATCAAATATACGCTGGATGATGCGCCGGGATAATATATCAGTGCATCATTTGCAGGAGAATCAGGAAGGTTACCGCTGATATTAAACCATGAAGCACCTCCGTCTGTAGTTTTGAAAATGTGACCTCCGCCGAAACCGGATTGAGTTAAAATTGCAATATTTGAAGAATCAGGATGAATATTAATACTCGTATTGGTTTTATTTGGAATACCAGCAGATGAATTTGTAAAGGTATATCCTCTGTCGGTAGATTTAAAAACAACACTTCCGGAAGTTGCATACATTATTTCGGGAGATGATGCACAGATAGCCATTTCTCTGATAGTTCCGCTTGTTCCTGATGAAACTGCAGTCCAGCTTGCACCCCAGTTTGTACTCTTGAAAACCTGTTGCCTTGCGGTATAAAAAATCCCGGCTGAATCCGGATGAGATAAAATCGGAGCAACCCATGATGCTGTTCCGGAAATTCCGCTCGTAGCAGAAGACCAGGATGAACCTCCGTTCTGAGATCGCTGAAGTCCGTTGTTCTGAGTTTCGCCGAGAATATATTGCGGATTGACACTGTGAAAACAAACTTCGCCTCCGTCGCCTCCGAAAGCTGCAGTCCAGTTTGTTGTTCCGAGAGTCCGCTGTGATCCGTTATCCTGTGTCCCGCCAATGATATGAGAAGCATTAGATGGATCCGAAGCAATCCGGTAAAACTGTGTCAGTGTCAGGGAACCGTTCATGTTGCTCCACGTGGTGCCTCTGTCAGTCGATTTCCAAACACCGCCGTCATTTGTGCAGAACATTTCGTCCGGGTTTACAGGGCTGAAATCCATATTCTGCTGATCCACATGAACATTGCCTCCGCTGTATCCGTTTGTAATATTCTGAAAACTTGATCCTCCGTTTGTTGTTCTCCAGATATCAATCGAACCCACATATGCAAATTCCGGATCAAACGGATTTATATACATATAAAAATCATACCAGGCCTGACTTCCGCTGAAATTAGTTCCTGATGCAGAAGGTGAATATGTAATTCCCGCATCAGTTGATTTATAAACTGAAATTGTTGTTCCGGAATGAATTGCACAAAATAAAATATTTGGTGAAGATTTGCTAATTGCTATATGATTTCTTGTAAGAGGACTAATATTTGTATTTGCAGTAAAAATTGCTCCGCCGTCTGTGGATACTCTGTATCCTGTTCCGCTCCCGATTGCATAAGCTTTTGAACCATCCGATGAAAATACAACATCATCACATCTTCCTGAAACAAGCAATGTCCATGTTACACCTCCGTCAGTGCTTCTGTATAAACCTCCAGTTACTCCCAGGCTTGTACGTGATCCCAGTGCTGCAAGGAGTTCATTGCTGTATCCCGGTCTGATCACAACTCTTGAAAAAATGGAATAATTACCGAGTCCGGAGGAATAATTTGTCCAAGTTAATCCGCTGTTTGTGGATTTAAGCAATCCTCTTCCATAATATGAAGCGGCGCTGTACGTTGCTTCACCTGTACCGTAATATATTATATTTGAATTTGCAGGGTCAATTGCAATTGAGCCCGAAGCTAATGAGACTTCATTATCTGTCAGAGGATTCCATGAATTCCCGCTGTTGGTCGATTTCCATACTCCTCCGAATGCAGCTCCGGCATAAAGTACTGAAGGATTATTAGGATCATACTTGATTGTCGCTATTCTTGAAGCAATGTTCCCGTAAGTGAAATAATAACCAGAAGTTGGTCCGATATTTACCCATGTATTTCTTTCGTTTAAAAAAAACCCGGAAGAAGTCCTGAGGTCATTTCTCTGGTTAACAGAATTAGAATATGCATTGTCCGGTATCATATTTTTGGGATACATTCTCTGTTCATAAAACCATCTCTCCCTGTTAAATGCATTTCTTTCTTTTACATAATTCTCTGCATTATCATAGGGATTATTTTTAATGATCAAATCCTGTGAATTGGCTGAATAAGAAAGAAACATTAAGAACAGAATAAATATATTTTTCATTTACTTTGTTTTATATATGGTTAATATATCAGATTTCAATAATATCAAAATTAAACTGCAAACTCACAATTCTGATAAATATTAAATTAAGTCTGAAGCAAAAAATAAAAAGCCCTTTCAAAATAATAAAAGGGCTTAAGATTTAATTTTTTAAACTTATTTAACTAACATCAGTTTTTTTGTATCTGTAAATCCGTACGCTTCAATTTTGTAGAAATATGTACCGCTTGACAGGTTTGCTGCATTAACTAAAATTGAATACGAACCTGCATTAAGCTGTTGATTTACTAGCTCCTGAACCATTTTCCCGCTCATGTCATAAATTTTTAATTTCACAAGACCGCTTTTGGGAACTGCAAACTTAATTGATGTTGTGGGATTAAACGGATTCGGAAAATTCTGCGAAAGCATATAATCTGATGGAATCTCGCTTCCTGTACTTACTATGCCTGTTGGTCCGACATTTAAAGTAATAGTCCTTCTGTGTACCGGGGTTCCGTTTGGTCCGTTACCCTGAACAGTTACTGTATAAACACCCTGTGTAACGCCTCCAGAAGTTCTGATTGTAAGTCTCAGAGAATCAGGATATGCAGTGAGTGAATCCTGACTGTTGTTTGATGTTTTATTTTTAAATCTGAAAATTACCGAACCCTGACTCGGAGCAGGTGATATTGTAGCTGAAAATTTTGCTTTGTTGGAGTATAATTTTACCGCCGGAACTGAAACAAACACCGTTCCGCTGTCATTATTGCCGCCTACATTTACGATATTCTGACTGAGCCTCATAGCAAAATCCGGAAAGTATGCCGCCAGGTTTTTGTAAGATCCTGACCTTCCGTCATACCAGACTGCAAAACCAGTGACTGGATTTGCCGTCATTCCGTCATAATCACCTCTGTAACAGTTAGTATTTGCAGCACAAGCCGGTGTAGGATATGTCCACGACTGAGTTGTAAGTTTCTGATTCGGAGCAAAAGTCTGTCCTCCGTCATCTGTATAAGTTGCATATACATTTACTGCATAGGTTGCCGGATTTTCTCTTGTATCATACCATTTTATGAAAAGCCTGCCTGTTTCTTTTTCACACCATATTGCCGGGAACCACTGATCGCTTAACTCGGGATTTACATTGTCATTAACTCTTATTCTGCTTGACCATGTTGCTGCCTGATCATCCGAATACTGCAAAATAATATCCGGTTTATTTCCATTTCCGACCGGTTCATTCGATGCATAAACAAGATATAATCTTCCTCTTTTCGGACCGTAACTGTTATCCATTGCTATCATCGGATAAGGACGGGTTCTTCCGTTATTAATTACAAGTCTGCCTGCTGAATTAAGTGTTCCTACATAACCTGCAACAGTCAGGCTGGACCTTACGGAAAATGTCTGTCCGCCGTCTGTCGATCTGTTGAATGTGTATGTTACATTTGAGGAAGTTCCGGTGTTCGATACATACATTACACATCCTCCCTGCACAGCTCCGTTTGGACCGACTGCAATCATTACGCCGGGAATTGTATTGCTTACTGAATATGTCTGTGTCCATGTATTTCCAAGGTCAGTACTTCTTGCAAAATTTCCGGGTGTTATAGCGGCATAAAGATAATTTGAATAAGGACCGTTTGTCTGATCTGCTGCAACAGTATTTCTGTCATTTCCGGTTACGGAAAGAATCGGTGCGGTATATGTCTGTCCGCCGTTTGTTGAATTATAAATATATTGTCCTGAGACGCCTGAACCGTAGTGAAGTATTCCTAAACTGTCGAATGCTGACCATGGATCACAGCATGTTGATGAATGATAAGCCGGATTGCTTGAAGTCCAGTTATGTCCGTCTAAAGTATAATATGCATTCTGTCCGCTGGAAGAGTTAACTCCGAATTGCATATTAAGAGGATTTCTCGGATTGGATACCACCATTTGTTCCGCAAAATCTGTTCCGATTTCGAAATTATCAAATCCCTCAGCATCTGTTATAATATCAAGATTGTCGCTCTGTACAACATGGCTTAAAGCTTCTCTTGTCGGTCTGTCAATAAGAGGATCGCTTTCATCATAATTAAATCTCCAGTCGGTACTCTGACCCTGAAAAATTTCTGCTCCTGCAACAGTTAGAATTGCCAGAATAAACAGTCCGCTTGAGCCCCTTTTCAGAAATTTTAAAAAGTTTTTCATTGTAATTGTTTTAATTTAAAAAGAATTTTAGTTGGATTATTGAAATAAGATATATTTATGAGTATTATTTTTCAACTGTAAAAACTTTCTTAGCAAAAGATTTTTTTAGAAATCATAAATTCAGAATTTTCTGTTATATATAATAATGAAATACATTCTTAAAATATTCCCGTTTTTCTTAATTATTATTGTTTGTAAATCTGTATTTCCGCAGGAAAACTGGCTCAGACAGCAAAGTCCTGTTTCCACTGTTCTGTTAAACTGTGTTTTTACCGATTCTCTTAACGGATGGGCTGCCGGTGATTCCGGTGTCATTATACATACTTCGGACGGTGGTAATAACTGGCTTATACAATCCACACCGGTCACTTATTATATTAATGATATTTTTTTTATTGATAAAAATACAGGCTGGGCTGTAGCAAATGAATTTCTTCTGAACGGAACTACTCTCCTGAAAACAAGCAACGGCGGTAATAACTGGACTGTTGACAGTTTTCAGGATTCTTCAAAAATTTTCAGGACTATTTATTTTCTTGATCCGGTTACAGGTTTTCTCGGCGGTTTTGAAGGTGCTATATACAAAACTACCGATTCAGGCAATAACTGGTTCAGTACTTCAAATGATTCATCCTTCTTTTCTGCGTTTCCTGTAACAAAATTTGTATTTATTTCCGAAGAGAATGGGTTTGCATGCGGAGGTCAGATTGATATTGCAGGTGTAATCTGGAAAACAACAGATTCGGGACTTAGCTGGACGGCTGACGGATTTTCACCCGAACCTTTTTATGATATTTTTGCCGAAAATCCAGATGATATTTTTGCTGTAGGAGGAGACTTCGAATTTGGAGCTCAGATTTCAAAATCAACAGATTCAGGACAGAACTGGACTTACGAAAATCTCGGATTTTTCGGGCAGGCACAGTCAATTGATTTCAGAACTCCTTATGAAGCCTGGATGCCTCTGGGGTTTGCAGGTACATGGGCTGTTTCGTATGATTCAGGTGTCAGCTGGAAATCCCTGCCTGCTACTGATAATGCAACTCTTTATTCTGTGGATTTTACTGATTCACTTCATGGATGGGCTGTTGGAACAAATGGAACTATTCTTAAATACATAAAAACCAATACTCTTATTGCAGAATCTGCTATGGAACTTCCTGAGTCATTTAGACTTTTTCAGAATTATCCGAATCCGTTTAATCCGAAGACCAGAATAAATTTTAGAATTGTAAGGTCAGGAAATGTCACATTAAAAATATTCAACCCGGAGGGCAGGGAAGTGGCAGAACTCTTAAATAGCAGACTTCCTCCGGGAGAATATAATACTTCTTTTGACGGTGCGGAACTTCCTTCGGGAATTTATTTCTGCACTCTCAGAGTAAGCGAATACAGTCAGACAATAAAAATGATGCTTCTAAAATAAAGATGAAGAATTCAAAGATTAATGATCTCAGAAGTTTTCTCTTTTTTAAAGACTTAATTGAATTGTTCGTAACAGTATATTTTTTTAAATCTGAAAAAGATCTGATCATGTTTTCAAATCCATTTTTTATGAGAATTAATTCGGACATATTCTTTGCGGAAGAAATTTAATAATTTGAAATTAAAAAAATTTATAATATACAATCATTTTGAATTATTCAGGATTAACCGCTAATGAAGTTAACGAAAGGATTTTAAAAGGACTTCAGAATAAATCTTCCAAGCCAAAAACAAAAACCGTAAGCGAAATAATAGTTGAAAATATTTTTTCGGTTTTTAACCTTGTAATATTTTCAATAATAATATTTCTGCTGTATTTTTACATTAAGACATCCGACAACCGACTGTTTCTCGACAGTATCGGCATTCTTACAATTGCTTTGTTAAATACATTCCTTGCAGTTTTTCAGGAAATTAAAGCCAAACGTGCACTTGACAAGGTAAGTTTATTATTAAAAAAAGAGGTGACCGTAGTTAGAGACGGGCAGGAAATATCAATTGATCCTTCGGATATTGTAAAAGATGATCTGATAAAAATCCTGAGAGGCGATCAGGTCGTAGTAGACGGATGCATAATTTTTTCCAATCATCTCGAAATTGATGAATCTCTATTAACGGGAGAATCAAATCCTGTTTTAAAATCAGAAAATGATACCGTTTTATCAGGGAGTTTTTGCCTGTCGGGAAACGGACTTTACAGAGCAGAAAAAATCGGCGATGAAAGTTATGCGGCACGTGTTACTAAAACCGCAAAAAAATACAAATTTGATCTTACTCCACTTCAGAAAAAAATAAATTTTATTGTAAAAACATTATTCGGAGTAGCAGTTTTTCTTGTACTGCTTGAACTTCTTTTGAACAAAAACGGCATGAATCCTGATTTTATCAGAAAGATTTCAACAATACTGATTTCACTTGTGCCGCAGGGACTTGTTCTTATGGCGACGGTTACTTTTGCAGTAGGGGTATACAGGATCAGCAAACTCGGAGCTATCATTCAGAAACTGAATGCTATCGAATCGTTTTCAAATGTAAAAGTTGTCTGTACTGATAAAACCGGAACACTTACTCAGAATAAACTGAGTGTACACAGGATCAGCATTGCCGGAAGTGAATATCCTGAAGCTGAAGTAAAAAAACTAATAGGTACATACGCTTCACTGACATCAGATAAAAATGCCACTATTAAAGCCGTTAATATATATGAACCGGATGATTCTATTATTCTGATAAATGAGTTTCCGTTCAGCTCTGAAAGAAAAATGAGCCTGATTGAAATTGAGAAAAACGGGAAAAAGGAAGTGCTGATTTTCGGAGCTTATGATATTCTAGTTAAAAAACTTGATCCGGAAAAAAAGAAAGAGTATGAGAAATTATTTGAAGAAAATAAGTTAAGCATTTACAGAAATATTCTATTCGGGAAAATCAAATCCGGAGAAAGTCTTGAAAGCATAAAAGACAAAGAAAACGGAATAATTATAGAGCCGGTTTGTATAATATCGATTAAAGATCTGATAAGAGAGGATGTGTTTGACGCGATTAAGCTGTTCGAAGAAAACGGCATACAGGTAAAGATACTTTCCGGAGATTCTGCAAAATCTGTGCAGGAAGTTGCCAGTGAAATCGGCTGGAAGATACAGGACAGCGACATGATATCGGGAGATGATTTTGATAATGCTGATGATGAAACTTTCAGAAAGATTGTTCTGGAAAAGATTATTTTTGCGAGATTAAAACCCGAACATAAACTTCGTATAATCCGGACTCTGAAAAAAGAAAAGATCTATACTGCAATGATTGGAGACGGAGTAAATGATCTTCCTGCAATAAAAGAGTCTGACATGGGAATAGCAATGGAGGAAGGGAGCAGCATTACAAAAGAAGTAGCGGATATCGTTCTTTTAAAGAACAAATTCTCCCTGCTTCCAGGTATTTTTGATGAAGGAAATAAAATTGTCAATACTGTGAACTCTGTCGGCAAGCTGTTTATCACAAAAAATTTTTTTGTGATACTTATTACTCTTATGTCACTTTTCTTTTTCCTTGATTTTCCTTTGACTCCAAGAAGGGTTTCTCTCATTAATATTTTCGGAATCGGATTGCCGGCTTTTATGATCACTCTGAAAAATACAGATACAGGAAAGTCTCTTTATTTTCTGAAAGATCTTTTTTCGTTTGTTGTAATATCGGCTGTGATAATAGTAACTGCGGGATATGCAGGAGTGTATTTTATAGAAAGGACTCATATTGTAAGTGAAAAAGATATTCAGATGGTTATGCTGACAATCATGATTATAACAAACATTACGAATTATTTTTCAATCGTCCTGACCAGCAGGGAAACTGCAAATAACAGACTCATGTATGTGATTTACGGTTTTTTAATACTGATGATTTATATATTTTTTGCGGCAACTGACATAAATACAGGAATAATAAATCTTTTGAAAACATTTTATGAAATAGATACTGTGCGGAAGGACTTATGGGCTGAAATCATGATAATCAGTTTTATAAGTTCATTTTTGCTTTTCACTGCTCAGAAAATAAGAGCAAAATACTTTATCGAAAAGTATAACGGAAAATAAATGAAAATACATACAAAGATAATAATAGCTTTAATACTCGGTGCTGTATTCGGATCGGTATTCAGTATTGATCAGAATAAACTCAGCATTATCACAACAAACGGAGAGTCGGTAATACAGAACTGGAACAGTGTAAAATTCCTAAAAGGCGATTCTGTTTTAAAAACGTATGATGCATCTTCACAGCCTGGAATAATTAAATACTTTAATTCAGTCAAAGATAAAAAGTTAAAGGAAAACATCAGAATTGAAGTAATTTATCCTTCGGGAAATTCTGAGTTTATTGAACATATAAAAGAAATCAGTAAAGTAAAAACAATTGCTGTTTATCTTAAACCTGCAGGGGATATTTTTATCAGAATGCTGACGATGATCGCCGTTCCGCTGGTGCTGTCTTCACTTATAGTCGGAGCGGCTTCACTTTCGGATTTAAAGCATATTGCGAAGATAGGCGGAAAAACCCTGGGGTTTTATGCTCTTACAGCCGTAATTGCAATTACTATCGGACTTGTATGCGCTGATATTATTCAGCCCGGAAAATTCATGCCTGAAGAGAACAAACAAAGACTTCTTGAAACATTTCAGGAAGATGCTCAAGGCAAGATTGAACAGGGAGTATCACTTAATATTATAGATTTTCTGGTAAGCATTGTTCCTAAGAATCCATTTAAAGCAATGGCAGACGGAGATTTTCTTCAGATAGTGTTTTTTGCCATTCTGACAGGAATATTTTTGTCACAGATAAAAACACACAAAGCTAAAGTTGTTATTGATTTTTTTGACGGTGTAAGCAGTGCAATGATTCTTCTGGTTGAAAAAATAATGTATATTGCACCTTTTGCAGTATTTACCCTGATTTCTGCAACAGTAGCCGAATTCGGATTCAGCATACTTCAGACTCTGCTTCTTTACACAGTTACCGTTGTACTGGGACTTGCCATACTTACGTTTGTTGAGTATCCGCTTCTTTTAAAATTGTTTACAAAAGTGAATGTGTTTAATTTTTTCAAAGCACAGAGACAAGTAATTGCCGTTGCATTTTCAACGAGTTCATCCGCAGCAACTCTGCCAGTAACAATGGATATCTGCGAAAAGAAACTCGGGGTGCCTAACAGAATTGCGAGTTTTGTGTTGCCGCTTGGAACAACCGTGAATATGGACGGAACTGCATTGTATCAGGCAGTTGCCGCCATGTTTATTGCTCAGGTTTACGGATTTGATCTTAATCTTTCCCAGCAGCTTACAATTGTTCTGACCGCAGCTCTTGCTGCAATAGGCACTGCTCCGGTTCCCGGAATTGGCCTGATAATGCTTATTATTGTATTGAAATCCGTTGGAGTTCCGGAAGAAGGTATTGCTTTAATAATCGGTGTTGACAGGATTCTCGATATGTGCAGGACGGTTCCGAATGTTATAGCAGATTCTCTTGCATGCGTTGTAATAGCCAGCAGCGAAGGCGAGCTTGGTGAAATATCGGCAGAGTAAAATCTGAAAACTATATTGACTTAAGCTGCGTTGCATGAATGTAAACTAATTCTAAAAATAAAATGATGCAAAAGAAAATAATGTTAACGGTATTGATTTTTTTCCTGATAATATTTACAAGCTGTACAGAATCTACAAACAGAAATGTTACGGATACAGCCGGTCAGACAAAATCAAAAATAAACTCCGGAGGTGAAATTAAATTGAACAAAAATATCTACGATTTAAGCGTGAAAACAATGGAAGGGCAGGATAAGAAACTTTCAGACTACAAAGGAAAACTTCTGCTTATTGTTAATGTTGCTTCTCAGTGCGGGTATACTTCGCAGTACAAAGGACTGGAAGAGATTTATGAAAAGTATAAAGACAGAGGATTTGAAATACTTGCATTTCCTTGCAATGATTTCGGCGGACAGGAACCCGGAACTAATGAGGAAATCAGAACCTTCTGTGAAACTAAGTTCAATGTTACATTTTCATTATTTGATAAAATCATTGTTACCGGAGACGATAAAAACATGCTTTATAAAAGACTTACGGAAAATTCAGAACCGCCGGGAGAAGTGGACTGGAATTTTGAAAAATTCATAATTGATAAAAACGGGAATATTGTTGCGAGATTTAAAAGTAAAATCAAACCTGAGTCTGAAGAAATAACAAAACTGATAGAATCCGGTCTTTGAATGATTTTAAAAAAAAGGCACAGAGAAAATTTTTCTCCGTGCCTTAAATCTTTTCAGGAAAATCCTATCTTAAAACTACAAGCTTTTGAATTTCCGATTCCATTTCTGTATCACCTTCAGCGGATACTTTATAAAGATAAGTTCCGTTTGCAACAACTTCTCCGTCAGAATCTTTCCCGTCCCACGGAATCTGATTATATCCTGAACTTACAGGATATTCCAGTTCTTTAATAAGTTTGCCCGAAACTGTGTAAATCTTTATACTGAAGTTCTGAGGAATATCATTTCCGGTTAATTCAAATATAAAATTAGTTTCACCCTTCATGGGATTCGGAAAATTATAAAGATTAATTACTGACATAAAATCACTTACAATAACATCATAAACTGCCGAATCAGCCTCGCCTGAAAGATTATATATAACCGCAAGCCTGTTGGTTCCGTTTTTTAGTTCAGGATAAAACATAAATTCCATATCACCCTGTGTTCTGCCGATGTCTGAATTAAGCGATTTTGTCATTGGATTTCCTACAGAAGATACATTCCTGTATACAGGAATGTCATTAAGCTTCAGCGATATATCCGAAGTATCGGATTGAAATTCAGGTATTTTATCTGAAGCTGAAACACTTATTTTAATCTCCGGTTTTTTCCTTAAATTATCACCGTTCTTAATCAGCTTTCCGTCACTGTAAATACTTACAATCGCAGCGTTGCTGTTAGAAAAGTGAGCGTTTTTAAGTGAAATCTGCAATATATTGTTGTAAGTAAAAGTTTCATTGAATGCGCCTTTGGGTTTGTATTCAATTATGACTTTCATGCTGTCACGGAACGGGGGGATGCGGAATTTATTGGAACATTTAACAAAATTATCCATAGTAACCGGTGATGAAGCTGTATCTGTCAGAATTAAATTTGCCGCCGTCTGCGACATTTTATAAACATTTGTAATTATTCCGGGTATATCATAGGAACCGGAATTAAACAGATTAAAATTAAATTTAAACTCATCACCTATTATGTATGAAGAAGAAGTATCAAGACTGCTAATATCGCTTACAAGCTCGGCAGGAGCAAAATATTTTACCGAAAGAGAATTAAGCACAGGCGAAACACTTCCGCTTGCCGTATCTATAATCAGTTTTGCAACAAATAAAAGTTTCGGATACTGGAAAGCATTTACAGAACTCAGGTCAGTGTTTGTATTTGTTGTTACATTAGAAAGAATAAGTGTCTGAAGATTATTTTTGTCAATTCCGTAAACATCATATTTTATGGATGTATTCGGATTAAGAGTCTGAGTCCATGAAAAACTTTGCCATGCCTGAGCAGGTCCGATTACAGAGCTGACTGTCCCCGAAGGTTTCTTGAAATTCACCGTCTTATTGCTTACAGATTCCGTCCAGTGATCGCAGCTTACACATCCGGGAGCCGGTCTGCAGCAGGGATCAAACATCTCACTTGTCTGCGAACTGTTTGCTCCCAGATATCCTATCAGGCTCCATGTATGGAAGTAACTCAGAATTCCTATTGAATCACAGTAAATACTTCCGAACTGACGGAGTTTTGTTTTCGCATTTGCCGAAAGGGTGGTTCCGCCCTGGAAATATGCCGCATTAAGCAGCATTAAGTACTGAGTTGTATCAAAAGTATTTAAAAAGGTAATAAGAGAATCCGAAGATGCTGTTGTATTCATCTTTAAATTTTTAGTTTCAATAATACTTCCTGTAAGTTTCCTTACTTTAAGCATATTTAAGCCCGAATTAAGACTGCCGTCAATGTATATATTCTTATTTCCGACACTAAAGTATGAAGATTCTTCGGCATTGTTTCCAAGTGATCTGATAAACAGATTTCCTGTATAATCGTATAATCTGATTCCGCTCTGATCAAACAGCGTATTGTCAAAATCGGTTGCCGCATACTGCGTGACTTTATTTTTAAAAACAGTTACAGCCGGTTTGAATTTTCCGGAAGGCGAATCAGATTCATTGTTTTCATTTCTCACATCTGAAACTGTATTATATGTAAAGGTCTGATATTTTGTCCAACCGGTGGAATCATAATTCGAAATAAAGTTTGTCCTGTAGTAATAACTCTTATTATTTACTCTTACGGGAATATCAGTTTTAAATTTTGTCGTTACACCGGAAATGCTTTTGCTGAGGAAAGTTCTGCACAGAGGAGAAGTGAATGTAACAGAAGTATCAATCTGCAATACGATTTTAACATCAGTGTCTATTGCATCAAGCTGCGGATTTAATCCGGTAAACTCAATGCTGTCAGCAGAAACAGACTCATTATTAACAGGTCTTAATATTACAAATGAAGAATTCATTACAGGCAGAACAACCGAAATTGAGTTATCAGATTTATTTTCAAGCGGATAAAAATTATCAAAATCAAGAGTTACACTAAAACTGTAACTGCCGAGCGAATCAATATAAAAACCGAAGTTTACAGAATCTTTATGTCCGATATTTTTTCTTACAGTATCAATCACTAAATAACTCTGATTATTTCTTTTAAGATTAAATCTAATTTTACATGAATCAGCGTTTAATCCGTAATTTTTCGGATATACCGTTAAGACTACTTTTTCATTAAATGCGGGAAAATCATTGGATAATTTATAATCGGCATTTGTCAGTGAAAATTCTGGTCTGACAGGAATTTTAAGCTTAACTGCGGGATCACCCAGCAGAGAATAGCAGTTTACGGTATGTCTCACATTGAACGACAAAGAATCTGCGCTCATTTTTTTGTTAGCATATTTTGTTAGATCACCTGCTCTTCTTGTTGTATCAAATTTCAGAGTATTAACAATATGAGTCCCGAAATCATTTCCCTGCTGCGCATAACTCCAGCCTGTAGTTCCTACAAATGCAATTGCTCCTTTATTGTTCAGATAAAGGAATCTTTCCCCGAAACCTCTGTAATCAGATTTGGAATTCTCTCCGGTAAAACAAGTCAGGCTCAGTATAATCGGCAGCTTTGTTCCGTTGTTTAAAAGATCAGGATCGTCAAGTGCTACTTCCCAGTCATGACTGCCTGCATGACCCCTGAAATTTACAAAACCGATACCGCGGTTAAGATCATTAATAATCGAATCCTTCATGTTGAATGTCTGAACACCGGAAACATCTGATCTGTAAATCTTATGAGCTTCACCCGATAATGAAGGCGGAGTTATGTATGTGCTTATTTCCGAATTTGATTTTGACTGATGCTGCGACTGCTCTGCAGCAGTTCCGCCGCCGGTGATAAAAGTATAGCACTTTGACCAGTATCCCGGATTCTGGCTTTCAAATGAAATAATTTTATCAACCATAGACTGAGCTTCGGTAACATAATAAGCCGGTAGTCTTCCGATCGCTATCATGTCATAATAAAAAAATGATCCGATATTAACATTTGCAAAATATCCGTCAGACGGTGGAAATCCGTAAACGGGAATGAGATTGCTGTTGTATGAGGAAGTCGACAGGATTTTCTTCGGATCCAGAGAACCTCTTCCTAACAGACAAATATAACTTAACTTCGGCAGCTGCCAGTTGTCATATATATATTTTGTGAAATTTCTCAATGCAACAGGGTTTTCCAAACCATAATTATAAATATCATATATATCCTCAATCTCTGCTTTAAACGATCTGAATCCGTCATGTGATTGCCTGTATGCTCTTAACTGCTCTGCAGGAGATGTGAAAAGTTTATTGTATACGACAAGGTAATCAGCTCCGTTCGAAGTTGAAACAAGATCCGGAACGGTTTTTTGCTTTATTCGAAAAGGTTTCTTCGTGATGCTGTTGTTTACAAGCTGGAAATTTCCGTTACGTTTTCCGGTGAACTTAAGCGTATCAACAACATTTGTGAAAGTATTTATTCTCACAAAATTTGTCACATCATATATATTAACAGGATTTGCAGAGTTGTATCCTGAAATTGAAAATTTCCTTGATAAAGTATCTCCTCCGCCTGGTGACGACGATACAAGGTTGTTTCGGAAACTGAATCTTTCCGGATACTGAACTTCCATGAAATCAACAAGCATATTGCTTGTCGGATATGAAGGTGAAGATGTATATCCGTATGTTACTGATACAGTATTAACAGATACAGACGAAAGAAGCGAGCTTGAAAATGTTACCGTTGTATCTATTCTGCCGAAATCATTCGAATACAATGTGCTTATAAGAGTACCGTTTATTTTTACCTGAAGACTGTGCTCGTTTGTAACCAGAAGATTTCTTGCCGTAGGATAAGTAAACAACTTAACGGAAGATGTCTGCGGCACGCTGTAAAGAAGGGGAAGCGAGAAAGTATCGCTTAAAGTCTGTGTGTTGCTGAGAGAAGACCAGAACCAGCCTTCGCCTTTAAACTTTTCTGTATTTAAAAATCTGTAATCGGAAGCATTTATGTTTTCGCCCTGTGTATAAAAATAATCCTTCTCAAGATGAATGCTTTTTAAATGATACTGATTTTCAAATGCAGTCACAGATGAATACGTGGATACAGAATACCTCAAACCGTTGCTTCCTCCCCATTCGACCCAGTAAACATTTGTATCTGAATACAGGTTGAAATATTCGTTTGTTGAATAAGCAAACACATTATTCTGGTCATATGTAGTAGTTAATCCGCCGTAATTTCTGGTTCCGTAAAAATCAAAATAATCCGCAGCATCAAAAACTCCGTCTGATTCGCCGCTGAAAAAAACAGGGAGCTGATTTCCCTTGTTGTAAAGCTTAACTGTTCGCGGATCTATATTACCTGTCGTAACACCGGCTGCAGTAAAATCCGACTGATTTATTCTGTACATACCGTCATCAGCGAGATACATTTTAAGATAGGTCTTGTTAGGAGTAATCCAGTTGTAATTCTGTGCAAAAGCAAGATTTAATAACACACAGTATATGAATATTGTTAAAAAAGGTTTTTTCATTATTAATTAAATGACTAAATAAATTTATTGATATATTGTTATAAAACTCTACGAATTAATTTTTTTGTTATTTTAACACGACAAGTTTCTGAACTTCAGATTCAAACTCTGAACCGTTTTCAACCACTACTTTATATAAATACGTCCCGTTTGCCACAATATCCCCGTCACTGTCTTTTCCGTCCCAGTTTATCTGATTCATACCTGCAACAAACGGAAAATCAATGATTCTTATAACTTTGCCTGATACCGAGTAAATCTTAAGTTTCAGATTACCTGAATTTTCGGGAGATGTAAGATTAAATATAAAATTTGTTTCGTTCTTCATCGGATTCGGGAAATTATACAAGTCACTTATGCCTGTTATTTCACTGACAATCACATCATACACCATCGTATCAGTTTCCGAATAATTATTCCGGTACACTATTTCAAGTCTGTTGTTTCCGTTTTTAAGTTCGGGATAAAACATAACGGATTTCATTCCTTCTCCGGATTTACGGTCAGAATTATCCGCAAAATTTACAGCAGGATTTTTCAGACCTTTGCTGAAATAAGGGATGTATGAATCATTCAGTCTAAGAACGAGCTGAGTAGTGTCGGATTCTAAGGATAAGTTGTTATCACCGTATAAAATTATTTTTAATTCCGGATTTTTTCTCACATTATCTCCGCTGTTCAGCTTTTTTCCGTCTGATAAAACTTCTGCAGAAATATTATTCCTGATTTTTCCGGTTGCCGTTAAAGAATATTCGGCAAAATTATTGTAAGAAAAAAATTCATTCGGATCATCCTTCGGTTTAATCTGAATTATTATTCTTGTACTGTCAGTAAACAAAGGTTTTTTAAAAATAGCCGAATAGTTCTTCATGCTGTCTGTCTTTAAAATCGAAAAGACTGTATCAGAAAATAAAATATTTGTATCGTTGACAGACTTATTAAACACATTTACTATAACACCGTTTAAATATGCAAATCCCGAATTGTAATAATCAAAAGAAAAACCCGAACTGCTTCTTTCTTTTGAGCTTTTGCCTGTTAATTCCGGAATTACGGAATTTCTGTCAAGCACAAGTTCGGTTGCAGGGAAATAATTTATCCTTATTAAATTCATCACAGGTGACTGAATTCCGGCTGCAGTATCTATTGAAAATTTTGCCAGCAGTTTTAATTTCGGATACTGAACAGCATTTATTTTGCTGATATCTGCGAAAGTATTTGTCTGAATATCAGGAATAAGCAGTGTTTCAATATTCAGCCTGTCAATTCCGATGACATCAAACTTAAGCGAAGAACCTTCCGGGATATTCTGTGTCCATGAAAAATCAGACCATGTTTGTGCAGGACCGATTATATTAGTCAGTGTTCCGTATAATTTTTTAAATACTACATTTTTAGTGCAGACAGCTTCTGACCAGTGATCGCAGCTGACGCATCCGGGTGATGTCCTGCAGCAGGGATCGAATGCTTCAGATGCATCAGAGCCTGACGCTCCGAAATAACCTATAAAACTCCATGAATGAAAATAACTCATTATTCCAATTGAATCGCAATAAATACTTCCGAACTGTCTGAGCTTTGATTTCACTGCAGAGCTGAGATTTGTTCCTCCCGGAACATAAGCAGCATTAAGAAGCATCAGAAAATGCGTGGTATCAAAACTGTTAAGAAATGTAAGCAATGAATCCGATGAACTTGCCGAAGTCATTTTGAAATTTTTAAATGTAAGCACACTGCCTGTGAGCTTCTTAACTTTTATCAGATTCAGACCTGTATTCATGCCTCCGTCAATATAAATATTCGTTTTTCCGACAGAAAAATAAGATGCTTCTTCTCCGTTGCTTCCGTATGATCTTGCAATAAGTGTAACTGGCGATTCAGATAATCTTATATCATTTCCAGAAAATTCAGTATTGTCAAAATCAGCTTCATTATACTGTGAATAACTGAATTTACTGATTTCTGCGGATATCTGGGAATTTATAAACCTCATTTTTCCGTCACCGGTACCTGAACCGTTATTATAAACAAACCTCTGAGTTCCGGACCAGTTTGTTGTGTCATTATTAACTGCAGACCTCGCTCTCCAGAAATACAAAGTATTATTTGTCAATACGGGCAGGTCAGATTTAAATTTTGTTACAGCTCCTGAAATTTTATTTTTAACAAATGTTCTGAGCACCGGAGAATTAAATTTTACAGAGGTATCCATTTGCATAAATACTTTCATATTATTCAAACCGGGACTTAAATTAGGGTTAAGTCCTGAAAATTCCACACTGTCTTTGTAAACAAGACTGTTATCCACCGGTGACACGGGAATAAATGTAAAATTCTTTGTAGGTACTGCAAAGGAAATTGTATTAT
>JAEUSI010000001.1:0-40358 GCA_016788375.1 Ignavibacteria bacterium | reverse complement strand
TGTTAAACCAGTTGTCTATATCAAGTGATACAAGCATTCTGTATACACCCGCCGAGTCAAGAGTAAATTTATATTTTACACTGTCTGAAAATCTGAAAGTTCTGATAATTGTATCCTTAACGGAATAAGTAATATTATTTTTGGTAAGATGAAATCTGATTTTGCATGAATCGGCATACAATCCGTAATTCTTGGGGAAAACAGTTAATACAGCCGGAACTTTCACTTCAGGAGCAGGGTCTGATAACTTATAATCGTTGTTGTTGATCAGAAATTCGGGATGCTTCGGCAGATTAAGTGTTGCAGCCGGATCACCGAGCAGGTTATAACAGTTAACTGTATGCCTTGTATTGAATGAAAGAGAATCACTGCTCATTGATTTGCCAGCAACTTTCAGAAGATTACCGATTCTTCTTGAAGTGTCAGATTTGAGAGACTGAATAATATATGTACCAAAATCATTTCCGCTCGAACCGAAACTCCATCCTGTTGTTCCCACAAAACCGATTGCTCCTTTTCCGGGCAGATAAACAAATCTTTCTCCGAAACCTCTGTAATCAGTTTTGGAATTTTCCCCCGTGAAACAAGTAAGGCTAAGTATAAGCGGAAGTTTGTTTCCGTTGTTAAGAGTATTCGGATCATTCAAAAGAACTTCCCAGTCATGACTGCCTGCATGTCCTCTGAAATTTATAAACAGAGTTCCTCTGTTGATTGAATTTCTGACCGAATCGGAAAGATTATAAGTATTGGATCCGGATGTATCTGTTCTGTAAATCTTTACCGGATTACCGGCAATGTTCTGAGGAATTACATATGTGTTGATCTCAAAATTTGATCTCTGCTGATGTGTCTGCTGCTCAGCATATGTCCCGCCTCCTGTAATGAAATTAAATGTCTTCCACCATGCTTCAGGATTTGAAGTCTGATTTTCATAAGCTATGATTTTATCAACCATAGTCTGGGCTTCAGAAACTGTATATGAGGGAAGTCTTCCTATGGCTATCTGATCATAATAAAAGAATGTTCCTGTATTCACATTTGCAAAATAACCGTCGGAATTCGGATAACCATAAACAGGAACAAGATTTTTGTAATAAGTCGAAGAAGGAATATTCTTTTTAGGATCAAATGAACCTCTTCCGAGCAGGCATATATACTGAAGTTTCGGCAGCTGCCAGTTTTCAAAAACATATTTTGAAAAATTTCTTACAGCTACCGGATTTTCTAAACCGTAATTAAAAATATCATAAATATCTTCAATTTCAGCTTTTATACTTCTGAAATTATCATGAGTCTGCCTGTAAGCTCTTAATTGTTCAGCCTGAGAACTGAATACAGAATTGTATATGACAAGATAATCTGCGCCGTTAGAAACAGACACAAGATCAGGCACAGATCTCTGTCTGATCCTGACAGGCTTTTTTGTAATTACTGAATTTACAATTTCAAATTTTCCGTTGCTTTTACCTGTGAATTTTAAAGTGTCATTACTTGAACTGAAAGCCGGTATTCTGTAATTATTTCTTACATCATAAATGTTAACCTGATTTAATGAATTATATCCTGTAATGTTAAATTGCTTTGACACTGTATCTGATACACCTGTGCTGCAGGAAAATTTATTGTCAAGTAATTTATACAGATTCGGTAACTGTAATTCAAAAAAATCAAAATGAACTCCGCCTGTTGAACCCGGAGCCGGGACATAAGTAATCGTTACATTATTCACAGAAATATTTGATAGAAGCGAACTTGAAAAACTGATTGTAGTGTCAAACCTGCTGTAATCATTTGATATGAGAGTACTGATAAGTGTTCCGTTAATTCTGATCTGAAGATTGTGTTCATTTAATATTAAGGTGTTTCTCACGGTAGGATAAGCAAACAACTTTATTGAAGCGGTCTGAGGCAGAGGAAAAAGAACCGGCAGTGAAAAAGTATCGCTCAGCTGCTGATTATCTCCTATAAGTTTCCAGTACCACCCTTCTCCCTTGAATTTTTCCGTAGATAAGTATCTGTATTCCGCAGCGGAAAAATTTTCTCCCTGGGAATAATACTTGTCAGATTCAAAATGCAGCTTGCCGTTGAAAAAATTATTCTGAAATAATTCGGAAGATGTGTAATCAGTTGAAGAGTATCTTAAGCCGTTAGATCCGCCCCAGTCTATCCAGTAAAAATTTGTGTCAGAATAAAGGTCGTAATACTCGTTCGTAACATAAAAAACCGCATTTGTCTCTGTATATGTATTCGTCAGACCGCCGTATTTACGTGTTCCGTAAAAATCAAAGTAATCATTATTGTTAAACTTTCCGTCCTGTTCTCCTGAAAAATATATAGGAATCTGCTGCCCGAGATTTAAAACTTTAATTGTTCTGGGATCAATGTCAGTTACATCTATTCCGGCACTGTTAAAATCAGATTTATTTATTCTGAACAGCCCGTCTTCTGTCACATACATTTTCAGGTATGTTTTTCCGGGTGTAATCCAGTTGTAATTTTGAGCTGATGATTTACCTGATATTAACGTGAAACAGCTTAAAATCAGTATTAATCCGGTTAGAAATCTCATTAAAAAGTAATTATTAGATTCGTTTGTTTAACTGAAATTTTCAGCAGAAAGTTTAATTTAGATAATTAAAAGTAAAAATATGGTAATCCGATTAACAATGTAAAATATTGTCTTATCTTTCTGAATATTTTCGAATTTACCTTTGAAGGAAAAATCGGAGTAAAAATACTTACAGGAGTAAAACTTTTTCCTTTCCAATAATAATATTCCTTAAACAGATTTTTTATGAGACCCTTGTCGGATTTAAAATCCGAAAGAGTGGCACAGGAAGTTAAAAGATAATAAGTTATCCTTTTTTTGATGTCAGCATCACTGAAGAATTTCGATTTTCTTAAAAAACGCGATATATTAAGTATAGAATTAGCCTTATCCATAATCATCTGTTCGGTATTTTTTACCAGAGAAATTTTTTCCTTTGAATCCATATTTACATAAAACAATACTTCAGGAACATGTATAATTTTATTGTTTATTATAGCAGCCCTGACATCATATTCGTAATCCTCCCATATTCTTGAACTGGACCAGTTGCCAATCTTGTTAACAATCTGCCTCTTCCAGACACATGCTCCCGTTGCCCAGGGTCTTCCGTGAACATCAAACAGGATGGGAATAATTTTGTCAAATGTCTGATCGTTTTTATTCCGGAGAAAATTTCCCGTATTTCTGATAAGCAGCGTCTTGCTGTATGCCATTCCGACATCGGAGTTTTTTTCGAGCAAATAAATGAGTTTTTCCAGAAACTGATCATGCCAGAAATCATCAGAATCCAGATAAGCAAAATATTCACCCTTTGCTATCAGCCTGCCTTCTTCTCTGGATAACCCCGGTCCGAGATTAACTTCGTTACGTATGATTTTTATTTTTACATTTTTTGAGGAATATTTCTTTATCAAATCCTCATCAGGCTTCTCGGTCGAATGATCATCTACAAGTATTAATTCGATCGGACTGTAAGTCTGCTCAGTCACTGATTTCATCGATGCTTTCAGAAGATCTATTCTGTTAAAAAACGGAATAATTACCGAAACAAGCTTATTTGCCATTTGTAAAAATTGTCTGCATAAATAATTTATTAACCCGGATTTTAAATTCCGGGAATTTTAACTAGTAAAAATTTGAATTGTGTTATTTATAAAGAATTTAGTAAAATATAATCAGTTTAAAAAGATTAATTACAGTTCTGTTTGTGTAATTAAATATTCTGAAACTTCATAAACAGGTATAATAAAGTGTAAATAAATTCGATAGGATTAAATTTACTGATTTAACTGCGGTAAAAATAATAAATTTTATTTTTTCTTACCATTTAAAAAATTTTTCTTTTGCATAAAATGAAAGTAAGGAAAAAAATAAATATGTATATCTGGGTTTTGTCAGAACATTTCTTCGACCTGTCCATTTCATCATTCTCCTAAGTATAAAAAGTATTTCCCTGTTTTTGCCGAGCTTATTTTCAGATTGAAAAGATTTCATAATTTTCAAAAGTAAACTCAGATCTTCATACAAATGTTCGCTTCTGATTCCTCTGGAAGAAATGAGATTCCTGATTCTTGTAACCTGTTCTTCATCGGAATCAATGTTCATCAGAGAAAGGTTTTCCTTTACAATTTGTACACTGCCCTGATTAAGTATGTCAAAATTCATCACGCTGTTATTACCGCTGTGCCTTCTGTATTTTACAAGAGGCTCTTCGAAGTTATAAATTTTCCCGTGTCTTGCGATTAGGGACATAATTCTGAAATCTTCGGCATGAATAAAATTATCTTCATATCGTAAATTGTGTTCGTCGGTTATTTTTTTCCTGTAGACAATGCTCGGATTTGCAAATGTACATCTGAAAAGCATGCTGAATTTGGCATCGGGATTTTTCAATGGTCTCTCTGGTTTGGAAATGAAATTTTCAAATTCATCTATGACAATAATATTAGCGCCGACAAGAACATAATCCGGATTTTTATCCAGAAATGCAATCTGCTTTTCAAGCCTCTCCGGCATTGAAAAATCATCAGCATCCTGCAATGCCACATACTCTCCCTGTGCATTTTCCAGAGCTTTATTAAGAGATTTTACTCTTCCGATATTTCTTTCGTTGATTAAAAGTTTGATGCGCTTATCAATTGCGGCTAACTGCTTTACTATCCCGGGGGTTTTGTCTGAAGAGCCGTCTTCCACAATTATATATTCAAAATCTCCGTAAGTCTGATTCAAAATACTTTCCACAGACTGTCTGATGAATTTTTCACAGTTATATACTGTAGTTATTATCGATACTTTAACTTTCAATGTCCTGATAAATTTTAATGACTTTCTGCCGCTATTTTCTCCATTTTGCGGTTTCTACAATCTGAATTCTTCTGTTGTATTCACTGCGGATTTTAAGCAGTTCCTTTAAACGGCCGATTGTTTTTTCAATTCGCAGGGTTTCATTGTCGCCGGCTGGACTATTATTGAATGAAATCAGTTTTCTTAAGCCGTATCCTCTTAATTTCCCGATTAATCTTAATGCCTGAATATGCCATTTATTATCTGAATCCGTATTGTTCCTTTTTTCTAATACATTAAGATAAGGATCAAAATCAATTTTCTGTGCACCGAATCCTCTGCTGAGTTTTCTCAGATAATCCCAGGTCAGTCTTTTATCCTGAATGAAATGCTTAAGCTTTAGTCTTTCATCATACCAGATTTTCCAACCTGCAAGACGCAAAGCATAGCATTTTTCACTGTCACCGCCTGAAGAAAGCTGATTTCCTTTTCTGTCCGTGAGAAACGAATAAAATCCTTTTGAATAAAGTTCGATGAGAGCAGACTTCCTCACAAACATTCCAGCCCCCCACAATACTGTGTTTGTATTTGAAATGTCACCCTGTATATCACTCTGTTTTCCTACAGAGTAATTTATGGAATGTTTTTCAAACCAGTCGGGAATTTCTGTTTCGGTTACTGCTTCACTTTTACCTCCGAGTGCTCCTATCTTTTCGTCAGAATCAAGTATTTCAAAGCCGGTAATCAGATAATTTTCTTCAAGCCAGTTGTCATCGTCGCAAAAAAGAATATACTCATATTCCGAATTGTCCATTCCCGTTTTTCTTGCATTTGAAAGTCCCGGCTCAGGCTCGGATATTATCTTAAATGAAACCGGACAGTTAAATTCCTTCAGTAATTTTTCAGATTTTTTAAATGTATCGTCTGTCGAAGCATTATCAATAATTATCACTTCCCATTTAATGCCGGAATCAGATTTTAATCTGCAAATATGCTTTAAGGTCTGTTCAAGCAGTGCAGAACTGTTGTGACAGCAAACAACTATTGAGATACCTTTGTTCATTTTTTCGATTTTACAAATCGTAAATCAAATGCTTTTTTTTTGAACGAATCCCGGATTCTTAGCTGAAAAAAATTTTTAGTTCTTATTCTCCGGTTTTTCAGTATGGGAATTTCCAAAAATAGAATTATACATAAGGCTCAGTTTATTTCTGTTTACTATTGACACAGGATACAAAAGAAAAGAAGGTAAAAGCAGTTTAACAGTGTCAAATCTTTTGTTGTTGTGATAACTTTCCTGCGCTCTGGTATATAGTTCTTTTGATTTAGCCTTGAATTTTCTGTATCTGAAATAGTGATATACAAGTACAAGTCTGTATTTTATTATTCCCGGCAGATTTTTAAAATTGAATCCGTGATTAATCCGGAATCTGCCTGTATTTACTGTTGAAAATTCCCTGAAATTTTTTCCGGTGATTAAATTTTCAGGAATATCCATTTTCGGAATCATGGATTCTGAAACGTAAACTGTTTTTGCTTTTTTTATCTTTTCTCTTTTTGAAATGTATTTCGGTGATAAAATATATGTTAATAAAAGCACAGAGTTTCCTTTCAAATGTCTTCCTTCTTTCCTTAGTTCATTGCCGTAATAATTCAGTTTGTGAGGAAAGGAATATTCAGGGTTGTCTTTGTAAAGATGATAAGCAAACATGAATTTATCCGATATCCTGTTCCCGAAAAATGAATACATAAATAAATTCAGCCTCGACTTTTTTGCGACTGACAGAGGATAAATGAAAAATGATGTCAGCAGATACAATACCGCCTGTATGTTTTTATGAAAATAATATTTCTCTCCGGCTTTTATGTAATAATTGTAAGAAATTTCTTTGTATTTTTTATATCTGAAAAAATTAATAACAGATGCTAACCAGTAAAGAGGATTAAGATATGACAGTTTCTGAACAAAACTTTTATCCCGGAATCTTATTTTTTCCGGTTTCGGTATGTAAGAAGGTCTGAAAATATATTTCGGAGAAATAATGTATGTCAGCATTAAAATCATGTTTCCCTTGAATAAATTCCCCTTTATTTTGAAATCATTGCCGTAATAATGAAGCTTGTGAGCAAGCGTATATTCAGGATTATCCTTGTATAAATGATAAAGAATTTTGAGTCTGCCGGTATTTTTCTCTCCCAGCGCGGAATAAGCAAACTGATTTAACCGTGATCTTTTAAAAACTGAAAAAGGATACACAAAGAATGAGAGCAACATATAAAGAACACTCTTAAAATATTTGTGAAAATAAAATTTCTCCGCTGACTTCAGATAAAGATTGTACGAAACATCTCTGTATTTTCTGTAACGGAAAAAATTCACAAAAGCTTTCAGCCAGTAAAAAGGATTCATATATTTCAGTTTAAATCCGGTACTTGACTGATCTTTTTTGTAATAATTTTCTTTAAAAATAAATTTCGGCGAAATAAGGTATGTTAGAAAAAGCAGCAATGATCCCCAGAAAGATTTTTTCTCGGTTTTAAATTTATTCCCGAAGTAATGAAGTTTGTTAGCCAGCGGCAGACCCGGAGGTGTAGTTAGGAAAAAGTAAAACCATTTCAGCTTCTCTGTATTTTTGATGCCGAAAACAGAATAAGAAAGCAGCCCGAATCTTGATTTCTGCTTCACCGCTTTCGGGTAAATCATATAAGATGTAAGCAGTGTAACAGCTGACCGGAATTTTTTGCCGGAATAGAAACTGTTCCTTGCACTCTGATACAGCTTCTCGTTATAATATTTGTTTTTCCTTAAAGTAATTACCGAATAAATTCTGCCGAGATTCTTTCCCGCCTTGTTCCAAAGATTAGTCAGATTATACGGCTTCTTATCGTAATAGAAGAACTTATAATAGTTGTAAAGATAATAAGGCAGATTTTTTTTGTCATAATGCCAGCAGTGATAAAGGACTCTTATGTGTGTATTTTTCCGGTTGTCTGCATTTGAAGTTTTATTGTAACCGTTCATGCAGAATGTTCCAAGGTAGTCTTCTGTCTTTGCAAGCCTGTGATTCTGATATGCTTTTAGTAAAAACCAGTAATCCATCGTAAAATGATTATCCAGCGGGAATGGTCCTGTTTCAGTCTGCACATTTCTTTTATAAAAATAGCTTACCGGATTTATAGGAAACATATATCTGAACGGGAGCATTATTTTTTTGTAATCAATCTCGGCATTTCTTGTAAATGTGTGATTATCAAATTCAAAGAATAAATTGCCGACTACCATCTCTGCAGACGGATTCTTTTTGAATTCTTTTGCAATTTTTAAAAAAGCTCCCCTCGAGTAATAATCATCGGCGTTCAGATATGAAATTATTTCACCAGTCGACATGTCAAATGCTTTATTCATTGCATCTGACTGTCCTTTGTCAGGCTCTGAAACCCACTTCAGATGAGGATATTTTTTTAAAATTTCAACCGTGCCGTCTTTCGAACCTCCGTCACAGATAATGTGTTCAAAATTGGGATACTGTTGATTCAAGACACTGAGAATGGCTTTTTCAATAGTACTTTCGGAATTAAATGAAGGCGTGAGAATGCTGATTTTCGGATAATCTTTAACTTCACTGTCTTCTGCTACTGCTGTTCCAATGCTCTCCTTTGTCCATGGCCAGCCGTATCTGAAATCATTTTCCTTTTCCAGAAATTTCCTGTGCTCATTCCTGAGCTCGGAAAAACTTTTCTTCCAAGGAGCATTCCTGATTTCTTCGAACTTCTTATCGTATTCTTTCCTGACTTTCCATAACTCTTTTACTTTTGCAATATAAAATTCAAGCATCGGAATTTCAGTTTTTCCGTCCTGTGAAAATCTCAGAGACAGAATTTTTTTAAGTCCGTATTTCCTCAGCTCCCGGATAGCTTTTTTAATTTCATAATTCCAGTTCTGTTTTAAAATCTCTTTTTCATCTTTATCGGCATGTCCGAGTTTAATTGCTTTTTCATACAATTCCAGCCCAACTGTTGCCACTCCGAATCCGGAAAATAGTCTGGTCAGATAATCCCAGTGAAGCCTGCCTGCCGGCATGCAGTGCTTAAGTTTTAATCTTGTATCATACCAGACATGCCAGCCTGCAAGAACGAGTGCATAACATGCTTCAGAATCTCCTCCGGAAGAAAGCTCCGTTCCTTTTCTGCAGCTCATTGAAGTTCTGAAACCGTCAGCAATGAGTTTTTCCCATGCAGACTTTCTCACCACCATTCCGGCTCCCCATACAAATCCCCGTTTCCAGGTTATATCGCCTTCCGAAACTTTACCTGTATAAATATCTCCCTGCGGTCCTGCAGCATAATCTTTCTGAAACCATTTAAACCATTCCGGCGGCTCAAGTTCACATAAAGCTTCATTCGGTCCTCCGAGCGCTCCGACATTTTTATTACTGCTCATTATCTCATATGTGAGCTGCACGAAATTCTCTTCCAGCCAGTTGTCATCATCACATGTAATCCAGTATTCATACTTTGCTTCTTCATACCCTTTCTCAAGCGCAAGCTGTTTTCCCGGTACCGGCTGATCCACAATCCTGAGCTTTGCCCTGCACTTATGCTTGTTCCATTCCTCTCTGGCAGCTTCCTTTGAATTATCTGTTGATGCATTGTCAACAAGAATAACTTCCCAGAGTATTCCGGGATCAACTTTCTGTCTGGCAATATGTCTTATAGTATCCGCTAATCTGTCTGCTCCGTTATATGTACAGACAATCACTGAAACTCCGTTAAACTTCTCCGAAATTCTGTATTTAGGAAAATTATTTCCGTATTTTCTGAAAACGGATTTTAAATATCTGAAATCATTTTTATATGCCGTTCTCTTGAGAAGTTTTAGTCCGCGGTTATAAGTATGCTGATTCTTTAAAATTGATTCAATCCTTCCTGAAGTATATTCAATCATCGGAATGTCGGTATCACCTTCCCTTCTTCTCTTAAAAGTCAGAAGTTTACTGTATCTAGTTTCTCTCAGAATTCTTAAAGCCCTGTGCAGTTCCTTTCTTGCAGATTGCGGAACTTTGATTCGATTTCTCTTTCTGATTTTTAAAGGAATCTGTTTCAGGTATTCGTCAAGTCCGGTTGAAGCAACTCCGAATCCTCTGAATAATTTTCTCAGATATTCCCATTTTAATCTTTCTCCGGTGATAAAATGTATGAATTTCAGCCGGTCATCATAATATATTTTCCAACCCTCATTTCTTAAAGCATAGCATATCTCTGTATCTCCACCCGCCGATAAAAGATTACCTTTCCTGTCTGTAAGCTTTGATCTGAATCCCCCGGAAATAAGTTTCTTCCAGGCGGTTTTTCTGATCGTCATTGCTGCTCCCCAGACGTAACCCCTCGACCATGTAATGTCACCGGTTTGATCATTCTGTTTTCCGATTGCAAAACTGTTATCCCAGTCTTTGAACCAGTATTTCGGAAGTGTCTCAAATTTTGCAATACTTTGTCCTCCCAGCACTCCGATTTTATCGTCATTACACATTACTTCATATGCTCTTTCAATGAAGTTTTCTTCAAGATGATTATCGTCATCACAGAATATTATGTATTCAAAACCCGATGCATCAATTCCTTTCTGACGGGCGGCACTCAATCCCGGTTCCTGTTCTTTTACAATTTTAAAGTCAGCTAAACAGTTGTGCTCTTTCCAGAATCTATCTGCTATATCTGATGTATTGTCAGTTGAGGCATTATCCACAATAATTACTTCCCAGTTAACTTTATCCGTTACTTTCTGTCTGATAATGTGAAGAAGTGTCTGCCTGATTACTTTTGAACTGTTATAACAGCAGATTACGACTGATACGCCTTTTCTGAAATTTTCGGGAGAACCGTTTGAAGATCCGTTGTATTTTCCGTTTGAATTTATCTGTATGAATTTGTCTTTGTTCTTTAATATCGCACGGAATTTACCTTTCAGTTCTTCTATCTCAAGAACTTCAGTGTCTCCATTATATTCTTCTTTTCCGGAAAATATTTTTTTGAATGAATGTTTCTTTAATTCTCCGAGTGTCCTGTTTGCCCTGTAAATCCATTTAGTTGAATTTCCATTGCCGTTAACTGATGAAGGATTTCCCGCTATTTCTGTTCTTGCCTTTTCTGTTCCGTATCTGAAATTTAAGTCCCGGAGATATTCCCAGCTGAACTTTCTTACGGTAATGAATTTCTTTATTTTTAATCTCGGTTCTAATCTGATCTTGAAACCCGGAGAATTAAGTTTTTCTAAAAATGAATTGGCAATTTCAGAATCACCCGCACCATTGCTTTCAACTTTTCCGTTTAAAACAGGCTTACTGTCTGTAATCTCTTTCAATGTCTGCTTTTTAATTACAAAGCCATCGGAATCAGTGGAATGATTATCTCCAGAAATGGAAAAGCCGTTTTCAAAAATGTTACCTTTCTTATAAAGATGTTTATATTCTTTAAACCATTTCGGAGGTTTTACATCACTTGTAAACTCAATATTACCTGTTACTATTTCCGTCTGCTTGTTTTTGCTGACCGACTTATATGCAATTCTTACATAATCGGATTCTATGAAATTAAGATCGTTAAGAAATATGAGCGTGTCATAACGGCTGTATTTTATTCCCGTATTCAGTATATGATGCAATCCGCTGTTAACTTCATTGATGGTTCTGAATTCAGCCCCGCATCCGTACAAAGATTTAATTTTCTTAATGCCGTTTAAAAAATCCTTGTCGTTGTCTCCGGATATTATAAGAATTTCCCATTTGAAGTCAGACGGTAAAACCTGATCTGCTATTTTTCCTAAGCATCTGTAAAATATGTCAGCTGTTTTATTTTTATATTCTAATATTACTGATACTCCGCGTCTGTCATTTTTAATTTTATATTGTGGAAATCTGAAGTATTCAGAATTAAAAGTTGTTCTGAAAAATGAAATTTCTTTCTTACGGGAATATTTCTTTATAAATCTTAGCCTTCTGTTGTAAGACTTAATGTCTTTCAGAATAGCCTCAGTTTTTCCTGTCAGGTAATCTGCCTTCAGTTGATTCCTGTCCGGAAAAGTTTTTTCACTTTCAGTACTTTGAGTTGTGTTATTTATTTTTCTTAATTCATGAAGACATTTTCTGAATTCACTCCTGACATTTAATTTAAATTTCAGCTTACTGAAATCATCTGTTCTTTTTAACTTAGTTTCTGTATAAGGCGACAGGTATACTGACTCAGCTCCGTTATGTCTCTGCACAAGCTTTAAATATCCGGACCGTAATTTATCGCCGCAAATAAATTTTGTTAATCTGAGATCAACACTGTAAAAAATCCTCCAGCCTGTTAATCTTAACGCAAAGCATAATTCTTTAGAAAAAGAATATCCGTATCTATTGTCTCTTTCATAAAGAGGTACAAAGTGTTTTTGGATTAATGAAATAAAAGCTTCTTTTCTTATCACCATCCCGGAACTCCATACATATCCCCGTGACCATGTTATGTCTGAATTGTTTTCGTACTGCTCACCGGTTTCAAATATATCGCTTATGTATTCACCGAACCATTCCGGCTTTACTGATTCGGTTGCATCTTCAATATAACCTCCGATAACTCCGGCATCGGAATTTTTCATCATATTCTTTGATGCATTATGAATGAAATTTGTATTCAGAAAATTTCCCGGCTCGCAGAATACTATAAAATTGTAACGGCTGTCTGTTACAGCTCTATTTCTTATGCTGTTTAAATCTTTATCCTTGTTTTCAAATATTCTGTATGTGAATTTGCAGTGTGACTTGCTTAAAATATCTATTGCTGTTTCAAGAGTTCTGTCGGAAGAATTATTGTCTGAAACAATTATTTCCCACGGAATGTAATCAGGGACATTCTGATAAATCAGGCACTTTAATGTATGTTCAATTACATCTTCGTTATTTTCCGTGCAGATTATTACCGATACTCCGGTTCCGTCAACAGGTATGCTGAATTCCGATAGTAAATCAGAGTTTTCAAAAACTGTCTCAGAATCAAGCCTGATCGTTTCGGTTAACTGTGCTGCAGCTCCTTCTTCATCTTTGAATTCAGTAAAGAGTCTTCTTGCATTTTCAAGCGAATATTTTCCGTAATGTTTTCTTCTGAACAGTTTTACCTGTTCGCGCTTATCTTTTGGAACATAATTGTCAAAAATTTCAGAAGCTTCCATCATGTCTCTCATGTCTAATCCTGTTCGCATTTCTCTCAGTGTCATTGATGTAAGATTATGAACTCTGTATGAAGCAAGTGCTTCTGGTTCATAAACAATCTTGTATTTCGAAGCAATTCTTACCCACATTTCCCAGTCTTCGCAGCCGATGTTTTTGGCAATGAATCCTCCGACATCTTCATAAACTCGTCTTCTCACTGCCATTGCACAATACTGGACTCTCTGCTTCTCGGCAAGCTTTACTACTGCATCTTCAAGTATTCCCGTCTCAGTCAGATCAGGTTCTGAATAAAACATTACGCTTCCGTTCTCATCTATGTATGACTGCCTGCAGTACACAGCGCCTGCATCCTTATATTTTTCAAATATTTTTTCAAATGCAGAATAAAATCCTTCATTAACAATATCATCCTGATGAAGCAGATGTATCAGTTCGCCTTTTGCCCTTCTCAGGCATTCTGTAAAATTAAATGAATGACCTTGATTCACGGGATTTCTGTAATACGCTACTCTGTCATCACTAAGTTCTGATAACAGCTCCTGAACATTTACATCTGGTGAACAGTCATCTACAACTTCAATCTGCATTTTATCTTCACCCGGAAACTGTTTCAGTACACTCCGGATGCTCTCAAGTAAAAACTCGCCCGGATTGTAAACAGGAATCATAACAGACCATAGAGGTCTCCTGATTCCGGCTGCTACAGGTTCGATAATATTCTGCGAATTTTTTATTTCCAAAATTTATTTTAAGCTTTAATGCTGACTGATTTTCCACTGAACTTCCCTGCTCAGGAGATTTCTGTGTTTGCTTTTATCTGCTGTCTCAAATAAAATCTCAAACATTCTCACAATATCTCTCTTGTTTTCAAAAAGAAATTCACTATCTGCCAGTACTAATTTTTTGAAAAATCTTCTGGCCTGTTTATAATTGTCATTGTTTATATCTGATATTACCAGATCAAAATATCTCTGTGAAAAAATTTTCCTGATCTGTCTATCATACTTAAAGCCAAGTTTCCCGTTCATTATTCTGTAAAAATTGAGATCTTTAAGTAAATTCTTGTACACGCTTTCACCCTGCCACTGACCTTCTGAATGTATTCTGTAAACACTCATTTTTCTGTCAATATACTTTATCTTTCCTTTTTCTGATAATAACAGATATAACGGCATGTCACCGTAAGGCAGTTCGGCATAATAATCAGGTACATCCATGATATTTCTGATCATAACTGTCGGAGTCATAACAGGATTATAACCAAGCAGCAGTGATTCAGCAGGAAGCGTATCGCCTGTTCCCGGATAATAAGAATCAAATTTATATCCCGTGTTTTCGTTTATTATTTCTGATTTATGAAAACACATTACCGCATCCGGATTCTGTTCCATGAAATCTGCCTGTATCTGCAGCTTGTATTCGTCAGTCCAGTAATCATCGCCGTTTAACAAAGCTATAAACTCGCCTGTACACATCTTCCTTGTTGCAACATCCATTTCCATCATTCCTATGTTCTTTTCCGGAAGGAACAGCCTGAATTTGCCGGGATTATTTTCACTGTACTTCTTTACAATCTCCCGTGTGTTATCCGTTGAACAGTCCTCGCCGAGTACAATATCAAATTCAAAATTTGTTTTCTGATTCAGTACGCTGTCTAAACACTGAGAAATATACTTCCCGTGATTGTATGCTGACATCCAGACACTGACTTTCATGTTAGCAGAATTATTTTATATTCATAAATTTTTAATTCCCGTGTACATACCTCTTCCGAATAATCCTTCCTTGTCAAAATCTACTTCAAGTCCGCAATCTTCCATCGATTTTCTGTACTGCAAATCACTGAACAGTCCGAGTTCATGCCTTTCAGTAAAATATGTCACTTCTTCCGGTGTCCCGACCAGGTAATTTATGTCCAGTACGGACATGTCATTTTCACTTTTGCTGTTATACATCCATGAAATTTTAAGATCCTTTGAATCATAATGATTTGCCGTTATTGTATTAGTCCAGAATGTTTCCTTGCTGAACCAGGGTTCGATTATAAGTAATCCTTTTTCATTCAGATGATCTGACATGCAGCGGACAGCTTTAATCAGATTCTCCCCGGTTTTTACATATGCTATCGAACTGAAAAGGCATGTCACAACATCATATTTTTTATTTAAGCTGAAATCAGTTATATCTCCTTTGTGAAATTTATTCCCCGGACATCTCTTTTCTGCGATTTCCAGAAGCTTGCCGCTTATATCAAGCCCGTCACATTCAAAATAAATTTTAAGCTTTTCTATGTGCTTGCCTGTTCCGCAGGCAGTATCTAAAAGTGTTTTTGCTTCAGGATTAATTTTTTTTATTATGCCGGATAATTTTTGCGAAGCTTGTGCATAATCTTTAAAGTGATACAAAGCATCATAGAATTCTGCTGATTTTGTAAACAATTTTTTGCTTTTTAAAAAGTTAATTTTTTCTGTAAGCCGGAAAATACCCGGACCTGTTTATGCTGTCTGTTCCGGTTTCCCGGCAAAGTCTGTCGTAAATATCAGCATCGTAAATCTGCCTTAGATTAATGAATGGAAGTTTGTAAGCCCCGAATCTTTCTTTTGATAATGCAACGCTGTCATCTTCCTTAATTCCCCCGCCAAGATTCATTACGGGAATTTTCTTTGATCTGAAAAACTTCAGTCCGCTCCACAACAGCAGAGGTGAATGTCTGCGCCCTTCGGGAGTTGCTACATTAAACATACTGATCCCTTCATACTCAGTATATGCAAATATGTAAACCGCTTCAATATAATCCCTGCTTCCTGCGCCGACCATATAGACATTTTCAAGCGAACAGATAAACTCAAGTGTTTCTGCCGAAAAGTAATTAGCAGATGATGCATTTATCCTTTTCAGAAATCCGTAATAATTATTTTTAAAAAATTTTATCAACCTGTCTCTGTCATAAATAAATCCTGCTTCTGCTTTTTTAAAATCCTTTATCTGTTTTTTCCTGTTGGTATCCAGATTTTCAAAGAGTTCCGTAAGACTTAATCTCAGATTTATGAAATACAGGTTTGTTGTTCTGTATGAATCCTCGTGATTATAATAAGTATCACTTTCAGTCAGCGGATTAAGACTGATGTATCCGCAGACATATTTTTTTTCTGCTGTAAATTCTTTCCAGTAATTTTTGAACTCGGGATAACCGGAAGTTCCGGCAAATCCGGAAAAACCGTAAGGTGTTACAAGATCAGCATAACCCTTAAAATTCCTTTCAGATAAAGGACATATAATCCTTTCATTTCCGTTTTCAAATAAATACAAAAAGGTTCTGTTACCTGTTGTCAGATTCATCGCATATGAATTTTCCCAGGTATGATAATATGAATGCTTGATTCCTTTCAAAGCATTTTTCCATTCATCCGGTGAATCCAGCGGAATAAGTATATGCTTCGCCATTTATATTCAGATTAATTCATATTCATTGAGAAAATTATTTATTTTCTCTTTCGGATTAAACATAAGTATGTCAATTACAGAAAGTGATTCTTCGAAATCCGTGTTTTCAAACTGCCTGTAAACTATTTTCTTTGTCTTTAAAAAATTCAGTTCAATTCCTCCTGATCTGAATTTTTCCTTTGAATACAAATTCATTCCTCCGGAAAGATTTATATACTGTGCTGCATTTTCAATCTGACAAATTTCTATAATTCTGTCTTCGCCTTTTAAAACAGATTCAGGATAACTCCCGGAAGATTCAGAAATTTCAGTCGTTATTTCAAGATATTTATTAATTTCAGTTATTGAATGCAATATCAGTTCATTAAGCATATCAGTCTTCACGGAAATAATATCATCAATTAATCCGTAAACTTTTCCGAAGAAAGGTGCTTTTTTATAACTCTTTTCTATAGTCAGAAGAAATTTATCTCTTTTGCTTTTATCAAAAGAAATTTCAATGTCTTTAATTAGTTTATTCTGACTGGAGCCGGTAACCGGTATTGTGAATAAATTCCGTTTTCTGTTTACAAGTATATAATTCCTGTTAATCCAGCCCTTTTTAATGAAATTTACATCATTTAACAGTATAAATTTGTCAGCCAGATTTAAAAGCTGAAAATAGCCGATATACGGAAACAAATACGGCTGCATTACGGCAATTTTCTTATTTTTTGCTGCTTCTGAACTGATATCTTACGGTTTTTATGTTTATAATAATAATCAATATGTCATTCATTTAAAACGTAAAAAATATACTTTTACCTGTTGTATTCATTCCGCAATGAAAAAAATATGAAATCAATAACATTTCAAAAAACGTTTGTTTAATTTGTCTGAAAAAGATCTGAAGCTTGAATTATATTAAGTTAATTATTTTATCGTTACTTGTATATTTATTAAATCCGGATATGGTTTTCCCGGAAACATATTACATTTCAAATTCCGGAAACGATGCAAACAACGGTCTTTCTCCAGTATTTCCGTTTAAAACAATTTGGAAACTTAATTCAATTATTAATAAAATCAGACCGGGAGATGCCGTGCTATTCGAAAGAAACGGATACTTTACCGGACAGATTATTCTGCAGAACGGCGGAAGTAAAGGCAGTCCTGTATTTATCGGTGCATACGGCAAAGGCAAGAATCCGGTAATCAGCGGAGCTTACCCGTTAAAAAACTGGTCTTTGTTCAAAGGAAATATATACAAAACAGAAACCGATACTGTCATAAAAAATCTTTTTTATTTCCGCGAACAGATGATTCTTGCAAGATATCCGGATAAAGGATTTCTGATTGTAAAAGAACCTTTCACAAATCCCAGAACCGGATTTACAGACGGAGATTTAAGACAGGCTGCGGGATACTGGGATAATTCAAATGTCAGAGTAAGAACCGTAAACTGGGCTTATGAGTATTCGGTAATCAAAAGTTTCAGAAACGGGCAGATAACTTTTTCGGAACCGTTTTATTATCCGGTTGAAGACGGATGGGGTTACTATATCGACAATAATCTGAATGAACTCAATTCCGAAAAGGAATGGTATTTTGAAAAATCCGGTAATTCAAATGGTACGCTTTATTTCATGCCACCAGATAACAGATTTCCCGGAAATTCACTGATTGAAGGAAGCGCTTATGCTTACGGAATTTATGCTTTCAGTAATTTAAGCAATGTGACTGTATCCGGTCTTGATTTTAAAAATCAGACAGAATCGGGAATTTGCTTTACCGGAAACAAATCGGAAATATTCATTGACAACTGTACTTTTTCAGGGCAGATGATGACAGGGATTACACTTTATAATTATTCTCTTGACTGTAAAATCAATAACTGCAGGTTCTATGATATTAACGGAAAAGGAATTTATATTGTGAACTCGAAAAACCAGACCGTGAGTAAATGTATTTTCAGAAACACGGGAATGATTCCCGGGTACGGAACAAAAGATGATCCTTTCGGAATGTCGGGTTTGATAGCAATGAGTTCAAATTCGATTCACATTTTCGGGAACAGTTTTGAAAATACCGGTCATGATGCAGTCAACTGTATCGGAAACTCCGCTTTGATTGAGAATAATGTGGTTACAAATTCAATGCTCTTTTTAAATGACGGAGGCGCTATAAAAAGTTACGGTGAAAACAATTCGAATTCTGTCTGGAGGAACAATTTTATTTTTAATGTAAAAGGAAATACTGACGGTGCGCCTGCAGGCACGGAACCTTTAGCAGCAGGCGTTTATCTTGATGCATATTGCAGCAATATGAAAGTTCTGAATAATACAATTTCCGGTTGCCGGCTGACGGCTGTTTATCTGTATAATGAATGCAATAACAATGAGATAAGAAGCAATATCTGTTATGACAATAAAACAGGAATTTTCTTTTTCAAAGAGAAGGATCCTATGTCTGGAAATACAGTGGCTGATAATATTTTTTTCGGAATAAACAATTATCAGTACACGGTAATGCTAAGAGCAAGGTCACAGGGATTTATCCCCGGTATTTTTGAAAATAATTTTTACGGCAGTCCTTTTAACACAGACTTGTTCGTTTATCAGTCAGGCAATCTTAAACAGGCATTCAGCTATCCCGGATTCCGGAAGTTGCTCGGAAACAATAATGATCTTAATTCGACAGTTCTTACAGGTCAGGAATTTGCATATTCAGGACTGTTTCTGAATATGAATGACGATACGACTGAAGTCATGCTTAATCCGGCGTATTCATACAACCTGCCTGGAACAGGACAAATTAAAGATTCCGTAAAAATACATCCCTGGTCATCTCAGTTATTGTTCTCAAATTCGGATCTGAATAAACTGTCAGTAATATATATTTACGGTAATAAAATCAACTTCGGTAAAGTAAGCGAAGGAAACATTTCCGATCCCGCCTGGTATAAATTGTTCTGCAAAAATATTGATGAGACATTAACCGTAAGTGCACCGGATGGTTTTGAAGTCAGTACAGACGATAATATCGGTTATAACAAAGTTTTAAGACTTAAGCCAGAAAACGGAACACTGGAAAGAATTGTATTTGTAAGATTTATACCGGGTAGCGTAAAGAAGTTTGAAGGATTGATCTCAAATAAATCGGGAAGTTTGAATTACAATGTGAAAGTTTCAGGAGATTCGGAATAATGTTTTTACGGAGAATAAAACACTTTAAAACCAAGCGTTTGAACTTCTGAGAAATCCGTCTTTCCTGACAAAGCAGACATCTGCCTGACCTAGCGCATTGTCAAAAGGTCTTCTTAGAAATCCGGGAAAGTCATAAATCTCATATCCTTTCAGGGACATAAAGCCAACTACTTCTGAAAACAGGGGAGTGCCTTCAATGAACTCAAAAAAAGAAACTTCAAGAATAAAAATTTCAGTATTTCCGAAAAGCATTTCTGCTCCTTTCAGGGCTTCGAGTTCAAATCCCTGTATGTCAAGTTTTACAAGTCCGGGCATATCTATTTCACCGCTTTCTAAAAGCGAATCTATAGTAATGATTTTTACTACTCGCTGCCTGTTTGATTCTCTGAATGTTTTGTTGGATTTCTGAAGAAAATTCGCGCCTTCAAGATGACCGCTTACTGTAAGATAAAAGTTACCTTCTTTTGAACCGGCGCCGCAAAGAAAATATTTTGACGTCGGGTAATCACTGCAGAAATCTTTAAGATGCTGCTCCATTTCTGATAATGGCTCAATCAGATATGCAGTTGCATCGGGAAAAAGCTTCATCTGCATTCTTATCCACTGTGTATCATGCGCACCGACATCCAGTATACAATCGCATTTGAAACCCTTGCGTTTAATATCATAAAGAAGATATCCTAAATTTCCGGCAGGTCCGTTTTCGGGAAGATAAACTCTGCGGAGATCATCTTCGCTTTTTTTCTTTTTCCTGCCCGGGTAAAGTTTTTTGTAAAGGAAATTAATTATCCGTTTCGATCCGGGATTATTTTTCAAATTAATTATCGGAAAATAAAAAGTTTCGGAAATGTACGGAATAACTTAATTTAATCTTCATCTGATTTCAATACAATTAAAATAAAGGAACAGTTTAATTAAGGAATTTACAATTATTCTTATTGTGCGTAAATTTATCAAAAATCCGATTAATGAAAACTTACGACAAGAAAATACTGATTTTCTCTCTTGCGCGATCCGGCAGCACAACTTTAATGAATCTTCTGAATATTCATAAAATGATTTACGCCATCAGCGAACCATTCAATATTCTTAATGAAGAAAACCTTGTTAATATTCCGGGAATTTGTGAAAGAGAAATATCAACCCGGGAAATGCTTGATGAGGAACTAAGTAAAATCACAGAAAATTATAACTGCATAAAACATATTTGGCATCCTTCTGGTTTTCCGTTTATAGAATCAAGTCCGGGATATGCATTCAATGATATTGAGTCACTTAATGAATATCTTCTAACAAAATTTGATTTTGTGATTTTTTTAAACAGAAGAAATATACTGAAAAGGATAGTTTCCGTTATGATGAGCAAGCAGACTGAGCTTTGGGAACCTATTAGAATTCCCACAGGCAGAGATAAAAAAACAGTAAAGACTGAAGAGTTCAGCTATCATCCCGTAAATCCAGAAGGTATAGAATGGCATATTAAACATGAAAAATTTTATGTTGATTATTTCAGGGAAAAATTAATTAGCAGAGGGGTTAAATACATTGAAATGTTTCATGAAGATTTTCTGGCTAAACAAATGCATGTAAAAGAAAAGATATCAATCTTTAATAATCTGCTGGATTTCCTTGAACTCCCCCGGAATTTCAATCACGATCAGACGCTTGTAATGCAGGATTATCTCGGTACAAAATTAAAATTGAATTCAGCAAGCACTTATACTAAAATTCCGAACATTCAGGAAATTGAGGAACTGTTCGGCTCGGATGAAACCGGATGGATTTTCGGAAAAAAGGAAGCAGTGAAGAATTATTTTAGAAAGACCGAAGAAAAAATTTTATAAAACCAGTACTATATTCATTTTTTAAAACTTCTGTATTTTTCCAGGCAGTAGTTATAAATGCTGTAATCAAGATCATTTGATTTTCTGAAATTATTTATAACTTCTTCATTCAAATCTGACAACTGACCATCTTTTTCAGAAACATTTTCAATAGGCACGGAAATCTTTTTTTTATTTACTAAACCAGCAAGAATATCCATTGATTCCTGAAGTTCTTCCACTATCCCTGTAAAGAAATATCTGTCCAGAACCTCTTTGTAATTATCCTTATTACAGGGAATTAAACTCGAAATATAATCCGGAAATACTTCCGTAAAATCCTTTAAAGTAGTATCTTTCATTCCTCCGCTGTTTCTGATATAATAATACAGTGATATTCTAAACTTCAAAGGATCTCTCAGAAACGTAAAAATCCTGAATTCGTTTTTTCTTTCTATTGTCTCAGGATATCTCTGATGCAAAAAGTGACCTTCGCCCTGGAAATGTCCGGTAATGCATACATCACTGAATATTCTGTCTGTATTATATCTTAATTTAATATAGTTGTTTATATTATCTCCGGGATTTACGACTTCATACTCCATGTTAAACCATTTGCCAAGAACCTTGTTTACGGAACTTCCTCCGCATTTCATTATATGATGGAATATGTATGCCGGATTTTTTTTAAGACTTTCGGCTGGTTTTTCTTTGCATGAAACTGAAATTGCGGGATAATTTATTTTGTCACTCATCTCTTAAGTTCAGATTAAAAAGCAGGCAGGTAAAAAATTAAAACTTTCATATGACACAGTGTCCTTTAAATCAGTCAAAGAAAAGCGGAGTATGTTATTTCAGATTATCATTCCGGCGGCAACAGTTTCTTTAGTTCCTTCGTCAATAAGAATCAAACTGCCCGTATTTCTGTTCCTTTCATAACTGTCAAAAAACAGAGGCTGGGTAGTTCTTAATCTTACTCTTGTAATATCATTCATTTTTATTTCCTTGTCATTCTCAATCCGGTGAAGAGTGTTTATATCAATCTTGTAATTGATTTCCTTAATGATTGCTTTTGCATCTTTTGTTGTGTGTATCAGAAGATATTTGGACGACGGGTTCATAGGTTTTGCATTCATCCAGCACATTATAATATCAATATCCTGGCTTATCTCAGGCTGATTATGAGATCTTACAATCATATCACCTCTGCTGATGTCTATGTCATCTTCAAGAGTAATAGTAACCGACATCGGTGCAAAAGCTTCTTTGACAGGACCGTCGAATGTATCGATGGATTTTATCCTTGATGTAAATCCCGACGGAAGAATTATAACTTCATCTCCCGGTTTGTAAACTCCGCTTGCAATCCGGCCGGCATATCCCCGGTAATCATGATTTAGATCGGACTGCGGTCTGATCACATACTGGACGGGAAATCTGCAGTCAATATGATTGTTATCGCTTGCAATATGAACATTCTCAAGATTGTACAGCAATGTTGATCCGTCATACCAGTCCATTCTTTCGGATCTGTCCACAACATTATCTCCCATCAGAGCGCTTATAGGGATAAACTGTATATCCTTTACTTCCAGCTTTGAGGCAAAAGCCTTGTAATCACTTACTATTTTATCATAAATTTCCCTGTCATAATTCACAAGATCCATTTTATTGATACATAAGATAATATGATTTATCTTCAGCAGCGAAGCAATCAGTGAATGCCTGCAGGTCTGTTCGACTACTCCGTGTCTTGCGTCAACAAGTATTACCGCAAGGTTTGCGGTAGATGCTCCGGTTACCATGTTTCTGGTATACTGAATATGTCCCGGTGTATCGGCAATTATAAATTTACGTTTCGGCGTGGAAAAATATCTGTAAGCGACATCAATGGTTATGCTCTGCTCTCTTTCTGCTCTTAATCCGTCCGTAAGCAGTGACAAATCAATATAATCCAGTCCCTTATACTCGCTTGATTTTTTTACGGCTTCAAGCTGATCTTCAAATATTGCTTTTGAATCATACAAAAGTCTTCCGATCAGAGTGCTTTTTCCGTCGTCTACACTTCCGGCTGTCGTAAACCGGAGAAGTTCGTTTTTCTTATAATCGATCATTTATGCCTGATTTTCTTTCTGTTTATTATTTAAAGAGGTTTATTAATGAATATCAGAAGTAACCTTCCTTCTTCCTGTCTTCCATTGCATTATCCGATCGTTTATCATCTGCTCTTGTACCTCTTTCTGTTTGTCTCGACAATGAAACCTCTTTTATAATCTCTTCAAGAGAATTTGCTTCCGACAGCACTGCTCCGGTACAAGTCATATCACCGATTGTCCTGAACCTTACCTGAAGCATTTCAGCTTTTTCTGTTTCCCTTAAATTAAGATATTCCGAATGCGCCAGAATTGTTCCGTTTCTTTTAATGCATAATCTCTGATGTGTAAAATACAATACGGGCAAAGGTATATTTTCCATATGTATGTAATTCCAGACGTCCATTTCAGTCCAGTTACTTATCGGAAATACGCGGAAATGTTCACCCGGATTCTTTTTACCGTTGAATAAATTCCATAATTCCGGTCTCTGATTTTTTGGATCCCACTGACCGAATTCATCCCTGTGCGAAAAAAATCTTTCTTTTGCCCTGGCTTTTTCCTCATCTCTTCTTGCTCCGCCCATTGCTGCATCTATTTTGTATTCTTCAAGAGTATCCAGAAGTGTAACTGTCTGAAGAAGATTTCTGCTGGCATTAAATCCGGTTTCTTCTTTTACCCTTCCTTTGTCAATTGAATCCTGAACATAACCGACAATTAGTTTTACTCCGAGATCATTAACAAGCTTATCCCTGTATTCCAGTGTGTCCGGAAAATTATGTCCTGTATCTATATGTATCAGCGGAAAAGGAATCTTGGCAGGATGAAATGCTTTTCTGGCAAGATGTGTAAGCACAATGGAATCCTTTCCTCCTGAGAACAGCAAAGCCGGTCTGTCAAACTGTGCTGCAACCTCTCTAATAATAAAAACTGATTCCGATTCTAATTCTTTTAAATAGTTTAAATTGTAATTTTCCACTTTATTTTAAAATCTTATTTTTTTTTCTATAAAATTGTACAAACCGTTAACGGATTCCTGAACAGTGCTTTCATTTGTATTTATAATATAATCCGGATTCAGAGGCTCTTCATATGCAGAATTTATACCCGTAAAATCAGTTATTTTGCCTTCTCTTGCTTTGGAATAAAGTCCTTTTACATCTCTTTCTTCGCATTTTTCTATAGAACACTTTATAAATACCTCAAAAAATTCATTTTCCCCGAAAAGTTCACGAACTTTTTGCCTGTCTTCCCGGAACGGTGAAATAAATGCCGTAAGAACAACTACGCCTGCATCTACCATTAATTTTGAAACTTCTCCTATTCTGCGTATATTTTCCTTTCTGTCAGAATCAGAAAAACCCAAATCCCTGTTGAGCCCGTGTCTGATATTATCCCCGTCAAGAATATATGTGAGTATTCCTTCTGAAATAAGCCTGCTTTCAAGCTCGTTGGCAATAGTTGATTTACCGGATCCCGATAATCCCGTAAACCATACAGTAAACGATTTGTTCCCTAATAATTTATTCCTGTCGCTCTTTGAGGTATTGTGTTTATGAGGTATAATGTCAGAACTTACCATTTAAAATCAGTCAAAAATGCTAGAAATTTTTTGTTAAAGCATTTTTTTATTTTACTTGAATTATTAATTCTAAGATAAGTTTATTATACTTTTTATACAATGAATGTTTTTTTCTGAACTGATTTAAAATCTTAAGAAAGTGAGAAAATCAAAAAACTTCCGGAATCCGTAAAATTTCTGATATCTGTAATAAATTCAAGTGAAGAATTCTGAATATGAATTGAAGTTTAATTGAGAGTTGAACATATTTAAACATACAATTTGAGTTTAATGCCGAAAATGAATATTCCCCGAAATATCAGGAAATGGTTTAAAGATAAGATAAAAAACACATATTATGAGATTGAAAGAGAAAGGAATAAAAATCAAAGTGCGGATACTCCGACAATTTACCTTCCTTATCTAAAATACAACGAATCTTATTATTTCCCGGAATCCAAAACCGAGTATGAAAAATGCGAATTAGGACTGCCTATTCCGCCGGAATCTCTTTGGCTTGGTTATGGAAAAAGCAAAGAAGTTTATCTCTTTGGGAAAACTCAGATCAGTAAAATGCTGGAAATTACCGGAAATTCAGGATTTGAGATTTCCGAAAATATGAAAATCCTGGATTTCGGCTGCGGTGCAGGTAGGATGATAAGATGGCTTAAACCTTATGCTGAAAAATGTGAAATCTGGGGTACGGATATCAGCGCAGAACATATAAACTGGGCAAACCATTATCTGAGACCTCCGTTTAATTTTGCAACAACAACTACAAATCCGAACCTGCCTTTTGAAGACAGATATTTTGATCTGATTTATGCAGGTTCTGTATTTACGCATATCGATGATCTTGCTGAGGCATGGCTGCTGGAACTCCGCAGAATTCTTAAACCAGAAGGAAGATTGTATTTTACCGTTCAGGATAAACACTCGATCGAAAAGTTAAACAGCGAAAAACATTATAAAGATATCTGGCTTACAAGATATCTGAACAGCAACAAAGTATACCTTGAAAATAAAAATGACTTCTCTGTTTTTGTCGGCGGAAGAGGACCAGCATCCCAGGTATTTTACGATATTGATTTTTTCCGCGAATCACTTAAAACGATATTTGATGTATTGTCAGTAAATCAGGAAGCTTACGGTTTTCAGACAGGTATACTTTTAAAGAGAAAATAGATTTCATATTATAACATTTATTAAATTAAACAAATAAAAACTTTCAAATGATAAAGACATTTTCGCCAAAGTTTATCTCGCCGGAAAAATTTAACGAATTTACTTTTTCCAAGAAAAGACATTTTGATGTTTTTCTTGAGAATAATTTTGATGTAGAATTATTCGGATACAGGGTAGATCCGTTAAACTGTGATCTTAAGATTTATCAGGACCTGCTTGTTTATTCTTATATTAAGTTAAATGTTCCAAAAGGTTCAAAAATTCTTGATGTCGGCGGCGGCGATTCCAGAATATTAAAAATATTTAAGGATGATTATGAATGCTGGAATATTGACAAGCTTGAAGGCGTCGGTAACGGTCCTACGGATATTGATATTACAGGATATAAATTAGTGTATGATTACATGGGAAATTTTAATCCAGAACTTCCGGATAATTATTTTGATCTCGTGTTTTCCATATCAACACTTGAGCACGTGCCTCTTGATGATTTTGAAACATATGAAAATATCAGAAAAGATATAAACCGTGTTCTGAAACCCGGAGGTTATTCGCTGCATTGCATAGATGTTGTTTGGCTTGAACCAATAGTCTGGACAAATGCAATAATGCCTTATTTTTTTGAAAAGGAAAAAATGTTTAACAGTTTTCTGGATTTGCTTGATGTAAGAAAAGATCCGGAACTGTTCATAATGTCAGAATTGTATTATTCCAAAAACTGGCAGTTTACAACAGGTAAAACTTACGATGAATTCGGCAAGCCGTTTTCCTATAATTTTTTATGGCAGAAATCCGCCGAATAAAATTTTCATAAAAATTATAACACAAATTACATACAAAAGAGTATTCTTATTTTTAAAATGAGAAAACTCTTTTTATATAAATCTCAAATTTCAGTACGGTATTTTCTTTTGTAATATGAGACTACCCCCAAAAGAAATAAGAGCGGTAATTCGATGCTGAATAAACCGCAGCTGTCCTTTTTTATTTTGTTAGCTTTATCATTTACTGAAGCATCGGAATCTTTTCCCAAAAGCGCATAAAAAGTAACATCATTTGAAAAATCCGTATTTTTTACATTTCTGTTTCCCCATGTTACTTTATTTCCTTCCAATACACCGTTTGTTGACAGCACTTTATTTTCAAATTCCAAAATTACCGACAAATCGGAAAATTCTTCATACAAAGGATAATTTTTCAGCAAAGTAAAATGAAAAACCTTTCCGCTGTCAGAATCTGAAATGCCTGCATTAACATTTCTAAACCCCTGTGCCTCGCTTAATTTATTAATGTCATTGAAATCAAGAACTACTGTCATATAATAAACAGAGTCCTTAATATCAAAATCAAGTTTTACTTTATTTATATTACTGTTTGAAGAAGAAAAAGACTGCCGTGCCAGATCTTCCGAAAAAGGAAAATTACCGACAATAAATTTTTTTGACTGAAGAAATGAATTTCCAGCGAAGTACTGAAGATTTATTGTACCGGAACCATCATTATTAACGGTTCCGGTCTGATAAAGAGTAATAAAGCCTGTATTAAATAAAAAAACTATAAAAAAAATGAAGATTATATTTATCCTTAAAAAGGAAACATTAATCTTCATTTTGTTTTAAATATAATTCTTAATTACGAATTACTTTTTCTGCGTCTTGCTGTTAACACCAAACCGCCTAATAATAAAAGAGGCAGTTCCAATCCAAATAATCCGCATGATTTTCCGTCACCGCCGGTATTACCCGGACCTTTTTTATCTTCAGATTTTAAGGTTGCGGTAAAGCCAAATGGCTTATCTGCTTTTATAAACTCGCTTCCCCTGAACCAGGTAATTCTCTTATCTTCAATTTTACCGTTAGTAGTTAGTATTTCACTTTCAGGCTTAAGAATCACATAAAGATTTTCTACAGAGTTTTGTTTTGTGAATTCAGGTGAAACCAGATATGTAATAACATTACCAGAATCAGTACTGTTCATATTTACAGTGAAATTAGCAAATGCTTTCAGAGAATTCAAAGCACTTACATTCTTGAAAAAAATAGTCATAGTAACTCTGTCAAAAGTACTGTCCTTTGAATCTTTAGCTATTGTAATTCCTTTAACCTGTAATGCAGGATTACTGAATAATTCTGTAATTTTATCATTGGTAAAGGGAAAATTCCCGATCACATTATTCATTGACTTGATTTCAGACCTTTTGGCAAAATACGAAAGATTAAGATTACCTCCTCCGTCTTTCTGAAGTGTAATAATATGATTAATATTCAGTGCATTTGCAAAAACAGGTACGATAGAAATTAAAAATGCAAGAATGAACTTTAACGATTTTTTTGATTGAAGCATTTATCTCCTTTTTATTTTTTTTAAAAATACAACTTTTGATTTGTAATTTCAATAAAGTAATTATTTTTCATCTTATTATTCCGGGAATAGATTTTTCACATAATTTTAGACTGAATTTTCTTATATTTGCATAATCTGTTTTGTAATTAACACATCCTTGATTCAATTCAGAAAAATTCATTTATAAAAAATTCTAATTTTAATATTTCAACCTAATAATAATGAAAATCGGTATAATCGGATTAGGATACTGGGGAACTAATCTTGTAAGGAATTTTGCGGGTTTAAGTGATGCAAAACTGGCTTTGGTTGCGGATTCAAGACAGGAAAGGTCTAAAATTTTGTCAAAACTCAGCCCAACATCGGCATTTACAGTAAGTGCCGAAGAAGTGATTAATAATCCGGAAATCGACGCAGTAGTTATTGCAACTCCTGTTTTTTCGCATTATGAATTAGCAAAAAAAGCTCTGGAAAACGGAAAACATGTTCTTATTGAAAAACCGATGACTTCAAGCACTGATCAGGCAAAAGAACTGATTGAAATTGCAACAGCGAAAAATCTTGTTCTGATGGTGGATCATACATTTTTGTATACAGGTGCAGTCAGAAAAATGAAATCGCTGATTGACAGCGGAGAAATCGGCAATGTAAAATATTTTGATTCGACAAGAATAAATCTCGGACTTTTTCAGCCGGATGTAAATGTATTATGGGATCTTGCACCGCATGATATTTCAATACTGAATTATCTTGTGAAAGAAAAACCCTGCTCTGTTCAGGCAAGCGGCGTATCCCATACTAATAACGGAATCGAAAATATCGCATATATTTTTGTTAAGTATAATTCAGGATTCATGGCGCATTTCAGCTGCTCATGGACTTCACCGGTAAAAATAAGAATGATGCTGATCGGCGGAGATAAAAAAATGATTGTATTCAATGATGTCGAGCCGACAGAAAAAATCAAGGTTTATGACACAGGTTATGCGCATAAGACTGACGAAGAGAAAAAAAGCGTGCTTGTAGATTACAGAACGGGTGATATTTATACACCAAAACTTGACACAAAAGAAGCCCTTGCAGCTATGGCAGCTGATTTTGTTTCTGCTATTACAAAAGGCACAAAACCGGTTTCGGATTTTGAATCCGGACTTGAAGTTATAAGAATTCTTGAAGCGTCTCAGATTTCAATTAAAGAAAAAAGCAGAGAAGTTTCAATATAAACAGATTATTCAACTTGATCAGATTTGCATTTATCGGCGGGACTGTCAGAGGACTAAAATTACTTAATTCGCTGATCGGCAGAAACCGGATTCCCGAGTTTGCGGTAGTACTGAAAGAAGACGATCATGAAATACACAAGTACTCAACCGAGATTTCGGAATTGTTAAATAAATATAAAATCCCATTTACCCTAAAAAGGAAACTGTCTGAAAGCGATTACGCTAAAATTCAGGAATCAGAACTTGATTTTGCTATCGTATCCGGATGGAGAACATTAATAGATACATCATACAGTAAATATTTAAAATCAGGGTTTGTAGCAGCGCATCAGTCTTTATTGCCGAAATACAGGGGGTTTGCACCGACACAATGGGTAATTATCAAGGGAGAGAAGGTTACGGGTGTTACGTTGTTTCAGATAGAAGAAGGAGAGACAGACTCAGGAAGAATATTTGATCAGAAAAAGGTCAGAATTAAACCGGATGATTATGCATATGACCTCGAGCTTAAGTTTGCCGAAATCACATCCGAAATGTTTCTGGATTTTTTTGTTAAATACGAATCGCGTAAGTTAAAATACTATAAACAGAAAGAATCTGAAGCAACATATACCTGCAAGAGAATTCCTGAAGACGGCAAGATAGAATGGAATAAAACTTCAGCTGAAGTTTATAATCTTATCAGAGCGCTTGCCTATCCGTATCCCGGTGCATATTGTTATTTAAATGAAGACTGTTACATAATCAGAAAGGCAAGGACCGGGTTCAGCAACAAAAAGAAATTCGCAGGAAATATTCCCGGAAGAGTATTGAGAATTTATCCGGAAGGAGCAGAAATACTTTGCGGAAAAGGTACTGTGCTTTTGCAGGAATGGGAAAATAAATCAACAGGTATAGTAAACAATCCTTCTGAAATCATCAGATCAATAAAGTTAACACTCAGATAAAAAAATTATTCGGAAATAAAAACAGAAATATTTTTATAAATTTAATATAATCAGTTTGCTGAACAATAAAATTACAGGCAGTTCGATTTTAGTTACCGGAGGAGCGGGATTTATAGGCTCTTATCTTGTGGAAAAACTGCTGAAACATTCGCCGGAAAAGATAATCATTATAGACAATTTAATCAGAGGAAGCATTGAAAACATGGAAAATTTCATCGGTAATCCAGCCGTGGAATTTATTGAAGCAGATGTAAACGATGCTGCACTGCTTGAAAAATGCATATCTGAATCTGATTATGTCTATCATATGGCGGCATTAAGAATAAATGCCTGCGCAGCAGATCCTGTAAATGCATTTGATACTATGGTGAAAACTACTTTTAATGTTGCAGAATTTTCAAGAAAGTATAAGATTAAAAAAGTAATTTACAGTTCAAGCGCTTCGGTTTACGGACTTGCGCAGAATTTTCCGACACCTGAAACAGACAATCCATATGACAATCAGACATTTTACGGAGCGGCAAAGATGTTCGGAGAGCAGCTTTTCAGGAGTTATAAACACATGTACGGTCTGGATTATGTTGCTTTCAGATACTTTAATGTGTACGGACCAAGAATGGATACAGACGGGAAATATACTGAAGTTATGATAAAATGGCTTGACTGCATAAATGAAAATAAAAATCCCGTAATTCACGGAGACGGAAGCACAACCATGGATTTTGTTTATGTTGAAGATGTAGCTTTGGCTAATGTTGCAGCACTGCTTTCTGATGTAACAGATGAAGCGTTTAATATCGGCAACAAAAGAGAAACGAGTTTAAAGGAACTTCTCGAAATAATGCTTAGAATAAACGACAGTAAACTAAAGCCGGTATTTGTGGAAAGTAATACGGTAAATCCCGTAAGCAGACGTCTGGCTGAAAATAAAAAAGCTTATGAACTGCTGAAATTCATTCCAGAAATAACTCTTGAAGAAGGCCTGAAAAAGTTAAGTAAATGGTATTTTGAAAAAATTAAAACTGCTGTAAAATGATACCTATTGCAAAACCATATCTGACGGAAGAAGAAGCTCAGAGCGCTTACGATACTATTTTAAGCGGATGGGTTACACAGGGACCAAAAGTAGAAGAATTTGAAAAAAAATTCTGCGAATATACAGGAGCGAAATATGCAGCTGCTGTTTCAAATTGTACTACTGCACTGCATCTTGCCGTGATAGCAGCAGGTATTAAATCCGGAGATGAAGTTATTTGTCCTTCGATGAGTTATATAGCTACTGCAAACTGCATCAGATATGCTGGTGCAATTCCTGTTTTTGCAGAAGTAAATCCTTCGACGTACAATATTGACGTTAAGCATGCTGAAAGTTTAATTACCGGCAGGACAAAAGCGATTATAATTGTTCATCAGATCGGCATGCCGGCTGATATAGATGCATTTCAGAAACTTTGTTCAAAGTATAATCTTAAATTAATAGAGGATGCTGCCTGTGCAATCGGGTCTTCTTATAAAGGTAAGAAAATCGGATTTCATTCTGAACTTGTCTGTTTTTCCTTTCATCCGAGAAAAGTAATAACAACCGGAGAAGGCGGAATGATAGCTACATCAAATGAAGAATATCTGAAAAGAATAAAACTTTTAAGGCAGCATGGAATGTCTGTAAATGACAGATTGAGGCATGAGTCTTCAAAAATACTTTTTGAAGATCATCTTGAGATAGGATACAATTACAGAATGACGGATTTTCAGGCTGCAATTGGAATCAGGCAGCTTGAAAAGTTAGACTGGATTGTTGAAGAAAGGAGAAAGATAGCGCTGAGATATATAGAAGAGCTTAAAGAAATTGAATGCATAAGATTACCTGTTGAAGAAGAAGGATATTTCTCTAATTATCAGTCATTCAGCATCTATCTGAAGGAAAACAGTCCCGTAAGCCGCAATGAACTTATGCAAAAACTTCTTGACTCGGGAATTGCATCAAAAAGGGGAATAATGACAGCGCACAGGGAAACAGCTTATAAGAATGAATATTCATCTGTAAAACTGCCCGTTTCAGAAAACGCAGCGGACAACAGCATATTGATCCCGGTTTATATTCCCATGAAAGACGACGATGTAAATACTGTCATTTCTAAATTAAAGGAAATACTGAATTAAATTTGTTTTTCGGATTGAATAATTTCTCCAGTTATGCAAATTGAACAATAAAAATCCATGAACTTCATTAAAGATTTTTATAATAAAAACAGAGATTCCGTCCGTGCGATTTTTCTTCTCGCATTTACAGCTTGGATAGGTTTGTTTTATTTTTATAAAAACTTCGGTTTGTATGAAGATGATTACGGAAATTTCCCTCTGCATTTCGGCAGTAATATTGACCAGATAATTCAGTTTACGGTTTTCAAGTTAAAGCAATGGCATCAGGGACATCCGATGGCTTTTATGCCCGGACTTTTAACGTTTATAGTAGATCAGTTCGGAGGATTACATGAATTATACATTCTTTCATTTCTGATAATCTTCGTAAATTCTTTTCTGATGTACAGATTCCTGAAAATTCTCTTTCCGGAATCCGAAATTTTTGCAATTACCGGCGCACTTGCATTTTGTCTGTTCCCTTCGGATACATCAAAAATGCTTCTTACACATTCCTATATTCTGCAGTTATCCCTGATGTATCTTATCACAGCATCCATTCTGTATATGAAAGGATGGATTAAACTTTCATACATTGTAATTACATTAAGTCTGTTTACTTACGAAACAGCTTTTTTTGTTTTCCTGGGAGTACCATTGCTGAAATATACCTGGGATAAAAAGACAATAAAGAAAATGCTGCTGCATATTCTGATATTGTCTCTGATAGTTATTGCAGTTTTATTTATAAGGAAGATGCTCGGGGAATTCAGAATCAAGCAGGCTGCAAGTGATACGGAAAATATCATTTATAAAATTCCTCTTTCTCTTCTTATAGGACCATCCTTTAACATTTTTCTGTTTTTCAGGGCACCTGTAATTGCCGTAAAAGACTGGATAAGTCTTTATAATCCGTACTGGAGCGAGAATATTATAATACTGTTTATATTTAGTGCGGCAGTATTCATACTTTATTTCAGCAGGCTGAAAAGCAGATTTGTAACGGCTATGAATTCAGAATCAGATGCGGATTTACCGGGGACTGAATCAGTTCAGGTGAACACAACCTATGTATTTTTTAATAAAATTAAAAAAATTTTTCTTGCCGGGATTATTCTCTTATGTCTGGGATATATTGCATCATTTACTCACTACCCCCCGACTGCAATTAAGGGAAGGCTGACATCCGTGCATCTTGCTGCAACATTCGGCGCTTCAATTATATTTGCCTCTATCTGTGCGTCTGTTTTTTATATCGCCGGTTATTATAACAGGGCAAAAGCCGCAATTGTTGTTTTGTCTCTTTATCTTTCACTTTTAATCGCTTATCAGCTCAGGGTTCAGAGGGACTTTGCCGACAGCTGGAAACTTCAGAAAAAAATCTGGTCAGAAGTTGTAAGATTGTGTCCTGATGTAAATGAAGGAACAAATATTTTTATCTTAAACGGTGAAAACAACCGGTGGATAGGAGGAACAAAATATATACTTTCATTTGCCTGGTCGGATATGGTAATGCTGAGCAACATGTTTGAATTTCCCAAAACATGGAAATATCCTCCGAAGGCTCAGATTGTTCACAACGTTTTCAGACAAAAGGCAGTGATTATGGACGGGCAGATAAAATATCCGGATCCGAGAAAAGAAGTCGGCGGCTTTGAAACACTGAAAGACTCAAACGTAATTATTCTTCAGCTCAATGAAAATAATCAGATCAGCAGGCTTGATTCATCATTTATTACACTGAAGGGAAAAAAATTGTATCTTAAGCCAAAAGAAGAAAAAGATAATCTTACTCCTCTTCCTAAAAAATATTTATATGATTTTATAATCAAGCCGGATTAAATAACGGATAATGAGTTTGGAGAGAATTATTGTCTCTTAATCCCTGTCCGGAAAACATTTATTTTCAACACTATTAAATTGATTCCAGGAATAAAAAATTTATTCGCATACTTCCGGAGTAATCCGAAAATTACATTTCCATTTATAATAACAGTCTGGGGAATTTTTTATATTATGAAAGGATCAGTAATTAATGCCGGTAACGGGTTTGGATATGACGGTGCCTGGTATGCAGCAATAACGAAAAATTTTTTAGAAATGGTTTCCAACGGGGAACTTTCGCTTTACAGGATTCAGAGGATTCTTCCTTCCGCTGCAGTTAAAATTCTGATGACCTTATTACAGATTCCTGTCGAAGATTATTTTATAATTAAGTCATTTCAGTTTTATAATTTAGTCTTACTTTCTGCATCATCTGTAATATGGATAAAAATTTCTGAATTATACAATCTCAGTTTAAAAAATATCTGGTTTGGTTTTATACTTGGATTCATTAATTACGGAATTTTTCTGATGCCTTTTTTCTATCCGGTTCTAACAGATATTACGGCTTTCTTTCTTGGTTTCTGTCTTTATTACTTTTATTTAAGAGATAATCTGATCGCGAAAATTATTGTAACCTTCCTGGGTGCATTTACATGGCCGTTACTTTTATTCACTGGAATTCTGCTGATAATATTTCCGGTCACTTTCAGAATTAAAACAGAAAATCTGCAAACCGGGGATCACAGAAGTGCAAAATTAATTATTTGTTTATTGTCAGCAGTTCCTTTTCTGATTCAGGCACTCATTACACTTAATCAGTATTTTTCCGGTATGAAAATAAAAACAATATTCACACAGCCGGTTAAACCACTGATGTATTTCAGCTCGGTACTGAATTTTTTCATTCTCGTTTTGTTTTTTTATATAATTCTTCCGGGAAAAATTTCAGTTGTATTTTCTCCTGTGATTCTTAAAAAGATTATAAAACAGTTTAGACTGAAAGATGTGATTTCTGCTCTGGCCATAATATTATTTACACAGTTACTTTACAGAATATTAGGAAATCCGGCTGTTGAGTCAGAGACAGATGCAGGTTCAATATTCTACTATATGTCAGTTTACAGCATCACAAAACCGCTTGTTTACATTGTAACTTCAATTAGTTATTTCGGTCCCGTGTTTATGTTGTGTTTTATTTTGTTAAAAGAATACAGAATAATCCTGTTGAATAGCGGTATCGGAATTTATATCACTTTCATTGTTTCATTTTTAATTTTACTTGTCACAGAAGCCCGGCTTATCACAAGTTTTTTCCCTGTAATTTTAGTTCTGACTGTTCTTGTTGTTAAAAAGTTGAATTTCAGAAGAAGTCTTTTTGTAATAATTTCAATTTTCTCTCTTATTCTTTCCAAAATATATATTCCCATGAATAATGTTCCTGACCTTTCTTCGGACAGATACAGTTTTACAAATCAGCTTTATTTTATGAATACATTTATGATTTCAAAAAATTCATATTATATTCAGGGAATTTTGTTTTTATTCATGACAGTCGTATTCGTGTTTTTCTACAGAAAACGGAATCACAATATTACAAATAATTAAGAAAATATTTTTTGAATCAAAGCTGGTCAATAATAATTCTGTGTTACAATGAAGGAAAAACAATTTCAGATGTCATTTGTAAAATAAAACTGTTTATATCTGAAAACAATATTACAGAATCGGAAATATTAGTTGTAGATGACGGCAGTGATGATGAAACAGAAATCATTATTGCTGATTTAGTGAAATCTTCGGACAATTTAAAATATATAAGACATCCGGAAAATCTCGGTATAGGTTCAGCCCTTCTGTCGGGATACAGGAATTCATATAAGGAAAATGTAATTGCAGTTCCGGGAGACGGTCAGTTTGATGTTAATGAATTAAGCCCTTACATTAACTTTTCCGATAAGCATTTCATTTCTTTCTACAGAAGTGACACAAAGCAATATTCAGCATACAGAAAGGCTGTATCCGGTATGAATAAATTACTCAACAAATACCTGCTCAGTCTGAATGTAAAAGACATAAACTGGGTAAAAGCATACAAATCTGTTGATTTAAAAAACATAGATCTGAAACTCGGCAGTTCTCTTGTAGCAACAGAAATTTGCGCTAAGCTTCATCTTAAGGGATATCGTTCAATTGAAGCAGAATCTGTTTATCATGAAAGAATTGCCGGAACAGCAAGGGGAGCATCGTTAAGAACTGTTGCACAGGCCGTAAAAGATTTAGCAGGGTTATTCAAAGAAATCCGAAGATTTAATAAAATAAACAGAAATTAATTGAACAGATCATTTACAAATTTAATAAGATTTTTTCTGGATGAATGCCTCCCGCCGTTAATCCGCGACAGTAAGTATTTCATGTATCCTTTGTTTTATTACTGGTATAAAGGGAATAATGTTGATTTTTACATGAACTTTAAATCACATGCTTTTGATCTTACAGATGAAGAATTTGCGGATGCATACCGGAATCTAAAATGCAGGGCAAATGACCGAGAGACGGATCTTAATATGCCGTGTGCGGATTTTATTTTAAAAAATCTGGACAAACAATCGGTATCACTATTGGATGTCGGTTGCGGCAGGGGATACTGGCTAAACAGAGTTGCCGATGAAACAAATTACAAATTAACCGGATGCGATCTTTACGATAATGTCCCTTTAAAAAACGGAATTTATATTAAAGCTGATGTGGAAAAACTTCCGTTTGATGACAATTCATTTGATATTGTGACATGTCAGCATACTATTGAGCATGTCAGAAATCCTCAGAAAGCGGTGAGTGAACTGAAAAGAGTAGCAAAGAATCAGCTTATAATTGTAACTCCGTGCCAGAGATTCTTTAACTATACGCTTGATCTGCACATCAATTTTTATCCGGTTGAATCCTATCTGACTTCACTTATTGAAATGAAAAATCATACCTGTAAAAAGATCTTCGGCGACTGGGTTTATATGTGCAGTATGAATAATCAATAAATTTACGAACACATTAACGGATCAGTCAAACCTGATTTCATAAACAGATTCTTTGTTTCCGTTGGAAAATACCTTGCTGGCAGAAATGTTTTTTAATCCGTAATTAGATTCTAGAAGTTTTGTAAAATCATTTACAGATCCGTACTCGTTTATCTGAAGAATTATTCTTTTGTAATTTCCCTTTATTTCCTGCATTTCTTCACTATCAGATAAACCTGAAATGTTATAAAGTTTCTTTGACCAGGGATTATAAAAGAATTGTGTTTTCTGATTTTCCGAGAGGATATTATTGTATCTGCTTTTTTGAGAAGCTGCGTAAGATGCTCCAAAAGCCAGGGCACATTCCTGATTTGCGCTTCCGAATGCAGGGATTACAAGATCATTTACATAATTATTTCTGACATATTCATAAATTCTGACTGCTTCATTCTTCTGATATTCACCCTCATAATATGAATAATATATTTTGAGAAAACCCTGTACTGAAATTATTAGAATTAATACAAGAAATACGGCATTAAATCTTAAGCTGATTTCATATTTCTTTAAATAGTCTGACCAGATAAACACAATCAGAACAAGATTGAAGACTGACAAAACAAAGGAAGGGATCATATAATACTGTGCATAATGTTTGGCTACAAGAAATATATGCAGATTCACGGACAGAAATATCACAGTAAGCAGTTTAATGTCTTTTTTGAATCTGAAATACCGGGCAGTATCGGAAAAATTTAATTTCATAACGGGAGAAACTGCAAGAGTAATTAGTGTAAAAATGTATATAAGAAGAAAGAATTTGTCTTTCTTAAAAATCAGAAACAAATTCCCGGTGAAAGTTGATGTGTCAATTACAGTACTATCGCCTTTGCCGTAATGACCGCTTTTAAGAAACAATGATTCAATCCATGTCAGAAATTTATCGTAGTTTGAGATTACAGGAAAGAAAAATACAGTAAAAAATAATATAGTCAGAAGAGTAAAAATCATTTTCCGTTTAAATCCTTTTACAATAAAGAAAGAAATCACAAACAGGGGAAGAAAGTTCAGCTTGGTATCAAGCCCGAATCCGCATACTAAAGCAAGCAGAATAATAAAATAAAACGGAGTATCAGATCTTATGTCTATTCTGAAAATATAATATACAAGTAAAGCAACAAGAAACACTGATGTAAATACAAGAAGGTTATCCGGAGTTACAATAATAAGACCGTAGAAAATTTCTTCAGAAGTGAATGGTGTAAGCTGAATGAGCAGGCTCAGAATAACATTTCCCGTAATTCTGAAAGTAAAAATTCCGAGAAACAACAGGGCTGCGCTGTTCAGAAGAATAAAAAATCTGTTTTCAACATGTAAAAACGCTTCAGGTCTCGAAAGAACATCAGCCGCAATATCCGAGTGCACCTGACCAATCAGATGAAATATTCTGACTGTAAATGCGCCTAAGACCTGAACTGTTGTCCCCGGATGGTCAAAATGACCGACGCCGAAACCGCTTAGTTGTGCCATATTCAAAGAATTAATAAGATACACATAACTCGGGTCATAAAAATTCAGATAGTAAGGTCCCTGAACATTTCTAAGTATTATACCTGTAAAATATAATGAAACGGGAAATATTAACAGAAGGATATATACAAGACGATTAATATCGGGATTATTTTTTTTCAATTACAATATAGCATCTGAATGCCATTAAAGATTTTAAGGGAGATAAAAATTTTTCAGCTTTCTGAAATAAAGGTATAAACAAATCAGGTATCAACTGCCTGTTTTCAAAACCGCCGGATAAAGGATAAAGAATAAAACTAAACTTGTCTTTTTTTAAAATATTGAATTTATTTTTAAAACCGGTTTCAAACAAATTAATGTTTTTAAAAAAAATTAAATATGGAATTGCCTGATTTGAATCCCAGGGGAGTTTCTCATCTAGCTCTTTTTTTGTAAAATAATTAATGTTAAACTGAAACGGTTCCGGATGGAAGAGCCGGTAAATAATCAGTGAAAATGGTGTCGGAAAGGGTTCGATCATTATAATTCTTCCGTTTTTGTTCAGAACCCTGAAAGCCTCATCAAGAAAAATCACCGGATTGTTCAGATGATGCAGGACATCTATCATTACAATATTGGATATGCTGTTATCGCCGAACGGCATTTTATGCGCATCAAAAGTATAATCAAGCCACTCATAAGATTCCACATCTGATGAAACGGAATCAGGCATAAATTCCTTGAAATTACCGCTGCCGCTGCCTAGCTCAAGAGTTATTCCTTTGGTACTGCTTAAATCTTTTTTTATTTTTTCAAACCATTCTGTATAGATTACACGGAGAATCTTTTTGTTTTCCCAAACTTTTCTGTGCCTTAACACAATATTGTCTGTCATTTAAATAAATTTAAATTTATTCACTGCATAAAATGTCATCCTTAAAAGCATAAAACCGTGTTTGAACCGCGATATATTTGTTTCTCCGTAAATCCTGGCTTTATACCTTACCGGTATTTCAACAAATTT
>JAEUSI010000019.1 GCA_016788375.1 Ignavibacteria bacterium | reverse complement strand
TGAAGAAGTAATTTATAAAATGAAGGTTGGGGAATATTCAAAAGAACCTGTCAGGACTATGTTCGGGCTGCATGTCGTAAAGCTTACAGACAAGAAAAAAAGAAATGACGGGATCAAAGCTTCTCATATATTAATTCAGGATCAGAAAGACAGTATCGGAAAAGTAATTGACTCTGTCGGAACATATAATAAGGCAAAGGAAATACTTTCGCGTATCAAAAGCGGTGAGGATTTTGCAAAAGTTGCACAGGAAGTTTCACAGGATCCGGGTTCAAAAGACAAAGGCGGGGATCTGGGATTTTTTGACAGAAGAAGAATGGTTCAGCCGTTTGACAGCGCGGCATTTTTGCTGAAAGTAGGTGAAGTTTCGGATCTTGTAAGGACTCCGTTCGGATGGCATATCATAAAAGTAACTGAAATCAGACCTTATCAGGATTTTGACAAACAGGAAGATGCTTTAAAAAACGATTTTAAGAAAAGTGCTGCTTATAAGACTGATTATGCAAAATTTCTCGAGAAGGTAAAAAAAGATTTGAAATTTGAAGTAAACAATGAAACCCTGGCATATATTATGTCAAAAGTTGATTCCTCAAAAAATATTGCGTCTCTTAATATGGACAGTATTTTTTCTCAGCCTGATAAAGAGAAAATCATTGCAACTTTCAAAGACGGAAATGTAAAAATTCTTGATATGATGAATTTCCTTACCAGAAACAGGGAATATGCTTCCAATATGTCAAATTACGAAACATTCAAAAAAATAATAAATGCTTCAGGTGATACACCTGTTTTGTATAAATATGCACTCAAAGAAGGTGTAGAAAAAGATCCTGAATTTATTGCTCAGATGACTGAGTATGAAAACGGCCTGCTGAGTTTCAAAATTGATCAGGAAGAATTATGGAGAAAAATCAAAATAACACCGGAAGATCTTCAGAAATATTATGATGACAACAAATCAAAATACACATATACTGACAGTAATATAGTAAAGACCCGGGCTTTTGATGAAGTTAAATCCGAGATATCAAATACAATGCAGCAGCAGAAATTCAAGGATATGGAAAAGGAATATGTAGATAATCTCAGGAAAAAATATCCTGTTACAATCAATGAAACTGTATTAATTGAAGCTTTTAAAGAATAACAATTGAAAAACCTGTTTTTAACGGCGATAATATTTTTTGCAGTTAACTCTGTTGTCTTCCCGCAGGCGGAAGGCGACAGAGTTATAGCTGTTGCGGGAAACGAGATTATAACTGAATCGGATTTTCAGTATCAGGTTCAGTTGTTTGCGCGTCAGAATCAACTGAAAGAAATTTCGCCTTATGTTGCTCAGCAGATTTTTCAGTCAATGCTGACAAATAAAATCCTTCTGGCAAAAGCTCAGCAGGACAGTATCGAAGTCACCGAAGACGAAGTTTCGAGGGAACTTGACAACAGACTTAAGTCAATAATACAGCAGGTTGGATCTGAACAGAGGATGGAAGAGGTTTACGGCATGTCTATGGCAAAAATCAAAGCAGCGATACGCGAAGATTTGCAGAAGAATCTTATGGTGGACAAACTCAAAAGATCAAAATTTCAGGGTGCAATCAGAGTAAGCGACAAGGAAGTAAATGATTTTTACAAGAATTTCAGGGACAGTCTTCCGGAAGTAACGGAAGAATTCGAACTTGCACACATTTTTCTTGAAAGAAAAGTAAGCGATCCTGAAAAAGCGGAGGCAAAAAGAATAGCAGAACTCATTCTTGACAGCATAAAAAGCGGTTCGGATTTTTCAGAACTTGCAAAGAGAAATTCTCAGGATCCCGGTTCTGCTCCTCTGGGAGGAGATCTGGGTGTTGCAAAGAAAGGAACATTTGTAAAAGAGTTTGAAGAAACCGTATTCAGTTTAAAAGACGGGGAAGTCTCGGATGTTGTTGAAACAGAATTCGGTTACCATATTATAAAACTTAATGAAAAGCAGGGCGATAAGGTAAAATGCCAGCATATACTGATAAAATTTCCGAAATTCGAATCATCTGATTTTGAGACCATAAATTTTTTGAATGACCTTAAAATCAGAATTGAAAACAAGGAACTGACTTTTGAAGAAGCTGCAAAAAAATATTCCATGGACACTGATACAAAGGATAAAGGCGGTTATATCGGGAAAATTCCTGCAGAGCAGATTGACAGTTTAACTCTTGCTGAACTGAAAAGCTTAACACCGGTTGAGATTTCTAAACCGCTTAGATCCGGAAGTGATGCGGTTTACGGGTATGAACTTTTCGAACTGATAAAAGTTTATCCTCCTCACAAACTAAGTCTCAAAGATGATTATCCTAAAATTAAAAGGTTTGCCGAATCTTATAAAGAGAATCTTGAAATGGAAAAATGGATTAATGAGATCAGAAAGTATATTTATGTTGATGTAAAAATGTAATCTGCTTTTATTTGTTTTAATCTTCCGGTCAATCTGAAAGAATCTATTCTTAATTTTTTTTCTGCATATTTATTATAACTATCTGCTAAATACTAAAAGCACAGATGGATTTTTCATTTAAAGCTGATTACAGTTTCTTTTTTATTCCTCTTACAGCAATAGTTTCTGCCGCTGTCGCTTTTTTTTATTACAAAAATTCTTTACAGGATCCTTTAAAGAAAAAACTTTTCACTGCATTAAGATTTCTTTCAGTGTTTTTTATACTTCTTCTTCTTCTGACTCCGGTAATTTCATATTTTAAAAATACACTTCAGAAACCGGTAAATGTTTATCTCATTGACAATTCTCAAAGTCTGATACTTGAAAACAGGGCAGAAAATCTTTCCGGAATACTGAGTGATAAAGTTGTTAAATCTCTTCCGGGAAATTCTGAAAATATTTTTTATCTGTTTTCCGGCAACCTTGATTCAAGAATTGACGAGTCCGGGCTTGATTTGATCAGTTATAAAGACAAAAATAATTTCGCTACAAATCTGACATCGGCATTAAATTCAATTCCGGGAAAAATCCCGGATAAAAATATTTCTTCCGTTACGGTTATTTCCGACGGAATTATAACCGAAGGCGGTAATCCGGTTAAAGCCGCAAAATCACTGAACGCTCCTGTAAATTATTTTTTGGTTGGCGATACTGTTCAGAAAAATGATCTGGTTCTTGCAAATGTTTTCTTCAACAGGAATGCATTCATTGAAAGCAGTGTTCCTGTAAAAGCCGAAATAAATTCATATAATTATAACCGTGAAATAAGAGTGAATCTGTATGAAGAGGATAAACTTGCAGATTCAAAAACCATAAGTGTTAACAGTGAAAGTGTCAGTTATGAAATTCAGTTCAGTTTGTTTTCATCCGCAGTGTCAGTCAGGAAATACAAAATAGAAATTGAAGGTCTCGATGATGAGATAACTTTCAAGAATAATGCGGAAGAATTTTTTGTTGATTTTTCGGATAACAAGTTTAAAGTGCTTGTACTTGCCGGAGCGCCCGGACCGGATGTTGCATTTTTCAGGGAAGAAATCAGTAAAATAAAAAATTTTGAAACAGTATTTCTCACGCAAAAATCCGCCGGGGAGTATTACGAAGGGTCCATGCCGGATCTGAGTCAGTTTGATTCATACATTTTCCTTTGCTTTCCGACAGCCATTACAAACAGTGTATTAATAAAGGATATAAAAGACAATCTGGAAAGGAACGGATCTTCACTGCTGTTTTTTTCCGGAAGAAATACAGATTATAAAAAGCTTGAGTTAATTCAGGATAAACTACCTTTTAAAGTTTCAGCTTTATCCGATAGAGAAGAAGAAACCGTAATAAAAAATGTAAGCAGCATAAATCCTGAATTATTCGGAAACACCTCCCTGCCGGGATCAGTTAATAATTTTCCAGCAATCTACAGAACCACGACAGTATTTACGGCAAATCCGTCTGCAGAAATCATATTATTATCCGGAAGAAATTCAGAGCCTGCATTTCTGACTGAAAATACTTTGAATAATAAATCCGCTGCATTTCTGGCTTACGGATTTTATAAATGGAGACTCAGCAGTCTGAACAATAATTCAGATAAAGTCCTTAACAGCCTGATTTCAAACTCACTGATTTATGTAACAGACAAAAACGGCAGAAACAGGTTTAAACTTGAAACAGGGAAACAGGTTTATTCAAAATATGAGAATGTTATATTCAAAGCTGTCGTTACCGGTACAGAAATACCTTCTGATCCCGAAATACAGATTCAGGTAACAGGAAAGGATTACAGCAACCGATTTACTCTTGCAAAGAGAACCGGCAGAAATTATGAGGGAGAGATTAATATTCCGGTTAACGGGGATTATGAGTATACCGGAGAATTAAAATCCGGGAACAGTATTGTTCAGAGCTTGAAAGGAAGATTTTTAATCGGAGAAAACAATTATGAATTCAAATCCACAAAAGCTGATAACTCTGTACTGAATATGCTTTCGGTATCTACCGGAGGCAGCAATTTTACCGCAAGTAATCCGGGAGATATTATGGACATAATTAATGTTATAAACGAAAATCCGAAGTCTGAATTTAGAACGGTTCACAATATTGATTTCAGCATAAATCCTTTTTATCTGACGTGTGTAATATTACTTTTATGCTCTGAATGGTTTTTCAGAAAAAGAAATAATCTTCCTTAGTATAAATGAAATTATTAAAAATTATCTGTACAATATTATTTGTTCTCGGCATTTCTGTCAGTGTCATTTCACAGCAGCAGTGGACTGCCGTTAACAGTCCGACAGGCAACGATCTGTGGAATGTCTTTTTCTGTGATACTTTGAACGGATGGATCGGGGGAGATACCGGAGTTATAATCAGAACTTCAAACGGCGGAATCAGCTGGAATCTGCAAAATTCCGGAGTGCAGAATTTCATTAAGTCAGTATTCTTTCTTAATAAAGATACTGGATTTGCACTGTCATGGGAATTCGACAAGAACCCGCCGAATTATTACGGTACAAGAATTCTCTCAACGACAAACGGAGGGAACATCTGGAGTAATTATCTTTTCAGAGATACGAATTTATTTCTGAATACAATTTATTTTACTGATTCACAAAACGGATTTATGGGAGGTTCGGAGGGTAAATTGTATTATACAAGCAATTCCGGAACAGATTGGATCAGAGCAACTGTTGATTCTGCGCTTGTAAGCGGTTTCCCTGTAGAGAAAATTTCTTTTGTCAACAGTTCGACAGGATTTGCTGCAGGCGGAGCATTTGATATTGCCGGAATGATTTGGAAAACAACAAACAGAGGCAGAAACTGGAGAGCTGATATTGTCGGACCCGAACCTCTGAATGACATTTATGTGACTAATGCAAATGAAATTTTATGTGTTGGAGGTGATTATGAGTACGGCGCAAGCCGTATTACGACAACCAACGGAGGTATCAACTGGAATTATCTTGAAATAGGGGTATTCGGAATCTGCAGATCAGTGGATTACAGGACTTCATCTGAAGCCTGGATTGCGCTGGGAATTGTTGACAGTTTTCTTGTAACTACAAATAACGGCAGCAGCTGGATACTCAGGCCGGCTCCTGACGGAGCACAGCTTTTTTCACTCACATTTACAAATGAAAGAAACGGCTGGGCAGTAGGCAAGAACGGAAAAATTCTGAAGTTTAATCCGGATATTACAGATATAACTGAAGAAAAAGCGAACATTACTGAATCAATAGTTCTTCATCAGAATTATCCCAATCCTTTTAATCCTGCTACAAGAATAACTTACGAATTAAGGGATTCAAAATTTATTACTTTAAGTATTTTCGATATACTTGGAAATGAGATAACAACTCTCGTTAACGAAAAGCAGAATACGGGAATTTATAATCTTGATTTTAACGGAACAAATCTGGCAAGCGGAATTTATATTGTAAAAATTTCTGCAGGCGAAAGCAATAATTCGGGTATTAAAGCTACAATTAAATCAGCAAAAATGCTTTTAATAAAATAACCTAATTAAAAAATTAAATTTAAAATGTTAATGGAAAGAAGAAAACTGATTTTAGAAATATCGGAATCAATTGATGCGAAGGATGCAGCGGGGTTTTCCGGATTTATTACGGAAAACGGCATGTTCAGATTCGGAAACAGTGAAGAAGTCAGGGGGAGAAAGTATATCGGGGAATTTGTTGCCGGTTTTTTTAAAATGATCAAAAGCAGCAAACATGAGCTGGTCAATATGTGGGACAACGGCAACAGCATTACATGGCAGGGGGTTGTAAATTATGTAAGGCTTGACGAAAAAAAGGTTTCGGTAAATTTTGTAAATATACTTTTTATGGAAGGTGATATGATTACGGATTATTTGATTTACATAGATAATACTCCTTTGTTTGCATAATTGCTGCAGGAGATTAACATTTCTTAATACATTATAAGGACAGATAAATAATAATCTGTCCTTATTTTATCAGAACCATCCTTTTTGTAATAACAATGCTGCCTGATCGTAGTGAATAAAAATAAACACCGCTGGCAAGATCTTTCCCGTTTATCAGTTCATGTGCATTAATGTCAATTTCATAATTTCCGGCACTCTGTCTGCCGTTAACTATTTCTTTTATTAAGTTACCGAGTGCATCATATATATTCAAAGAAATTTCGCTGCTGTGAGGAACACTGTAACGGATTACGGTATTCGGATTAAAAGGATTTGGAAAATTCTGTGACAGAGAATACACGTCCGGAATTTCGGAATTTATCTTTTTTATACCGATTGTATTCAGATTTATTTTTGCAGCCCAGATCTGATAAACTCCGGTATGATCATCCATCCATAAAGCCCATAGTTTATTGTTTGCAAATATCATACCCATGTTATCGCCCTGATTTCCGGCACCTCCTGAGCCTGCAACTGTTTTCGGTCGGAATCTGTGTTCATTGATTCTGTAATCAGTCCAGTTATTGCCTCCATCCGTTGAACGTGACAAATAAACATCCATCGAATCGGATTCAATCTGACGGTTGTCATAATATATTACATTCACTCCTCCGTTATCATCGACTGCAATAGTCGGAAAATACTGAACTCTCCCGTTATTGATTAAGTCCTGATTTACACGTATTCCCGCTGACCAAGTATTTCCGTTATCAGATGACATATGAAAAACTACATCAGGATCCGTTCCGGCAGGAGAAAGATTTTTTTCACCAGTAACAATATAAATGTATCCGTTCCTCGGTCCGCCTGTTCTGTCAATATCAAGATGCGGATATCCGTTAATTCTGATATTCCACGGAGATAAAGATGATGTTTTCACACCATTCATATTATATATATTTTCATTCGTAATCCAGCTTGCTCCGCCGTTTGAAGATTTTGAAAATCCGCAGAATTTTTCGTTTTGAGGAGAAGTTGTAAGAGTGCCTGCCCAGCAGACATAAACGCTTCCGTCGGAATTAACTTTAATATCAGCGCCGAGTGAAATAAAACCTGAAGGTGATGAATTAATCTGATTATAAGAACTCCAGCTTGCTCCACCGTTTGTTGTAAATGAAGATACTATCGGAAAAGGCGACAGAAATCTTGTCCAGACTATGTATGTTCTTCCGTAATAACTGCTTGAGGGAGCATCGTCAGTAGCCGGCGTGCCTTTATCCTGATCACCTGAAGCGATAAGCTGATTGGCGCTCCACGTAGCTCCGAGGTTAGTGGAAGTATTTGAAAACATGCCGGTAATAAAACCTCCCTGATGAGTCAGGATAAATCTGCCGTCCTTGTCAATAACAGGACCCGGATCACCGCCGTGATTATTGGATGAAGAGCCGCTGTTGCAAGTATCCGAACCAAACCATGTATTCCCTCCGTCTGTGGTAACATAAACCCCTTCGCTCCTGAATCCCCCGGTTATTGTATAGGAACTGGCAAACATAATCAGCGGGTTTACAGGATTTTTAGAAATTGACGGCTCTATCTGCGCGACAGATGATGGATAAATTCTGAAATTCGTAATCTGTGCTTCGGAAATAACTGTTAAAGATATAAATAAAAGCAATTGAAAAGAAAACATTTTTTTCATGATTTCAAAGCATTGAAATGTTTAAAATGAATATCCGAGATTTAATCCTAAATAGTAACTTCTCGGCTCACCCGGCTCAAAATATCTTCTTGATTCCTGAGGAAGTTCCGGATTTGCATTAATGTTGATAAACCCGACATATTTTTTGTCAAATATATTGTTCATTCCTCCCGACAAAAGTAGATTAAAATTATCAAAAAACATATTGGCTCCGACTAAAAAATTTGCATAATAATAATCAGCAACGCTTTCGGAATTTTTATCGTCTACAAACATGCTTCCTACATAATCCATGTCAGCTAGCACAAAACCTGTAACATTTCTGTTGATTTTAAATTCATAATTAAGGATAAAATTCACGAGGTTTTTGGGAACCGAAGGTATTACATTTCCGGAATAATTTTCATTGATTGTATCACCTCCGGCAGTATACGTCACGGCATCATAATCCTGATACTTAAAATCTGCAAATGTATAATTAGTCTGAATTTCCATGCCTTCGAACATTTCTATCTTAATACCTGTTTCGATTCCGGTTCTTTGTGTCGAAGCTGCATTTCTGAAATACGTTTTATCGTTTATCACGAAAGGAACAATCTCATCGTCAATATTGATATTAAAGAATGTTGCTTCAAAATATGCTTTCTCAAGCTCAATTTCTTCAACAGAAAAATTTCCCTTAATGCCTAGTTCATAGTTTCTTGATTTTTGGGGATTAAGATCCGGATTTAAAGTTGTAAGACCATTGTTTGAACTGTACGGATAATTCTCCAGTTCCGCCGCTGCAGGCGTGTCAAAAGCATAACCGAAGGATGTATACAGCGCTATCAGCGGATTCAGTTTATAATTCAGCGCAAACTTCGGCGTTATTCTGTTGAAATTTCTCTGTGAATTCTGAAGTCCGTAAAGCATATTGTCATTCTCATACACCATATTGTCATACCTTGCCGCAAAGAAAAACGCTGATTTGTCTTTATAAATATAAATCTGATCCTGTACGTAAATTCCGAAGTTTTTCAGCTTCTCAAGATTCTGCGCCTGAAGCTCGTCTCCTTTTATTCCGTTAAGATTATTATAGGAAGAAACAGGCGTATAAGAGTAAGCAAAATCCATACCTGTTGAAAACTGATTTTTAGTTGACAATATTTCAGATTTGTTCACATACTTTAAAAACATACCGTAAGTATTTTTATCGCTGAATGTATAAAGCTGATTTGTTGTATACTGCAAATTATAAGCTTTTCCGTAAGCCGTGATTTCGATTTCATTTGAGTTATTGTTTTTTCCGAAAAAAGTATTGTAACGGAAAGCCATTCTGCCTCTGAAAAGATCACGCTTAAAATCACTTGATACTGCAGTAGCATATGCACCGTTGGGATTATTTTCATATTCAGATCTTGTAAGTGCACCGGGAAGCTTGATGATTCCGTCCGCAAAATTTCCCAGCACTGAAAATGTCGTCCCTGCATTCGGATAAACCTGAAATATTGTATTTACAAGTGTAATATACTCGTTACTGTGTTCTCTGAAACCGTTAAAGTTTCTGTAATTGTAAGAAAGAAAAAACTTGTAATTATTCGTCATAAGTCCTGTCTTTAGACCGTTTTGCCTGAGCTCATATGAGCCGAATTCATTTGTTGTTTTCACAAAATTATCCTTAAAGCTCATATCTGAAAGAAAATTTATTACTCCTCCCGGCGCATTTGCATAAAGCGATGAAAGATTTCCTTTTGCAACTTCTACGGTTCTTAAAGAAGTGTAATCAATTCCGTCAATATTTCCTTCACCATCGGGATCTGTTTCCGGAATTCCGTCAAGAAGTATTCTGATGCCTCTGATACCTGAATTAGACCGTGAACCGTATCCTCTGATCGAAATTCTGACATCATGACTGCCGTATCTTGACTGAAGAAATATACCCGGAACGTCATTGAGGATGTCTTTTACACTGACGTTTCTGGCATACATCATTTCTTTTCTGTCGGTTTTGAAAACTGAAAAAGGAATATCTATAATCTTCTCTGGAATTCTGGTTCCCGTAATTACGACATCTTCGGTTTCATAATGCTCTTTTTCCTTTTCCTTCTTAAGAGTATCCTGTTTTGAAATTCCGGTTTCAGTACTGTCTTTTTGCTGAGAGATTGCTTTTCCGGAATTTATAAATGGAAGTAATATTGAAATAATAACAACAAATAATAATAATGATTTTAGGAAGTAATTAGTTTTCATAGCAGATTATATTAAATTAATCATTAATAAAAAATTAAACAATTTAGTTATGCATAAAGCCGAATTAATAAGAATCAGATATTGATAATTTTATATCAATCTCTGATAATTAAAACCGATTTTTACTGATATTAATCTTACATTATTTTAAAAAATTTATTAATTTTGTCAAAATCAATATTCTGTTAAAAATTCAGTTTCTAAATTGATAACAGAATTGAAAAATAAAGGGGGAATCTTGGGAGATTCCCCCGGTGAGCTGCAATAATTTACAGGAAAGGGGTCCATAAACTACTGCATGCAAATGTTTTATTACAGGGAATACCCGGAAAAGTATTCCCTGTTTTATTTTAACAGCAGTTTGTGTTTATGAGGCAATTTATACTGCTGCCATTTCAGATTTAATATGTTCCTCTCAATGTCAGAACAGAGTTTATTCCCGGCGCATTTATACCGGAAGCAAATGTCCTGTAATTCAGATCAAGCAGATTGTTCAGCTCAAGCTGAAGCTGAAAATTCCTGTTCAGCTGATATGCAGCTTTTACATTAAGAGTAAACCAGTTAGGCATACCATCGGGTGTCGCATCCTGAAAATTATCCTCTCCGCTTAGACTGTAATCTTTTTTAAGCTTCCATGCATTATAAATCACATTAAACTCACCTTTGAATTTATCAAGATTAACCACAACTGCGGATTTTCCGAAAAGCGGCGGAATATGATCCAGAGGCTGATTTGTTGAATCTGTGATTACTCTTCCGTAAGTATATGTAACAGTATTAACCAATGACAAATAGTTTGTAACATCCGCGTCAAGATTTACTGAAGCGCCCCATACATAACCGGAACCCGCATTCTGATTTGCGCTGACATTCGCAGTATCACCGTCATAAATAATTATACTGCTTCCGTTGTATGTAAATGGTGCAGTAACAATAGCATCATTTATGTATGTGTAATATCCGATGGCTTCTGCCTTAACTTTTCCTGAAATGATTTTTGATACACCGAGTTCGCCTCCGTATGTGTATTCAGGTCCTAAATCCGGATTAGGAACAATTACTGTTCCGTATGAAAGTCCTGTTCTCGGAACAGTTTCAAAAATTTTTGAAAGATCGTCTATATCGGGAGCCCTGAATCCTGTTGATCCGTTTAAATAAATTCTCCAGTCGTCTTTCGGAAGGAAAGTAAATCCGAGATTTCCGGCCAAAGCGCTGTTTTTCTGATCGACTCCGTCAGGATATAATTTTGCAAACTCATAAAATGTTGTATCTTCAAATGTTGCGTTTAATCCGACATAATTGTATCTGAGACCGTATGTTGATGATACCATATTGTTGATTCTCCAGCTGTCGGAAATATAGGCGGCAAGCGAAGTCATATTGCCTCCGCCGTCAGGATATCTCGTTGACTGCGGGGATTCTGCACCGGTATTTACGTTTGTTCTGTTTGCTTCGGAATTTACCGTATTGTAAATAGCTTCTATTCCGTAACTCAGATTATGAAAATTCTGTTTGTTTTTCGTGTTAACTGTCTTATTGAAGTCAACATTTAAAGAATAAACATCCACATTTTCTCTTCTCTGCGTAAGATTTGCCGCTCCGAAATTCCTGTTGTTTCTGCTTTCATTTACGTCCTGATATGCAAGAAGTATTTTTGCATTGTCATAAAAACTGTTCCTGGAAGTCAATCCCAGCTTGTATGAACCGAGTATTCTTCTTTCAGGTCCGTAGTACCATTGTGCTGAAGTATAATTACCGGTGTTTGGATTTATTGTATTCAGTCTGTCATATCGCGGAATATCATTTGTATTTGAATACTGAAAGTTAAAAGTATGATTTATGGTTGGACTCTGATTAACAAGAAATTTTGCGAGTATATCATACTGGTTATAACCTGAAGGATTCTGTGAATAATAATTTGTAGTTGGTATCATTGTATCTCTGCCGTTAATGTGCTCTGCAGTGAATTTTCTCAGCCATGCTTCATTTTTTAAATTGTTCGTACCCATTGTCAGGGCATTAAAATTTGAATAAGTAAAACTGCCTATAAATCCGACTTTTTTTGAAGCAACATTAAAATTAAAATGACCTGTGTTTTCATTATCTGCAGATGAATATCTGTAGAAAGCAGTTCCGGATGAATATGTTTTATTGCTCATGCTTAATACAGGATCCTTTGTGTAATAATTCATCACTCCTCCGAGTGCGTCACTTCCGTATATTGTCGAACCTGCGCCGAAAAGAATTTCCGTTCTGTTCAGTACATTTTCATCAATTCTTAAAACATTCTGAAGATGTCCTCCTCTAAATATTAAATTGTTAAATCTGACACCGTCTATCATTATGAGAACTTTATTTGCCTCAAATCCCCTGATTACCGGACTTCCTCCTCCCAACTGACTTTTCTGAACGAATACTGTTCCAGTATTCTGTAATAGATCCGCTGTTGTCTGAGTATTTGCAAATGCAATATCTTCCGAATTCAATACTTCAACCTGTCTTGGCAGGTATTTTGCATTTTCATCAAATTTGTTTGCAGAAATGATTATTTCGTCTGTTCTGTAACTTTTATCGGATAAATAAACAGTAAATTTCATTGACTGAAGCCTGTCATAACTGAATGTTTCTGTTATGTAATCAGAAGATGTAATTGAAATTTTTTCTGATCCCTGAAATTCCGTAATATCTGCCTGTCCGAAAATGTCCGTTGTCAGTGATTTGCCGTTTGAACTTATTTCAGCCCCTTTTACAGGTTTTAATGAAGATTTATCATATACATAAATCGCCTGTGAAAATCCCTTTACTGAAATAAATATGAAAAGTAAAAACAATAGTGTTTTTTTCATTTTTATTTTTTTGAATTTTAAAAACTTATGTTTGAATGAGTATTTTTTGATTTCCGGTAAATCCTTGATTTCTGATCAGATATAACCAAATCTAATCAGGAATTAAGCAGATTCATCTGAATCTTAATTAATAACATTATCATGTTTTTAATATCAAATCAGTAAAACTTTTAATAGTTTTTCAATTCAATATATATTAAAAGTGATATGTTTTAATTTTAACTATAAATATCATGGTATAATAATCAGTTGATATTTAATAGTATTAAGAAAACCGGAAAACTTTATTGCTGGTCAGGAAAAAGGGGGTGATCTTCCGCTGTGGTAAGTGCAGTTATTGAGATCTGAAAAATCTGTTTTTTCGATTGTCAGATATGCTATTAATACTGGTGTAAATATTAATGGTTCTGTTGTATTGAAATTTATACTGTTGACAGATTCCGTCATTGTTGCAGTATAAAAACTTATCTCATCTTTTTCCTTTGCCATTTCGCTTCCGAGATCTTCGACAAGTACGAAAAAGAAAACAATGCCCAGAACAAATATCAGATTCGCCTTGAAATCATTGTTCCTGAAGAAAGGCAACTGAAGTATGTAATTATAATATTTTAAAGCTTGTCTGTACAAAATTTGAATCTGGAATCTGATTTATTTGTACAAATATATTTCTTTTTTTTTATATATCATACAGAAATTTTACTGTATGAAATATTTTTTACTGAATCAGATTATATGACTTTTATCAGTTCCTGATTTATGCTTTGTTATTTTTATATTGTTATGTTAAATTTGTACAGTTAAAAATCATGACAATATCATCATTAAATAAGAGCAGAATAATAGTTTTATTAATACTGGTTTCATTTATTTTTTCCGGTGAATCCGTTTACAGCTTGTTCCAAATGAGCTGCAGTAAAGATGAGACTTCATGCTGCTGCAAGAAATCAGCTTTAAACGATTCCGAAAATATTTCTAAGAAATGCTGCTGCGAAATCAAAGAAGCCGATAATCACGTCAATGAAATAATTTTAATCACGAACGAAGTAAGCAGGAAATCCGACATTTATTTTGTACTGACACTCATTAAACCTGATAATTTCATTAAGTTGAATTTTTCCGGGAATTACGGCATTAATTCATTCCATTCCCCCCCGGACACGGACATTAATATATTTAATTCTGTTCTGAGAATTTAATATTTATAAAATATCATCACTTATGAATTTAACATTTAATATGTTTTTTCATAATATTTAAGTTTGTTTTGGATATTTTATAAAATAAAATTAAATTAATCAAATAATGAAAAACCTTAAAATAATATTAGCCGCGACAGCAGTTTTTTTATTTGCTGTTTCATTATCTTCAAATATATACAGTAATAATAAAACGGACGATCTTTGCAAATGCTGTGATTCTGTCTGTGTTGAAACTAAATGCTGCACAGGATCTGCTCAGGGGACAGCCGGATGCTGTACAGATAAATGCACTTCCGAAAAATGCAAGGAATGCTGCGCTTCCGGAAAATGTATGATGAAAGATGACATGAAGAAATCTGATACAGGCATGAATATGGATAACAAGGAAAATTCATCCTGCTGCACTAAAGCAACCGGATCTACGGAAAAAGGCTGCTGTAATAAATGATTGGATTATCCCGGAACAGAATCTGTTCCGGGTGTTTATTTAAAAATTTTTTAACATGAAAAAACTTTTTTTTATACTGTCAATCAGTCTGCTTTTAGCCGGAAATGCTGATTCACAGATTTCAAAAATAATAATCGGCGTAGACGGTTTTACATGTTCTTTGTGTGCGAAGGGAGTCGAAGGACAATTTAAATCCCTGGATTTTGTCAAATCAGTAAAGACAGATATAAAGAATACCGAATTTACGATTTATTTCAGATCAATGCCTAAAGTAGATTTATCTCAGATCAGGGATGCTGTATATGACGGAGGATTCAGCGTCAGGGATATTAAAATAGACGCTAAAGGTTCAATCACCGGAAATTCCGCTCAGGGTTATTATTTTCTGACACCTGATCTTAAAAGTATTTCATTAAAAGATGTGACGGGAAATTTTAAAGATGGAGAGAAAGTGATTCTTCAGGGAAAAATTAACCCTGATATTACATTTATAAATGTTACTTCAATAAAGAAACTGTAGATTTCATTTTACTTTAATTATGAAAGAGACATTGAATATTTCATTGTCTCTTTTTTTATTGTATTAATTCAATTAAAATTCAGAAAACACTTTTCTAAAATTCATGTAATGACAGACAGTATTTGTGAAATTAAGGTGATTCCATCAGGAGAAACAAGACACCTCAGAAAAATAAATCTCAGACCTGCTCAGAATGAGGATGAACTTTTTTATCCGGGAGATGATGACGAAGAAACAGTTCATTTCGGATTGTTCTGCGGAAATGAACTTTGCGGAATAGCTTCATTATATAAAGAATGCATGTCAGGTGAAACCAACGACTTTTCATGGAGATTAAGAGGAATGGCAACAAACGAAAATGTTAGAGGGAAAGGTTTCGGATCAAAGCTGATGAACAGGTGCATTGAACACATAAAATCAAAAAACGGAAAGAAGTTCTGGTGTAATGCCAGAACAACTGCGGAAAAATTTTATGAAAAATTCGGAATGAAAAGATACGGTGAGGTTTTTTTTCCTGAAGGACTAGGAGAACACATTGTTATGAAAATGGAAATAAATAATCAAAATAAAATCTGATAAATGATAAAAAAGGAAAATCTAAAAATTAAAAACAAGCACGGTGATATCCTGTATACTGATATCAGATTTCCCGAAAATAATAAAGGCGAGCTTCCGCTGGTTATTTTATGTCACGGATTCAAAGGATTTAAAGACTGGGGATGTTTTCCTTATCTGATGGAAAAAGTCGCAGCTGAGGGAAACTATGCGGTTTCATTTAACTTTTCATATAACGGTACAGGAGACAATGAAGAAACAATGAGAGAATTTTCACGTCTGGATTTATTTGCACAAAATACTTTTTCAAGGGAACTGGATGATCTTGGAAGTGTAATTGATTATCTGACAGAAAACAATGAAGGATTCGGTTTTAATTCCGGGGATATTACGTTAATAGGTCATTCAAGAGGGGGAGGGATTGCAATACTTAAAACAGCCGAAGACCGGAGAATTAAAAAACTTATTGTGCTGTCATCTGTCTGTAATTTTGACAGATACAGTGAAACATTAAAAAACAAATGGAAAGAAACGGGATTTTTTGAGGTTGTAAATGCAAGAACCGGACAGATAATGCGAATGAATTATTCCCTTATTGAAGATCTGGAAAAAAATAAAGACCGTCTCGATATACAGAAAGCAATTTCCCGGATAAATATTCCTGTTCTGATTATTCACGGCATGCAGGATATAACCGTAGATTATTCAAATGCAGAAGACTTATACAGCAGAAGTAAAAAGGAAAAAACAAAATTGTGTTTAATTGAAAATACCGGACATACATTCGGAGCAGTTCATCCTTTTGAAGGTACTACAAAAGCTCTTGAAGAAGCGATATCATCGATATCTGATTTTCTGAAATGAAATAATCATTAGAATTAATAAATGTTTTTTATTTGAAAACAAAGATGAAAAAAGTCCTGACAGTAATGATATTAATTACGTTTTTGATAATCTTTCTTATTAAACCTTCAGAAAAGAAACATACAGCTAATTTTAATAATAAGGAGGAAGAAGAAATAGCTTCAGTTCCGTCGGAAGACTGGTTTGAAAAACAGAGAGCCTTTCCGTTTCAGGAAATTCCATTCGATGAATATCTGAAATCCGTTGAGTATGTAAAGCAAAATATGACAGTTTTGAACACTGACTTTAACACAGCCTGGAATCCGGCCGGTCCTTCAAATATTGAGGGAAGAATAACTGCGGTAGCAATTCATCCTTTTAATCCTCAAACAGTTTATGCCGGAACAGCAAACGGAGGATTATGGAAATCTGCAGATTTCTGTCAAAGCTGGATAAGTGTTTTTGACGGTCAGAATACTTCTTCCGTCGGCGCTCTTGCAATTGACCCGTTGAATCCTGAAATATTATACTGCGGGACAGGAGAAGCAAATTCACTCAGAAGTTATTATCCCGGTACAGGAATCTATAAATCCACAAACAGCGGAAACAGCTGGATTCACACCGGACTCGACAGTTCACACTGCATCGGAAGTATTGCTGTAAATCCGGTAAATACGAATGAAGTATATGCTGCAGCCGGAGGCTGGCTCAGAAGGAAAAATTCGGATCGGGGAATTTATAAATCTACAGACGGAGGATTAACATGGATAAAAAAACTTTACATTGCCGATTCAGTCGGCGCAATAGATGTTACCATTGATCCTGTGAACCCTGAAAGAGTCTTTGCCGGAATGTGGGAAAGACAAAGAAGGGAAGATGCGATAAAATACGGCGGGATAAAATCAGGGCTTTATCTGAGCACTGATTCAGGCGAAAACTGGTCACAGATCGCAGGAGGATTTCCCGTAAATGACGCAACTCTCGGCAGGATATCAATCGATATTTCAAAATCAAATCCCGCAGTGATGTTTGCATTAACTTCAGCAGCAAGCGGAGGAACTAAGGGATTATATAAATCAGTAAACAGTGGAACAAACTGGACAAGAATAAACTCTTCCGCAGCTCCTTCTTCCAATTTTGCCTGGTTCAACAGAATCTGCAGAATTGATCCTGTAAACTCAGAAAGGCTCTTTTGCGGAGGAATTGATATGCATTTTTCGGAAAACGGAGGAACTTCCTTCGGTACTGTAAGTTCATCCCACGTTGATCAGCATGCCGCAGCTTTCGCGCCTTCAAACTCAAACTACATCGTAATCGGTAATGACGGAGGAATAGATTATTCAACTGACGGAGGATTCACGTGGTCCGCAAGCACTTCACTGCCGGTTACACAGTTTTATGCCGGTGAAATAGATTTCCATAATCCTGACATTTTAATGGGAGGAACACAGGATAACGGTACCGTAAGAACTTCTGGAAATATTTCAGGTTGGAATTCTGTATACGGGGGTGACGGTTTTTACTGCCTGGTTGATTACTCGAATTCACAGAATGTTTATGCTTCATCTCAAAACGGAGGTCTCGGCAGATCTACAAACGGAGGACTCACATTTTCCGGAGCAGTTACCGGTCTCGATCTTTCCTTCACAAACTGGATGACGCCTTTTGTTATGGATAAAAATAATCCTTCCGTTTTATACTGCGGTACTTATAAAATATTCAGAACAACAAACGGGATGCAGTCATGGAATGCGATAAGTCCTGATCTTGCAAACGGACATACATTAAATCTGGGAACAATTACGACTGTTGATGTCTCAGAATCCGATCCGGATGTAATATACTGCGGAACTGATGACGCAAATGTCTGGGTAACAACTAACGGCGGGACAGTCTGGAATAAAATTAATTCCGGACTTCCGTACCGATGGGTTACAAGAGTTGCAGTTCATCCTGATTCAGCAAATGTATGTTACGTTACTCTTTCCGGATACAAAGTAGATTCAACAGGTTCGCATATTTTCAGAACAGCTAATTTTGGAGCAAACTGGACTTCAATAAAAGGTAATCTTCCGGATGCTCCGGTAAATGATATAATCATTGATCCTCTCAATACAAATTATCTCTATATTGCAACGGATATTAACGTAATGTCAACTACAAATCTGGGAGCAAACTGGTATATTCTGTCCAACGGTATTCCTTCTGCGGTACCTTGTCATGATCTGACACTGCATTCACCTTCACGCAAACTCGTTGTATGGACTCACGGCAGAAGCGCCTTTTCTGTTAATCTCGGTACTATCACCGGTACTCCTGAAATTAATTCCGGTTTGACTTCAGATTATAAACTGTTTCAGAATTTTCCAAATCCGTTTAACCCTTCAACTTACATTACATATTCTGTCGGCAAAAATTGTGTTGTATCCTTAAGAGTCTTCGACATGCTGGGGAGAGAAGTCTCTGTTCTTGTAAATAATTATCAGGAAAAAGGAACTTACAAAACCGGATTCTCTCAAAAGGATTTTTCATATCAGCTTCCCGGCGGAGTTTATTTTTATTCGCTTTATCTTGACGGAATAAAAGCCGATACAAAAAAAATGCTGCTTCTGAAATAATAATCATTTGGTGAGAACAATTTCTCTCTGAATGTTCCGGATTTTCTCCCCCTTCAAATACTCTCAATCAAAATTGCTTTAATCTCATTTTCACAATTCCGGATTTTTGACTTTAGGATTTATCAATAATTAAAAATAAATTGCAGACGATAATATGCATTTGGTCAGTTATCTGTTGATTAAAATTTAATTTGCTGAAGAGGAGATGAATGTGATAAGAGAGCCGACATAACAATCAGGAATAGATTTTTCCGAAATCACTGCAGTTTGCCGGCTGTCTTGCAAATCAGTCAAGCAGATTATTCCTGTTGAATAATAAATACTGATACTGAAAGTATAAAGCAAAATTTAAAAAAATCATGGCAGCCGGAAGTTAAAGATTACTTTTTAAATAATTTTAAACAAATGCCATGAAACATTTAACAGAAAAAATATTTACCGGCGCATTTTTAATTATGATTATAATTAATACATCCTATTCATATACAATTGACATGATTACCCCCAAATCATGTCAGTCAAATTTTTCATTTATACATCACCCTGATTTTATGCTTGAATGCAGATTCATAATTCACAAAGCTCATTTGTTTGATTCGGATACAATATTATACAGAGTATTTATTGAACAATACGGCAATAGTATGATGTTAAGTGAAGGTGTTTCTCTAAACGGGGAACAGGTAAGCCTGTCGGTAAATCTTCAGAACTTTACACATCTTTGCTTCAATGAAATTGCTGTAATCAGAGTTGATGCAAAAAATTATAACGGCGGTGAATTTACATATTCTTCAAGAGGATTTTTTGTCGATTATAAAAGCGAACTTGGCTGCAGATATCTTTCAAATACTAACGGTTCAGCAGATGTTGTTAATCAGAATTTAATGTTCGCGACTTTTCTGAGTGCCTGCGGCAGTTTATCAAGCGGAAATTATATCATAAGAAGATTCAAAACAACTTTTACTATTAACGGGAATTTTTCGGATTCGGTGCCGGTGCTTGAAAATTCACTTTGCCTCGGTTATTCCGGAGCAGGTCCTAATAACCAGAACTACTGGGCGGCAATAACTGATTCTTCCTTAACTCAGTACAAAATTGTTACATTTACTTATCAGGTTTACAATATACTAGGTCAGGATCTGGGATTCTGGCCATGCAGACCAAATCAGGCAACTATCGTTTACAGTTATGTCAGGAAACCGCAAATTCAGAATCTTGTGATTTTTCCCCGGTCGGTAAATCCTTTAAGCAGCATACTGCATGCAAATAATGAACTTTCCTCCGGAAACGGAAATCTGATTTTCAGCTGGAGGGACTCAAACTCTACTTATATTCCTTCTGCTCTGGAATATTCCGGAAACAGAGCCAGAGTTAATTTCACTTTTCAGCATAACGGCAATAATACTGTGACTGAAGACAGAGCTTATTATATTTTTTCTAAAGTTACAAATGAAGCCGGAATGACTGAATGGCTTAAAAGAAAAATCAGGGTGAACTATAATCCTGTCAGTTGTCCTGTTCTGAGCACTGAAGAAGATAATGACTACCTGACTGATAATTCAATACTAAGTTCATCTTATTCCTCCCCAGGGATTTTTGTAAATGATTACCTTCTTCTGGAAAATCCGTTTCTGAGAAATAAGGAAGTAATGAATATGAAAATTTCGGAAAGTTCGGATGATCAAACAGAACTCGATTTTATCAGCATTCATAAAATTAATGTTTTAAATGATGAATCTGCAGCAGTTACAAATTCCGGGGAAATAATAAATTTCAAATCCGGTCCGGGAAAATCGAAATTCATAAGAAATGACGGTGAAGACATAACCAATGCACTTATGTATGATGATGATCAGACAATTGATATGAAGAAAGGAGACAAAATTAAAATAGAAATGTATGATATCAGTGCAGATTATTTGATTCTCAAACCATTCAGTCCGGAAGAAAAGGAAATTACCGCAGGTTACATTAAAACAAGCAGCGGATTTAACGAAGCATTTTATTCGAGAGACAATGTAAGTTCTGTCTGCATTAAACTTGACGATACTGACTTCAGTGAAATTACAATTGAACTTGTACAGGATGTTTCATTCAGCCAGATTATACCTGTAAATAATATCCGCTCATTTACTGAAAATAAATTATTACTGAAATCAGCTTATTCCGTAAGAAATAAAGATGTTAAATTTCTCTTGTCTGAACCGGATATAAATTTTATAAATATAACAAAAGGCGAAGATGTTTTTCTTTCGTTTGAAAATCAGAATTCTGACAGTAATCTGAAATCTTTTTACCTTTGCATATCCAAAGGCAGAATTATTAAATCTCCCGAATCATTAATTCGATTGAAATCAGTATCATCTGATTCCGTATTAAGGAATAATCTTTCATTTAATTCTCCCAATCCGTTTAATCCTGTTACAAAAATTTCTTTTGAAATTCCTTCCGACGGATTTGTAAAACTGGGTGTTTTTGATATATCCGGCCGGGAGGTCGGTAAAATTGTTAATGATTACAGAAAAGCCGGAAGATATGAAACCGTTTTTGACGGTTCGGCAATTCCAAGCGGAGTTTATTTTTATAAGATTGAAACTTCAAATGGTTTCAGAAGCACAAAAAAAATGACGTTAATAAAGTAACTGATATTAAACCGGCGGCCCAGCAGCCGCCGTTTTAAATAAACTGATTCATAAACTAAACTAAAAAAAATGAAATTATTCAGACAATCTCTTTTTTTACTGAATGTTATCGCTGTTATTGCGGTAATGTCTTCGGCAGAAGATTTGTATTCACAGAAGGTAAATTTCGGGTTCAAGGCAGGACCTGATGTTTCCGGTATATCAGCCGGTGAATTTAATCCTTACTTTCGCGAGGAAAGCCGTTTAGGTTTTGGTATTTTCGGTTTCTGTGATTTATTGAACAATAAATATATTTCCGCAGGAGCTGAGGCAGGTTTTATTCAGAAAGGATTTAAATACAGCATTATTTCATTTGATGATTCCGGTGAAATAAATACGGACAATTCTGTATCTACAGGATTTAATTATTTAGACCTATCTGTTTACATTAAATTTATTTACAGACAAAAAGGCGTAAGTCCCTTTTTTTCACTGACACCTGTTGCCGGAGTTTATCTCGGCTACACACAAACCTCCGAAGTTCCTCTTGACAGCATTGGGGTAATTACAAACAACTATATTTTTGACAGTCTTAAAACGGTATCATTTGGAATTAAATTCGGCATAGGCGCTGAATTCAATAAACTGATTAAAAATATGCCGGTTCTTTTTGAAATAAGATACAATCCGGATTTTATTTTCTCTTACAATAAATATTCGGTTCAGATGAAAAATCGTGTAATTGAATTTAATGCGGGAATAAAATTTTAAATAATTTATTAAACTAAAAAATAAAAACCATGAAAATCTCAGAGGAAATTACAGCAATAAAAATGTCGCTCAGAACTTTAAGCGTTAAAATAAAAAGGATTGAAAATGTAAACAAAATGGTGAAAAAGTATATTTCCGAAAAAGAAGCTGAGCAGAATATAAGTAAAGTTGCCGAGCCTGTGATGAAGAATAAGTTAAATTATTTTGAAAGATTCAATTTAAACAACAGGATTCAGAATACTTCAGAGCAGGACTCCTGAATTAAACGCCTGAATGCAGAATTATATCAGGAATGAAAACAGATTTAATAATTCAGAATGTATATTTTAATCCGGCTGATATTGAATTAAGCTGATATGTCAGGACTTCGGAAGAAACAGGAGAATTTCCGGTGCCGGAATTTTTATAATTTACGATATCTCTTTCATGCTGCTGATTTGAATACAGGAAATACGCCGAAAAATTTTCCAGGATGTTATATTTAATTTCAGCTCCGAAATTCAGGGTGATATTGTCAGGATTATTGTAAACTGTAAAAGCGTTCTGCTCATTGAAATTATTAATTTTCCCGAATGTAACGTATGCATTTGTATAAATATTTTTCAGAATCCTTCCGCCAAACAACTGAGTTCCTATCAGGTTTGTCACATTATTCTGAAAATGCAGAACAGCATTTGTGGTTAAGTAAAAATCAGTTTTGCCGTTCGGAAAATAAGTGAAGGATATCCCGGTCTGACTCTGATGATATTCATTGAGATAAGAAAAACTGCCGTTAAGCGCTAATCTGAATAATGAAACATATTTTGTTAACTCCATTGATAAAACAAAATCGTCCTGATTAGTCTCTTCGTCATTAAAGCTGAAATTAACTTTGCCGGAAGTATTATCATACTTTGAATATTCTGCAATGCTGTCATAGTTCAGAAAAAACGTTGTATATCTTTTATTAATGTACTGAAAGGCAGGGCTGACGACAAATCCCCTTCCGGCAAGTATTTCAAGTTTATTGTAAAACCTGTTTTGAATTTCGGAATAATTGTCTGAATATAAATTGCTGTCGATGCAATACTGTTTTTCTTTTTCCTGATTTATATAAGTATAATCATAAAATACAGATACTCTTTCAACCGGTATTTGTTTGATTCCCCCATTTATATAAAATTTATTACCGTTTAAAGTTTGTTCGGAATAAATATTTCCATTATTACCAGTAATAGTTGAAGCATTGCCGTTATTTTTTATATCATTGCTTAATCCTATACCTGATATTGTAACGGCATTGTTGATAAAGGCATTATTGAGAGGTCTGATTCTGTATTTATTTGTTTCGGGAAGTCTGCCGAAAATATATTCCGCATCTTCATCTCTTCCCGTCTTCAGATATGAGAAATACAGCATTTCCATAACTGATGACTCTTCATATCCGAAATCCTTAGCTTTTTCAAAGTTTTCTATAGCATATAAATACTGATTTTTTTCGTAATAAGCAGTTCCCAGTCTCACTCTCAGATAATAAAAATCAATTTTATCCTTCAGGGTTTTGTTTCCGAAAACAATCAGTTCATCCCATTTTTTATTCCGAAACAGTTCTCCGGATTTTTTCTCGGCATACTCATATCCTTTATCATTCTGTGAATAAGATTCCTGTACCGTTAAAAAATAAAATACTGCGGCAGCAAAATAAACAAGTCTAAATAAATATTTCTGAAAATTATTCGGTAACAAATCCGGGTTTTACTTTAATATTTTTAGTATACCCAATATTGTTTTTTTGGAAGTAATTTGAAATTCAATTATTACGAAAGTGGCGGGAAAATTCTGTTGTATTCTGACAATAATGAAGTAAATCAGAAATATTAATCCGTTTTACTGCTTTATGCTCTTTTTATAGAGAATCTTATCTGCATAGGAAAAAGCAAATACGAAAACCATGATAAGAAAAATTATTATCCCTGTTTGTAAACTGAATGTAAACCCTGTGTTTTCGGATGCCAGAATACTTATATACTCAATATAATCCGAAAATTTGTTTACCGCAGCGGACAAATAATCAGTTTCTTTGCCGTCGCTTTTTGCTTTAATAAGCATTGCAAATACCACAGTGAGAATTGAAAGAAGTACAATAAATCCGCCGGATGCAATTCTTACTATCCTTGCAGTTTTCTGATCTTCTTTGGCAAATTCTTTTTCAAGTTCAATTCTTTTCAGTAATTCGGGAATAAAATCCGGAGATGTATTTGCACGGAGTGAATTTCTAATTTTTCCGTCCAGATAAGCTTCGATATTATTTTTACCTTCTGACATTTGATTAAAGATACTGTAAAAATTATTAATATTAAAATTAAAATTTTTCATATGTATTGTAATATTTCAGATTCCGGATATTTTTTCAGTATAATTTCTTTAAGCTTTGCTTTTGCACGAAACAGTCTGTTTTTTACCGTTCCGACCGGCAGTTTCAGTATGCCGGTTATTTCTTCATGAGATAAATCATTTATATAAAACATGGTCAGTATAAGTGAATATTGCTCCGGAATTGTATCTATATAATTTTTAATAATATGCTCAATTTCCGCTTCGTTCATTTTTTTCTCGGAACTCATCTCATGTCTTTCTTCATATACAGTCTGATCTATTTCATTTTCGTAATACTTTTTCAGAAGATCATCACCTTCTTCGAAATTAGAATCATCCACATCAATTGACACTATACTGAATCTTTTTGATTTAAGTTTTTTGTAATTATCAAGAGCAGTATTGTAAACTATGCTGTAAAAATATGTTGAAAGCTTCGACCTTTCTTCAAATTTTTTTTCTGTTATCGCTTTATATAGTTTTAAAAAAGATTCCTGCAAAGAATCTTCTGCTTCTTCCCTGTTTTTCAAAATATTAATCGTAAGCGAGAATGCTTTATCCTTCAGCTCTTCAGCTATAATTTTAAAAGCGGAAGAATCACCGTTCTTTATTTTATCGAGAATATCGCTGTAAAATTCGGGCATCGGATAAAGTATTGATTAAAGCAAGTTGTTAAAAATCATTCTTAAAATCAAACTTAAATTATATTTCGTTTTTGCCGGTAAGTTTAATTTTTCCGTTAACAGTTTCTACTTTTATTTCAACATCTGTTTCCTGATTCCCGATTTTGGCTTTCAGTAGCTTTTTTTCTTTACGTAATTCCCTGAGCTGAATATTTTCATTCGATATTTTTCCGTTAACAGTTTCAGCACTAATATTAGCGTTCATAAAATTACTCAGGTTCATAGTTATGCTTCCGTTTATTATGCTTACATTTATGCCTTCCGTGGAATCGACTTCTCCGTAAAATGAGCCGTTTGTTATTTCACAGTTTAATGTTCCGGTGTAATTTTCGATTTCCGCATCACCGTTTACAAGAGAGATTTTCAGGGAATTGTTAAGGTTCTTCGCTGACAGATCACCGTTTATGTTTTCAATTTCTATTTCAATGTTTTCCGGGATGTATAAGTCATAGTCAACGGTCGGATTCCTTCCTAAATTAAAGAATTTTATCCCGACATTCTTGTTTATCACTGTCCTGACGGAAATATTTTCACTGTTTGTATCGGTTTCGATTTTAATTTCATCAAACGGTGTTTCGAGTTCTTTTTTCTTTACTTTAGTTTCCTTTAATGCTTTGATGATAATAGCCGAACTGTCTGAACTCTTAATGATCCTGATATTCCCGCTTATGTTTTCAAGACTGATTTTTCTTTTACCTGCAGTATTTATTCTTATTTCTTCGGTTTCAGACTTTGTATATTTCTTAGCCAAAAAACCGCATCCGTTAAATACCTGAAGAAATATTAATGCAAGTAATAATAAAATTATGGTTTTCATTTTTCCTGTTAATTTGGTTGCTGAATTTTTTGCGAATCAGACGTTTCATTCTTGATTTTTGAATTTACAATTGCAAAATACACCAGAAATCCGAGCCCTGCAGACAATACTATTATCCCCATCATTACACCTTCTTCCACATCATAAATTCCTTCCATTAAATTTGCGATAAATATTCCTGCACCGAGGAAACTAAGAAGAATTCCCCATTTCAATGAGGAATAAGGATTCCTCGGTTTATTGTTCGCTTCTGAAAAAAATGCCTTAACTTCATCAGGTGTAAGTCCCTTTTCAATCAGACGCATTCTTTCTCTGTGTTTTATGTAAAGCGCCCAGAAAATAATTATTCCGGGTATTCCGAAAGTAAAGACGATCGCTACCACCGGTATTAATGCTTCTACTCCGCCCATTTTTGTTTCTCCTTTTCCGCTTATGCGGATTTAGTTTATCAATTATTGTAAAATTTGGATTTTTTAACAGCTAAGATTAAAACTATTATAAAAGTTACTGCAATTATTAATACTTCTGTCATTAAATTGTCCCTTTTATTTCTTATGACTTTATCCTGTTAAAAAGGTTTCATTCAGAATATAGAAAAAGCGATACAGCTGTTTATACTGTATCGCTTTTAAATTCTCTGGATTAAATCTGATTACTTTTCTGAATCTGCTCTCTTATATTTAATCAAACTGCTGTTTCCGTTATTTAATGATGTATTAATTCCAGGGTCTGAATATGTATTGTTAACCTCAGTATTTTCTTCAGAATCAGAATTCACCGGAGCAAGTGCGCCCGGCGGCACTGCTTTTTCAAGGGATAAGTTATTTTCCACAAGGCTTATATCGCTGCCGTCAACGTAATCATCACCGGTTACGTCGGATTTAACATATCCGCTTAATGAAATCGAAGCATCGTTTTCAACTGTGCTGAGATCCGATGCATCTACAATTCCGTCCTGATCAACATCTCCGCTGATTATTGCAAAAGATAAAGGAAACAAATCTACAAGCAGTTCATTGCCTCCGTATGCTTTTAAATTCGAACTTTTAAAATTATACTCGGACTGAAATGTCAAAGGATCATAATATACAGCTTCGCTGTTCCAGGTTTCGATGGAGTTTCTGTGTTTCAGCTGCAGATAATAACCGTTTCCGCTAGCAACATTTGAAAAATTTATCTGTGAAAATCCTGAATTTGTTAAATAAGATTTTACTGAATCATAGATTCCGTATGGAAACTCTACATTTCTTAAATAAAATCTCATTGTATCGCGTATCATCGTATTTGATGCCGGATTATAAAAACCCTGAATCAGTGCATTTGCGTTTAATAGATATGGTTTTGTTGTATTGTTATTAAATTGAATTCCCCAGCCGTAAAGAATCCCTGTATCGCTGACCGAAGAGCTTGCAATGTCCCGAATTACTAATCTCCACATACCCTGAGAATTACTTCCTCCAAAAACAGAATTTATATTCTGGTAAGGTTTAATACTCGGTGAAAAAGAGATATATCTAAAATTTACAATTGAACTGTCAGCATTATCATCAAAAATCGTCGTAACATGATCTGCATTGGTGATGACTCTGTTATTATTATATAACTGAACAACTGTTCCGCCCGGTCCGATCAGACTTATCTCAAGCTCATGTTCTTCATTATGATTCAGAGTTACAAATACATTTAAGTCTGATATTGATTCATTCAGTAAAATATTCAGAGAATCCGTTACAGATCCGGAATTTCCTGAAGCCGGAATTCTCTTACCCGAATATTTCTGCTGAAAACCGGACTGGAAATTCAGATTGTCCGATCTGTTCATAGGAGATTGAGGCTGGTCATTCACGGATCCGCAGTGAGCGAATTCGGATCCGTCGCCGTTAAATCTCAGAATCGGAATGACATTACCTCCGTTATTATGTGCATAACCGTCAAAATTATAAATAGCGTAATTACCTGTTCCGCCGTTTGACAAATCAATTGATTTGAACATAAACTGATTTATTGTCTCTGTAAATTTTACATCAGGAATAATCCTTACTTCATCTATATATCCGTCAAAGTTTATCAATGATGCAGAACCGCCTATATAAAGTGAATCCGTTCCGTCTGTAATATTACCTAAGGAATTAGTACCCTGTTTTACAAGAATTCCGTTGATGTGAAACTGATAAGCGCCGAGTGATGCAAGATAAGTAAATGTAACATAAGTCCATCTGTGAAGAGGTAAAGTGTCATTTGTCAAAAAATTAAAATTTCCGTTTATTCCGGCAGATAGTTTTCTGCCGACTACCGAAAGTCTGTAATTGGTAGATGCACCTCCGGATGCTCCGCCTTTATGTATAATTATTGAATTTGCGTATGAACGCATATATATCCATGCAGATAAAGTTAATTGTGTTGTCGGACTCACATAAGCATTATCCGGACCGGTAAGATAATCCGCAGATCCGTCCAGCTCTATACAATCATTCATTTGTATTGTCTGCAGAGGTCTGTTACTCATATCAAAAGCAGTAACACCTCTGTTGATCCCGTCATTTCCGGTTTCAGACAAATCAGAAACTAAAAAATCAACACCGTTGGCATCATTATCCTGAAACGTAAGAGACAATACCAGTCCGCTGTATGGTCCGGTGTTTGACCCAAGCGATGTATGCATAAATTTATCCAGTTCTGTTAAACTTAAAACCCTGTTCCATATTCTTACTTCATCCAATTGTCCGGCAAAAGGACTGTTAGATCCTTTGCCGATCCAGAGTGAATCGGTATTTGCAACAGGCGCAGCCCCCGCAACAACACTCGATGTATCAAAAAATCCGTTTACATATGTGGTGAAAGTATTTGTTGCTGAATTATATGTACCAGCTATATGAGTCCACGCATTATTCGGAATTACCGCAGACCCTGTGAGCCTTGTAGATGATCCTGTTCTTATGGCAATTTTACCGTTTGACAGATACAGTGTATATCCGTTGGCTCCGGTATTTCTTTTCTGCATTATTATCTGAAAAGAGGGACTTGCAACATTTGAAGGATTAACCCATGCCTCCATTGTAAAACTTCCGGTAATATCTAATGTTGCGTCGTCTCTGACAGATACATGCGAAGAATCTGTCCCTCCGGTAAAATTGCATGCCTGATTCCAGAACATTTGTGCATTAGCATCATACACAAAAAAAATAATGAAAATAAAAACTGGAAAAACGATTTTATAAAAGCTCTTGTTCATTTTTTCTCCTTTCATTTAGCAAGTTTTTACTTGAAAAACTTTTTAATTCGTGAAATCTGGTTTAAAAAAATTTAATCAATAATCAATAAAATGGTAATTACAAAAAAAAGCCTGATAAATAATTTTAACAGGCTTTTATAAAAAATAAAATGTGCTAAACTAACTGTTCTGAACAACCGGTACTTTAATTTTTTTAATTCTTTCTTTTTTGGTGAGAAGGGTTTTCCTTCTCCTTGGTGCTTTTCGCATAAACATGTTTTCATCGGTTATCTGAGACTTATCACGAGCTTCGGGATATTCATAAATGTTATACTCAAAATTTCTCAAAACTATTTTATTTTCGTCATGTGAAATGACATAGTTCGGAAGCAACGGAATTTTTCCGCCCCCTCCTGGTGCGTCAATTACAAACTGCGGAACTGCAAGACCTGATATATGTCCGCGTAATTTATCCATTATATCTAATCCTGTTTTTATTGGCGTTCTGAAATGGTTTGCTCCCTTGGTTAAATCAGCCATATAAATATAATAAGGTCTTACTCTCATAGCCAGAAGTCCTTTCATAAGCTGCTTCATGGTTTCGGCGTTATCATTTACACCTTTCATTAATACACACTGATTACCGACAGGAATTCCCGCATCAGCCAGCATTCCGCATGCTTTTTTGCTTTCATCAGTTATTTCCCAGGGATGATTAAAATGAGTATTTACATAAATGGGATGATATTTTTTAAGCATATCTGTCAACTGCGGAGTAATTCTGTGCGGAAGCACACACGGCATTTTTGTTCCAAGCCTTATTACCTGTATATGTTTTATCTGTCTTAATCTGATTAATATTTTTTCCAGCATCATGTCTGTCAGCATTAGCGGATCACCCCCGGATAAAATTACATCGCTTATTTCCGTGTGCTGCTCCAGATAATTAAAAGCTGATTCAAGAGTCCTCATTGAAATTTTCGACTGATCTCCTACTTTTCTCTTTCTTGTGCAGAATCTGCAGTACAAACCGCATTGTGAAGTTACAAGAAATAATGCCCTGTCCGGATAACGGTGTGTAATATTCGGAACAGGACTCATGTCATCTTCATGAAGAGGATCATCCTCTGCATCAATGTCTTCGAGTTCCTTTATATCCGGAACACACTGCAGCCATATCGGATCACCGGGAAATTTTATGAGAGATAAATAATAAGGATTGATCCTCGCCTGAAAAAACTCGTCGAGTTTCTGCGCTACTTCCTTTTCTATATTGAACTTTTGTACAAGATGATCTACAGTGCTCACACTGTTTCTTATCATTTCCTGCCACAGTTCCATAAATTATTACTCCTGTATAATTAGTAAATAATGTTTAAAACTTTAAATATATTTTCCGTAAATTACGAGCGAATCATTTACTTTATAAAAATCTTTTATATTAACCAGCTCATTATAAGAATTTTTTTCGTAAAACTTTCTTTCTTTTTTATAACTTTCTTTCCCGCTTGTTTCTATCAGTATAAGCCTTCCGTTTTTTCTTTTCAGATGTTCTTCCATGAATTTTATCAGCGAACTTCCTATTCCCTTTGACTGAATTTCCGGATTTACCGCTATCCAGTAAAGATCATAAGTACCTTCTGTCAACGGCCTGGGTCCAATACAGATGTAACCAAGAACTTCTCCTTCCTTTTCATCAACAAATATTTCATAATCCTTCTGCTCTTTGTCCTTTATATAAATATCAATAAGCTCTAATGCAATATTGATTTCATCCCCGGTAAAATTATTAGTTTCAATTAATATTTTTTTTATCTTTTCCCTGTCTTCTTTAATTAAATTTCTTATCATAAGCCAATTTAAATCGACCGTAATACTTGAATTAAAATTTTATATTCCACCTTTCGGATGCAAATCCTATAATTTTCTGAATCAGTTCTTCATAACTCCATCCGTATGCCTTGCCGCTTCTTGTAAATCCGGTATCTTCGTCTGCATCCGATGATATATCCGGATTCGGATTCATCTCTAGTACATAAGGAATATCATCTTTTACTCTGAAATCAACTCTTGCATAATCCGATGCTCCTATAATCCTGTAAACTTTTTTTGCCGTTTCTTTAATTTTTCTTTCAAGCTCCGGAGAAAGATTCTCGGCAGGACAAACTGCTTTTGTCCCGGCAAATTCAACGGTCTTATACATCCATTTGCTGTTATAACTGACAATTTTCGGATATTCCGAAGGCAGATTGCTGAAATCAATTTCGGAAATCGGAAAAACCGTTAAATCATTTTCATCATTCTTAACATTGCCGACAACACTGACATTTATTTCCCTGCCGTCAATAAACTGTTCGACAAGTGCAGGCTGCCTGAACTCGTCAAGTATATATTCAATTCTGCTTTTAAGCTCCGAATCATTGTAAACAATTGACTTATTTTCTATTCCGATGCTTGCATCTTCACGGGACGGTTTTACTATCAGGGGAAATTTATCCTTTAGTTTAGAGTATCCGTTGCTGTTAAACTCAGCCGGATTCCTGCATACATAATGTGGGGCTGTCGGAATGTCATAATAATTCAGAATTTCCTTGACTCTTCTTTTATTAAGAGCAAGTCCCAGCGTCAAAGCTCTTGATCCGGTATAAGGAATTTTTAAAATTTCAAACAACGAAGCAATATTCATCTCCTGAGTCGGATCTCCGTCAAGTGATTCGCACAGATTGAAAATCAGATCAGGTTTGTTGTTTCTCAGCTCATCTATAAGCTTATAAATATCTATTGCTACAGGAAAAATTTTTGTGTCATGACCTGTCGGTTTCAAAGCACGCTGAACTGACCTAAGCTCGTCAAGCACTCCATATTCGCTCATATCCACGGGTTCTGAAATTTTATCTATATCGGTTACTCCGTCATCATAAATTCTTCCGGTAGCATACTGAGTCGGATCGTTATATATTATACTGATTTTCATATTTTAATTTTATTAATTTTTTCTCTTTCAACTGCGCAGCCAAGCACAGCGTTTATCATTGAGTTGTAATCCAATCCCGATTCTCTGGCAGCTTTCGGGAAACATGAGTTATCGGCGGGATCAGGAAGTATACCGGGCAACGGATTTATTTCCACTATATTGGGATTATTGCTGCCGTCAAGCCTTACATCAATTCTCGCCCAGTCTCGTATTCTTAAAACTCTGTATGCTGCTTTACATATTTCTTCGATCTTCCTGTATAATTCCTGATCTATTTCAGCGGGACACCTGAATATATCAAGTTTATTCTCCCTTGTATCAAAAAACCATTTTACCTCATAAGAATATATTTTATTGAAACCTTCAGGAACTGATTCCAGATTTATCTCAACCAAAGGCAAAACTCTGATATCATCACCATTTCCGAGCATTGCCACGGTAAATTCTTTCCCGTCCAGATAATCTTCAACAAGCGAAGGCTGATTATAACATTCTTTTATTCTTTGAATCTCGTTTCTGAGCTCGGTTGCATTTCTTACAAGCGAAGAATTATAAATACCCTTTGAAGAACCTTCGTGAAGAGGTTTAACAAATTTAGGATATGAAATTTTTTCGCTGATTTTATGAATGGCGTCAGTAATGAAAAACTTTGAGTTAGGTATTTTATAATAAGATAATATTTCCTTGCACCTGGATTTGTCATGACAAATTCCTATAGTTACAGAATCACTTCCGGTAAACGGTATATTCAGCATTTCCAGCATCGACGGGATCTGAGATTCTCTTGATGAACCGCTGAATCCTTCTGCAACGTTGAAAACAAATTCCGGATTCAAAGCTTTTAGTTTTTCATAAGCATCCCTGTCACATTCAATTTCTGTTACTTCGTGTCCTCCGGCTGCCAGAGCAGATTTTACGGCTTCAATAGTCTCTTCTGAATCCCACTCGGCAAAAGTATCGTCTATTCTTTCCGGGTAATTCCGGATAAGATTTTCATTAAGATATTTTTTGAAATTACTTCTGGAAGCAGGAGATTCCGTTTTTTCTTCTGAAAGAAATTCCCCGGACAAACTGCTGCTGTCTTCTTTTTTAATATTAAATGTTAATGCTAATTTCAAAAAAACAGATTTTGTTTAAAATAATTTTTGCTAATATAACATTATAATTATTATTGTCAATAAGTCTGATGAAATTACATCCTGTAAAAATAATTTTAACGTTGGCATAAATAAAAAAACCGGAAAAGTATTTTCCGGTTTAAGTGTTTATACTTGATAAAATTATTTCAGCTTTCAGATGTTTACCGGTTCAAATCCGGGGAATAATAATTTCGATTCTTCAATACAGGATAAACTCTGATAGTCACATACTTTTTCAAATCTTTCCCATAACAGAAGCACATTTTTATTTTTATGCGCATCATTAATCGCATCATTAGATTTCCATTCGAAAACTTCAATGATGTTTCCGTTTTTTGATTTCATTACGATACACTCTCGATCAGTAACCAGACCTTCTTTTCTGAGTACAGGCATATGATCTCTTATAACATCAAGAAGTTCTGAATCCATATTCTGTTTCGGTTTGAAACAGGTAATGACTATTATCCCCATTTTAAAAATAATTTAAGTTTAAAGTACAGCAATGCATTTCAGTTCAATTGCAATAGGAGTTGGAAGAGACTTAACCTCTATTGTTGTTCTGCAGGGCTGATTGTCTTTGAAATATTCGGTATATATTTTATTGTAAACTTCAAAATCACTTTTCATATTCGTCAGAAATACTGTTACATCAACAAGTTTATTCCAGTCTGATCCGGCATCTTCAAGTATGTACTTTATATTCCTGAATACCGAATGACATTGCTCTGCAATATCATATGACAGAATATTCCCACTTTCATCCAGTTCTACTCCAGGAATTTTCTTAGATCCTCTTTCCCGGGGTCCGACCCCGGAAAGGAAAAGTAAGTTTCCGGCTTTTACTGCGTGAGGATACAGTCCCACCGGTTCAGGAGCTGATGATGAATTTATACTTTCATTGTTTTGCATAAACTATTTTTTTGTTTAATTTAAATAATTTA
>JAEUSI010000199.1 GCA_016788375.1 Ignavibacteria bacterium | reverse complement strand
GTAAGCACAAACGGTAAGCTGAGACTTTCTCTTATCTGTAAATTCAATCATATATATTCACTTGATGAAGTTCATGACATGGTTACGGTTCTTGAAAGCAAAATTTATCTTGATCTTAAAGAGAAGTATCCCAAACTGACAAATGTTATTATTCATGCAGAGCCGTCAATAAAATAAAATAATATGAAAAAAATCAAAGCCGGAATATTCGGTCTCGGACATCTCGGAAAGACACATCTTAAACTTTTAAAGGAACTGAGTTCCGAAAGAGGCGACATTGAAATATGCGGAATATTTGATACAGACACTGAGAAGAATAAGAGTATACCGGAGGAAAACGGATTCACTGTCAATAATACTCCGGAAGAGCTTTTATCTAAAATAAATACAGCGTTTATTATTACACCTACTTCTGCTCATTTTGAACTTGCATCAAAATGTTTTAAAAGCGGAATCAATACATTTATAGAAAAACCTGTGACGGATACAACGGAAGAAGCGAAAATGTTGCTTCAACTTGCCGAAGATAAGAATATTAAAATTCAGATAGGACATATAGAAAGATTTAATCCTGCTATTCTTGCGCTTGACAGCTACAAAATAAACCCGATGTTTATCGAGACGCACAGGCTTGCTCAGTTCAATCCGAGAGGGACAGATGTTTCAGTTATTCAGGATTTAATGATTCATGACATTGACATCATACTGAATCTGGTGAAATCTAAAGTAAAAAGGATTGATGCAAACGGAGTTGCGATTATAACCGATAAAATTGACATTGCCAATGCAAGGATTCAGTTTGAAAGCGGCTGCGTTGCAAATATCACTGCATCGAGAATTTCACTCAATAAAATGAGGAAGATGAGATTGTTTCAGAAGAACGCATATATTTCGATAGACTTCCTGCAGAATACTTCTGAAGTATTCAGGCTTTCAGACGGTAGTCCGGAAAGTAAAGATAATGAATCCGTAGCACTTACAGAATTTGTCAAAGGAGATAAAAAGGTTAAACTGTTTTATGAAAGACCGGTTTCGGCGGAAGTAAATTCAATGAAATATGAACAGAATAAATTTCTTGATGCCATAGTAAACAATGAAGAACCGATTGTAACGCTTGAAGACGGACTTCAGGCACTTGAAGTAGCGAATGAGATAATAAACGAGATTGAAACTTCACAAAAAATAAAAATTTAAAAAATATTTTTACAAACAGAAAATATATGCTGCATGAATTATCTGAAAATTGCCCACATTTCGGATCTTCATATAAGAATTAAGGAAGAAACCGAAGACGGAATAAAATTCATTGAACTTTTAAAAGACATAAAAAAGAGAAACTGTGATCATACTGTTATTACGGGGGATCTGACAGAGAACCCGGATTCAGGTGAGATGATATTCCTCAGAGAAATACTTTTACGCTTCAGTTTGCTTGACACTTCTAAACTGAGCATAGTACCCGGAAATCATGACATATTCGGGGGAGCACCTGCAGGAGTCAAAAATTTCTTTTTTCCGCTTATCTGCAGGGAAACTGATTACGAACTTAATACGGATAATTTTACCGACAATTACAAAGAAACATTTCCGAACAATAATTCCTACCCATATTTAAAAATTATTAAAAGCACGGCATTAATAGGTATTAATTCTGTTGACAGATATTCTGAAGACAGAAACCCGGAAGGTTCAAACGGTCTTATTTCGGAAAACGACACAGAGAAGCTTAATAAAATATTCAATTCGGAAGAGGTTAAGGATAAATATAAAATTATTCTGATACATCATCATTTTTACAAAGAGGAATTACGGGCAGACTATCCCGCACATTCTTTGTGGCTGAAGTCAATAAGAAGGAAAATGAAGATGAGAAATAAAAAGAAGATGCTGAGGTTTTTCAGGAAAAACGGAGTTAATCTGATTTTACACGGGCATACTCATATCAGCGAAATATATAATGTGAAAGGTATAACGGCAGTTAACAGTTCGGGATGTCTTCATCCGCTGACTGATGACTTTATCAGAAAGTATTTCATCATCAGCATTCCGGAAATTTATGATGAAAACGAAAGTATTCAAATCGAGGCTATAACATTAAAATGAAACTGAAGTTTAAAAACAGGGAACTGGAAACAGCCGGCAGGGTAGCGGATGATAATAATTTCAGGATTTTTGCAGTGGGAGGGTATGTAAGAGATTTTATGCTTGGAATTCCGGGGAATGAAATTGACATACTTGTTGCTGGAGACGGAATTAAATTCGGAGAACTGCTTGCTGACAAATACGGGAAAAAACCTGATGCAGTTTATAAAAATTTTGAAACTGCCCTGATCAATACAGGTAGTATAAAAATTGAAATTGCTTCTGCCCGGAAGGAAAGTTATAAAAGAAATTCACGGAAACCGGAAATTGAGTCTGCTGATTTAAATGAAGACCTTTCAAGAAGGGATTTTACAATTAACGCAATTGCAGCGGGGTTGAACAAAGACAATTTCGGAAATATTTATGACAATTACGGTGGTTTAAATGATATTGAAGAAAGGATTATCAGGACCCCGCTTGAACCCGACAAAACCTTTGATGATGATCCTCTCAGGATATTAAGAGCGATAAGATTTGCATCTAAGCTGGGATTCAGGATTGAGGAAAAGACATTTGAAGCAATTAAAAAAATGAAAGGCAGACTCGCTGAAGATAAAGTGGTTTCACAGGAGAGGATAACAAATGAATTTCTGCAGATTCTGATGACCGGCAAACCTTCAGTGGGGCTTGAACTGATGTATAAGTCGGGAGTAATGGATATTATATTCCCTGAGATATCAGCGCTGGAAGGAGTTGAGCAGAGAAAAGATTATCATCACAAGGATGTATTTTACCATACGCTGATGGTAGTTGATAATATATCTGAAAAGACAGACAATGTATGGCTGAGATTTGCAGCTCTCGTTCATGACATTGCAAAGCCAAGAACAAAGAAGTTTGTTGAAGGAACAGGCTGGACATTTCACGGTCATGAAGAATACGGAGCAAGGATGATGAAAAATATATTCATAAGAATGAAACTTCCGTTTACAAAGCTGCCTTATGTCGAGAAGCTTGTAAGAATGCATCTTCGTCCGATACCTCTTGCAAAAGATGACGTTACAGATTCTGCAATCAGGAGACTTGCTGCAGAAGCAGGTGAAGAGCTTGAAGATTTGCTTACTCTATGCAGAGCTGATATTACCTCTAAAAACACAGGCAAAGTCAGCAGATTTATGAATAATTACGAAATTGTGGAAAGGAAAATTCTTGAAGTGCAGAAAAAAGATGAATTAAGAAATTTTCAGTCGCCGGTAAGAGGAGATGAGATAATGAAAATCTGCGGTTTGAAACCCGGAAGGGAAGTAGGAATTATTAAACATAAAATCGAGGAAGCAATACTGGAAGGTGAAATAAAAAATGATTACAATGAAGCAAAAGAATACCTTCTAAATATAAAAGATACAATTTTAAATCTGAACAGTAATACTGGTTAAAACATTTAATTAAACTTCTTCGATAACTTCTTTGAGCAAATTTCTCACAGAAATTGCAATCCCCGAAAGATTTTTATTTTTAACTGCCATCATAGAAGCTACAGGATCTACTGCAGCAACGACAGTATCATTTTTATCGTTTACATAAACTATTACATTACAAGGTAACATAAGTCCGATCTGCTCCTCTGCTTTGATTGCCTCTAAAGCAAAAGGCGGATTGCAGGCTCCGAGAATTTTGTAAGGCTTTAAATCTGCATTAAGCTTTTTCTTCATTGTATCCCTTACGTCAATTTCAGTTAAAACACCGAATCCTTTTTCCTTTAACTTTTCGGTTGTTTTATTTAAAGCTTCATCATAATTAAGCTTTACTGTCTTGGTAAAACCATAATCAGTATGTCTCATAGTATTATATTTAAATTCATTTAAATGAATTTAAATCAATTAAAGTCAATGTTTAAGTTAATTTAAATTA
>JAEUSI010000198.1 GCA_016788375.1 Ignavibacteria bacterium | reverse complement strand
TGAAGTTGCCAAGTATATAATCAGAAATGACACGACAGTTCAGGCAACTGCGGATCTGATAAATCAGTTTCCGGATAAATTTCTTTTCGGAAGCGATAATGTTGCATCACCGGATCAGAAGACTTATCTCAGCGTTTATTATATGTATCAGCCTTTATGGGAAAAGCTTACTCCGGAGGCAAGGGAAAAAGTAAAAAAGGGAAATTACAGGAAACTGTTTGACGAAGCAAAGACTAAGGTAAGAGCCTGGGAAAAAGCTAACCCGAAATGATAACTTCGCACAAGCTTAAATCAGTTTCCAGGAAGTTTTTATGCCGGATGTTGCTGCGAAAACTATTGCTTGTATGATTAAGAATAAATTATTTTATTTATTATTTTATTGAAAATTGGAAATAAAAACAGATAATCAGGACTTCTCTTTGGTTTTGGGAGGTCCGCTTTTTCAGTTATTCAGAAAAGCTCATCTTTCCGGAACAGATCTGGAACTTTTAAAACGCAGAGTAGTATTTATTGTACTTTTTACCTGGCTCCCGCTTCTGGTGCTTTCCGCATTGAACGGAAAGGTTGTGGGAAGTGACGTACCTGTTCCGTTTTTGTTTGACCTTGAGACACAGATCCGATATCTGATTATAATACCCCTTCTTGTTTCGGCTGAACTTATTGTTCACAAACGAATGCGTACCCAGGTAAGTCAGTTTCTCAAAAGAAAACTTATTCCTGAAGATGAAACGGCAAAATTTTATTCTGCATTAACTTCATCGCTGAAACTCCGGAATTCAGTTCTTGCAGAAGTAATTCTTGTTTTGTTCGTTTATATTGTCGGTGTCATGATAATATGGCCTAAATTTATCGCGCTTAAGACAAATACATGGTATATGTCTGTGCATGACGGAGAATCAGTGCTTTCACCTGCAGGAATCTGGTTAGGATATGTGAGTATTCCGTTTTTTCAGTTTCTGCTGATCAGGTGGTATTACAGAATTTTTATCTGGATTCGGTTTTTATGGAAAGTATCGCGTATAAAATTAAATTTAATTCCTCTTCATCCTGACAGGCTAGGAGGACTTGGATTTCTTACAATGACTGTGTTTGCATTTATTCCTCTGGTAATTGCCCACGGTGCACTTATTTCAGGACAGATCAGCAACAGGATTTTCTATCTCGGAGAATCTTTGCTGGACTTCAAACCAGAAATCTTTGTAGTAATTCTGTTCCTGTTTTTTGTGTTTCTTGTTCCTTTAATGGTATTCTCACCTCAGCTTGCAGAATCAAAAAGAAACGGAAAGAGGCTATACGGCATAGTGGCTCAGGATTATGTACGTGAGTTTGATTACAAATGGCTTCAGAAAAAAGCTCCCCCGGATGAACCATTAATCGGAAGTTCTGACATTCAGTCACTGGCTGATCTCGGAAACAGTTATGAAGTAGTAGACAAAATGAAAATAATTCCCTTCTCAAGGGATGGTGTTATTCAGATTATTGGGGCAGCACTTCTGCCTATTCTGCCTCTGGCACTCACTCTGATGCCGCTGGAAGAACTGCTGAAAAAACTGGTGAGTGTTCTGTTTTAGAATTACTTTTGCAGATGCATTTTTAATTTGCGGGAAGTATACTTAATATTGATAATGACACTGTCCGGTTAATTAACTTTCATTTTTTAAAAAAATGGACACTAATGTAATTGATTTTTCAGATCACTAAAACTCAGCATTAAAGAAAGTATTAATTCAGGTAAATCACTCCGGGAAATATTTCCGCGTGAAAATCCAGGTGAGTTTAAAGCTTTGTCCGGCAGTGCAGATCCGGCAGTAATTTCAGAAGAAATGAGTAAAACAAGTTTTCAGGAATAAGTTTCTGAGTCAACAGTTTAGTTTGATTCATTTTCAGCTGACGTCAACTTTTTTGGTTCTAAAAATAATTATAGTATAATTTTAACTGATAAATTAAATTATTAATAATCTGAAATATTTTTCTTTTTTAATATCAATTCTAAATTAATAAACAGTTATGAATAGAAAATTTATCGCTTTAATTCCCTTAATGTTTTTTATTCTTTTCGTGAATTGCTCATCAACTTTCGGACAGTTTGCAGGTAATGTTCTTAAATTCAGAATAAACGATTTTAGAAAAACTGACAATTCCTTAAATTTAAAAATGAACAGCCGGCTGAAAAAAAACGATTTGAAGAATAATTCTGATACAGACACTTCAGAATTATTCGGCAGTTATACGCCAAACGCAGGATTCAGATTGGTTGATACTAAAGACGGAACGGTTAACTTCAGTGTTTTTTCCTATATCCGTTATTTAAATCAAAAAGGAATTGATTCAACATATACCGATGCTTTCGGAAAAACAACCAATATTAAAACAAGACAGGATATTCAGCTGAACAAAGTAAATATAAAATTTTTTGGATGGATAATGGATCCGCGTTTCAGATATCTTTTTTATGTATGGACAAGCAACACATCTTTAGGACAGGTTTCTCAGGTTGTAGTCGCAGGGAATATTCAGTACAAAGTCAGCAAGTATTTTAATTTCGGTGCAGGCATAAACGGTCTTCCGGGCGTACGAAGCACGTCAGGCAACTTCCCTTTCTGGCTGCCTGTAGACAATCGTATGATATCAGATGAATATTTCAGACCTTCTTATACGACAGGACTATGGGCTGACGGAAATCCGGCGAAAGCCGTTGAATATAATCTGATGTGGGGAAATAACTTAAGCCAGTTTGGAATTGATGCAGGACAGCTTGATGCGGGACTAAATACATTTTCAGGTATGGTGCGCTGGTTTCCGACTACCGGAGAATTCGGACTCAGGTCTGATTTCGGCGATTTTGAAGATCATAAAAAAGCTGCAACGATGATTGCTGGACACTTTACATACAGTGAAGAAGACAGGGAAAGCCAGCCGAAGACTGATGAATTTGAAAATGTACAGCTGCGTGTATCTGACGGGAGCAAGATATTCACAAGCGGACTTTTCGGCGAAAATGTTAACATAAAAAATGCAGTATATAAAATGACAGCTTTGGATGCCGGTGTGAAGTATAAAGGCTTTGCTCTCGAAGGTGAATTTTACTGGCGATGGTTAAGCAATTTTACCGGGGATAATATGGATTCACTGGGCTTTAATCTTCTTTCGGATAACGGATTTCAGGTAATGATTTCATACATGATTGTTCAGCAAAGGCTTCAGGTCTATTCAACTTTTTCTCAGGTATTCGGTGAGTATGGTAATCCGTGGGACGCAAGATTCGGATTTAACTTTTTTCCGTTTAAAAATCAGGCGTTCAGATGGAATTTTGAATATATTCAGATTTACAGAAGCCCTGTTGGAAGTTTATCGGTTCCTTATCCTGTCGGCGGTACCGGAGGTATTTTCAATACGGATTTTATGGTTAATTTTTAATAAAAAAACAGCTTTAGTTTTTTACGTCTTTACTATACAGCATTGATATCCAAAATGATTTTTAATTATATCACCGGTGAATATTCCCGCCGGTGATTTTTTTCCTGCCTGTTATTGTTACAAATTAAAAACTGTATTTCAAATTCTGAATATTTACTCTGCACTTTATACAATTCCTGTCTAAAGCAATCAGAATTCTCAGATAACAGTCATACTGATTCAATACTTTTTATTTAAAATATTTTTTATATATGTTGTAAATAAAAATTTTAAATGCCAAAACTCTCAAGGCGTGAATTCATAAAACTTGCCGGCTCTTCAGTTGCACTCGGAACAATCGGAGCAAATTTTCCTTTCATTCTCAGAAATAAAGAAGCAGTTAATAATTTAGACAAGTTTGATTATATAGTCGTTTTGATGATGGAAAACCGTTCCTTCGACAATATGCTCGGTTACTTATATACTCCGGAAAATCCTCCTCCTTACGGACAGGAATTCGAAGGGATTGCTTACAGAAATTTATCCAATCCGATACCTCCTTATGCAGATTCTTCTTTTGTAGGGAACATTCCGGTTTATAAGGATTCAATAATGAATAATCCTAATCCGGATCCGGGA
>JAEUSI010000197.1 GCA_016788375.1 Ignavibacteria bacterium | reverse complement strand
GGATTCATATCAACATACAATGGCAGAATTTACAGAACTACAAATGGAGGTCTTAACTGGGCAGATGAATCTTATATTTCCTCAGGTTTAAATTTCGGAGCATATACATTCATTGATGCTGAAACGGTTTATATGCTCGGAAGCAACCGTCTTTTTAAAACAACAAACGGCGGAATCCTGACTGATCAGCCGGAGAAATCAATTACATTTCCTGTTTCTGTTAATCTATTACAAAACTTTCCAAATCCATTTAATCCTTCGACTACAATTTCATTTTCAATAGCAAAAAGCAGTTTTGTCAGATTAAATATTTACAACATTTCAGGAAAAAAAATTGAAGAATTAGTAAATGAATTCAGGCTTTCCGGTGATTACAACATTGTATTTAATGCTGCTAATTTACCAAGCGGTGTTTATTTCTGTAAGCTTGAGGTTATCCCATCAAATACGCTGTATGATGACTCTAAAAACGAAGCAAATGACTTTACAGCAACAAAAAGAATGATTCTTTTTAAATAATTCATAAAGAGATTTTTTCTGAATATCAGAAATATCTGTTTAAGACTTATTCATACATTCATCTGAGCCTGCAGATTATTCTGAGGACTCAGGTTTTTTTTGCATTGCTATAAATGAATTAAAAATTTTTAACAATCTCGTTCCCAATTTCCCGACCGGGAACACAAAAATAATTTACTCAGGCAGAAGATTCATTCGTGATAATCAATAAAAAGATGATCCCTTTTACACAATTCTTTAATACTGGGAAATACCTTCAGAACTGTGCCTGAAATCTACAATTTCAGAAAATCTGAAAATTTAAAATTAGTAATTTTTGGTAAAATCTGTTAATCCGGAATAAATTCAGCTTAATTTACTATGTTTGAAAACTAATTTTAAAGGAATTCTGAGTTGCAGTCTTAAAAACATTGATTGTATATTTGCTTAAACAATTATTCAAATAAATTAATATTAAAATGAAAAAAATAATTCTCTGTTTAAAAGTATTAATGTTCATATTCGTTATCAATATTTCAGTTCATTCACAGCAGACAGATAACTGGCAGTGGCTTAATCCCAAACCTCAGGGAAACACCTTATATGCAATGGATTTTGTGAATAACAGCACAGGATATGCAGGAGGTAACTACGGTACAATTTTGAAAACCACCGATAACGGCGGCGACTGGACAAAACTAAATACTGGTTTTTCCGACAGACTCCTCAGTATCGACTTTACTGATGCAAATACCGGATTTGCCGGAGGAGATGATCAGCTTTTGAAAAAAACGACAGATGCAGGAATGACATGGACTGATCTTACACTTCCTTCTGCGCCTAATTTCTATATTTATGATATAGATTTTTTAAATGCTAATACCGGTTATGTGCTTGGATTTTTCTTAATGGAAAGCCTGATTTGGAAAACCACAGACGGCGGACTTTCCTGGACAACTCAAACTACAGACGGAGCAAATTATCTGAACAATCTGTATTTCCTAGATGTTAATACCGGCTTTGCCTCGGGCGGTTCATTCGGCGGTGAAATTATAAAAACAACCAATGGCGGACTTAACTGGAGCTTTAATTATCAGGATAGTTATGCAAAACACAGTATGGTATTTCTCAATTCACTTACCGGATATTCCGGAAGCGATCAGGGCAGAATTTATAAAACAACTGACTGCGGGAATACATGGAATTTTGTATTGTCAGACGGAGGAATTGATATCATGTCAATGAATTTCATAAATGCAAATACGGGATTCGGTTTCGGAACAGGCTCTGTCTGTGTAAAATCCACAGACGGCGGTAATAACTGGTATCAGAGTGAACAGATCGGAAGCAGTATGAGCAGTCAGTATTTTGACGCAGCGGTAACTCCTGACGGCACAATTCATGCAGCCGGTACATACGGCGCAATGGTCCGCTCAACAAACAACGGCGTGGATTTCACTTTTAAAGAATCTGTCACTGACGGATATGTCTCGGATATTGAATTTATAAATACGACTACCGGCTATGCAGTAACAGGATTCAATCACGGTGATATTTTAAAAACGACTGATGCTGGAGCAAGCTGGGTATCTCAGATAACTTCTTATACAACTTCAATTTACGGTATTGCATTTACAAACGATGTAACAGGATATTTAGCCGGAAGCATTTCACTTTACAAAACTACAAACGGCGGAACGAACTGGAGTAAAGTTTACAACAGCACATCAAATGAGATTTTTACTGACATTGTTTTTACAAATTCGAATACGGGTTATGCAGTCGGTTCATACGGAAGGCAAATGAAAACAACCAATGCCGGGGCAAACTGGACTGCTTCAACAATTTCAAGTTCCGGTACAATATTAAGTTCACTTTGTTTTGTAAATGAAACAACGGGCTATGCGGTCGGTGATAATAATGCAGCAGTCAGAACAACAAATGCAGGATTGAACTGGACTGCAATGTCCGTAGCTTCGCCATTTGTAAATTTGAGCGATGTTTTTTTCACTGACAATAACAACGGATATATTTCCTGCAATACCGGAATATACAGAACTACAAACGGCGGAAACAACTGGTTTGCATTAGCAACACCTGCAGGCGGTTATGCAAAAGTTCAGTTCAGAGGAAATTTCGGTTATGCAATTACCGGTGACGGAAAGATCATAAAGTCTGCAGATGCAGGAGTAAGCTGGATTGTCCAGCCGACTGTAACTGACAACGGATTATCAGCTTTGTATTTTAATACTGATAATAATATTTATGCCGGAGGTTTGCTTGGGACAATTATGAAAACTATACCAACCGAACTGTTAGCATCAACTACAACATTAAATCTGACAATGTTCATAGAAGGTTTCTATAATTCAAATTCAAATAACATGATAACTGACACAGTAAAAGTATATTTAAGAAATTCTTCATCACCTTACTCTTTAGCAGATTCTTCAACCGGCATACTGTCAGCATCCGGAAATGTTACTTTGAATTTCAGCAATGCGGGTTCAGGACAGTATTACATTGTCATAAAACACAGAAACAGCATAGAGACCTGGAGCCGGCAGGGTGGAGAAGTATTTACATCCGGAAATGTTTCAAATTACATTTTCCCGGATCAGATCTCAAAAGCTTACGGAAATAATATGAAACAGGTAGATAATACGCCGATTAGATTTGCAAATTTCAGCGGCGATATAAATCAGGACGGAATAATAGATGCATCTGATATCAGCATAGTTGACAACGACGCAGGAATCGCTTTAACCGGATATGTGAACAGCGATGTAACAGGCGATAATTTTGTAGATGCGGGAGACATAAGCATTGTTGACAATAATGCTCTAATCGGAGTGATGTCAGTAACACCGTGAACATACAGAGACAGAGAAATGTATTTACGGTCAATCAAACCCCGAAGGGGTGTTAGTATTATAGAAAATTATTTGTGATCAATCAAACCCCGAAGGGGTGGAATTATTATAGAAAATTATTTGCGATCATTCAAACCCCGAAGGGGTGGAATTATTATAGAAAATTATTTGCGATCAATCAAACCCCGAAGAGGTGGAATTATTATAGAAAATTATTTGCGATCATTCAAACCCCGAAGGGGTGGAATTATTATAGAGATTTATTAACGATCATTCAAACCCCGAAGGGGTGATATTATTTCCGGTCAATCCAACCCCGAAGGGGTGATATTATTTCCGGTCAATCCAACCCCGAAGGGGTGATATTATTGTAGAATATTATTTCCGGTCAATCCAACCCCGAAGGGGTGGAATTATTATATACATTGTTTCATTAAATCCATTCAAAAAAATATTTTTCATTACATTCTATTTCAAATTTTTTCTGGAATTCATAATATTCTTCATAAATGCTTTTTCCTTCATGTCATGAGAATTTTTTTAAATTCAAAATAATATCACCCCTGCTGGGTTTGTGATTCTGATTATTCATTTTCTATAACAATATCACCCCTTCGGGGTTTGTCATTCTGCTTATTCATTCTCTATAATAATATCACCCCTTCGGGGTTTGTCATTCTGCTTATTCATTATCGA
>JAEUSI010000196.1:3821-4070 GCA_016788375.1 Ignavibacteria bacterium | reverse complement strand
TCATACCGGAAGAGACAACGTTGTTAGAACCGGGTTTAAATTGTCTCGGATTGGAAGATATAACCGAAGCAAAGAATCCGCCATAATAAACAAAAGCCGTTCCTTCATCTGTCTGGCCGTTATCATATCCGGAAAGTCCGACTATAACATCTGAATATCCGTCACCATTGACGTCTCCTGCCGAGGAGACAGAAGACCCAAAGTCTGCATAATCCTGATTACCTTCTGCAGTCCAGCTTTCTGAAGTTG
>JAEUSI010000196.1:0-3811 GCA_016788375.1 Ignavibacteria bacterium | reverse complement strand
AATCCATTTGAAGAGCCGTTATAAATATATGCCCTGCCTTCATTAACATTTCCATTATCATAATCGGTAGCGCCAACAATTACATCTGAATACCCGTCACCATTCACATCACCGGCTGATGAAACACTAACACCATAATTTGCAGATTGTTGATTACCTTCTGCAGTCCAATCCGGAATAGTTAATATTGGATCAGCACCATAATATAAATAAGCCTTTCCCTCATTTGATTGTCCGTTACTAAAAGAATTTGCACCGACAATAATATCCGATAATCCATCTCCGTTTACGTCTCCGGCACATGATACACTATGACCATAATAAGAATTAAGCTGACCGGAAGTTCCAGTCCAGCTTGCAGTTGTTGATAAACCAGAGGATGAACCACGATACAAATAAGCCCGTCCGGCATCTGTGAAAGATTGATCATATAAAGGTGCTCCTATAATTACATCAGAATAGCCATCTCCATTTACATCACCGGCTGATGAAACACTGGCACCATAATTTGCAAGTACTTGATTACTCTCGGTAGTCCAGCTTGCCGTACCCGATAGTCCTGACGAAGACCCTGAATACAAGAAAGCTCCTCCTTCATTTGTTTGTCCGTTATCAAAATTCGGTGAACCAACTAATACATCCGAATACCCGTCACCGTTGACATCTCCTGCTGTTGAAACACTTTCACCGAAATATGCATCTGTCTGATTACTTTCAATCGTCAGATTTGGAGAAGCAGATAATCCTGAAGCTGAACCGTGATAAATAAAAACTCTTCCCTCATTTGATTGTTGATTACTGAAATGATATGCGCCAACAATTACATCCGAATAACCATCTCCGTTAACATCACCTGCGGTAGAAACTGCATTTCCAAAATTTGCAGCTGCCTGATTACTTTCGGCTGTCCAGTTTGAAATTACTGAAAGACCTGAAGCAGAACCATGATAAACAAATGCTGCTCCTTCATCAGTTTGACCATTATCGAAATCTGAAGCTCCTATTATTACATCAGCATAGCCATCACCATTCACATCTCCGGCAGTGGAAACGCTACACCCGAATAATGAAGAAGCCTGGTTTTTTTCAAGCAATACATTCTGAGTTGTACTCATTGGATGTGCAGAGCCAAGATACAAAAACGCTCGACCTTCATAACTTTGACCATTACTATATCTGTAAGCACCTACTACTATATCCGAAAATCCGTCACCATTAACATCTCCTGCTAATGCGACACTATACCCGAATTCTGAACCCGGCTGATTACTTTCATAAATTATTGTGCTTCCGGAATGCACTCCGGAATTTTTGCCAAGATAGAGAAATACTCTTCCTTCATCTGTCTGGACTCCATCATCTAATTTGTTTCCGCCGAGGATTATGTCTGCATATCCGTCTCCGTTTATATCTCCGGCAGTTGAAACACTAACGCCAAAAAGTCCTCCGGCTTCGTTACTTTCTTTTGTCCAGTTAGGTGTTGTAACAAGACCTGATGCAGAACCAAGATAAGCAAAGCATTTTCCTTCATCAGTCTGACCATTGTCAAATCCCGGTGAACCTACAATAATATCAGAATATCCATCTGCATTAACATCACCCGCTGTGCTGATACTGTTACCGTAATATTCATTTAACTGTGTTCCGGTTAGAGTTGTATTCGGCGTTAAAGGAAAGGATGTCCCATTACTTAAAAATACATAAACTCTTCCTGTGTTTGCATTTACGGTGTCAAATTCATAAGCACTTACTATAATATCTGATCTTCCATCTGCATTAATATCTCCGGCGGTTGCAACACCCCGTCCAAGAAGTGAATTAGCGGAATTATTTTCAAAAGTCCAGTCAGGTATAGATGATATTGAAGTTGCATTTCCCTTAAAAGTATAAACACGTCCTTCATCTGTTTGTCCGTTTTCTGTGTAAGGAATACCAATAATCAAATCACTTAATCCATCCGCATCATAATCACCGGCGCACGCAACACAGTAACCAACGTAGTCATCGGGACGATTGGTTTCATACGTCCAGAAAGGGGTTGACTCTAAACCACCCGTTGAACCAAGATAAACATATACTATTCCTTCATCAGTTTGACCATGATCAAAATATGGAGCACTGATAATAACATCACTGAAGCCGTCTCCATTCACATCTCCTGCGGTTGCAACGCTCAATCCGAAATTTGCGCTTTCCTGATTTCCTTCTGCTGTCCAGGCAGGAGAAAGCGATAGTCCGTTAACCGAACCATGAAAAACAAACACACCTCCTTCATTCGATTGCCCGTTATCATAAAGAAATGCACCAACGATTACATCAGATTTACCGTCGCCATTTACGTCTCCGGCAGTAGCTACACTGGCACCAAAGTAAGCACCATCCTGATTAGGTTCAGCTGTCCAAACCGGTGTAGAACTCAACGGGTCAATTGTAACCGGATATACGGCATCTTCGTCATTGACGACAATTGAGAAATAGTTGCAAGTTACGAGTGACGAATTGCAAGTTTCATTTTTCTTTGACATTCCGCCATTAGATTTATCCCGTTGCTCGTAATTCATAACTCGTAACATAGCATTGTCTACAAAATATGCACGAAGTTCGCGACCATTTGCATCCCAGCATTTCAATGAAGAATACTTCAGCTTCAAATCATTTTTTTTATCTTTAAAAATTAATGCATCAGAGCTGAGTATCATTTTAAGTCTTGTATCAGCTGATAAATTCAGTTGAAGCTTGCCTTTCTTTTCTGGTTTATTCTTGATAATAAAATCCTGACGCATTCCTTCTTCACTGTTTGTATAATCAATTCTTATATTTTCATTTTCGATATATGCTTTATTGCCGTTTACCATGAACTCATTATTTTTAATTTGTAATTCGTAATTCGTAATTCGCAATTTTATCTCCCATTCATCCAGATATCTATACTTTTTATCTTTTTCATCAATTAATTTGTCTGTTTCATTAAATAAAGCAATCTTATTTTGACGCAGCTTTGCGGTAAAACCGTCTTTATGATAAATGAATCTCATATTATTGGCTCTGTTTGGAGATTGAAATGCTCCGAGCTTTTCATCATACTTAATATTGTATTCGATTCTTTGAATGTTTGATATTGCAGATGAATACCAATCTGAATTTTGAAGATTGCCTGCATCAACAGTTTGATTTTTCTGCACTTCCTGAAGTTTATGTAAACTGCCTGGCAATGAAGAATAATTAAATATATTAAATGCATTTTCAGAGTCTTCGGAATAAAATCCCGAGAGTATTCCCAGAAATAATGGAAAAAATAAAACAGCAAAGAATGTTTTCATAATTTTATTTAATTTAGTTTTAAAAATTTTTATTGACAGATGAGGAAATTACAGCATTATTTTCTTTTACCATTGCAAAATAAATTCAGGCAGTTCCAATTCAAAAGAAATTTTGGAATAGTTTTCATTTCAATTCACTTACATTTTTTGATACTTTGTTTTATTTTTAAGAAATTTTGAAGTTTTATTTCAAAATTTTTCACTGAAAAACTGGAAAGAAATTTTTATTTCTGCTCAGATATAATTTCAATTCCCGTTTTTTTGGGGAAGTTTTTTTAAAATGAAGTAATATTTTAATAATTTTATTATATGATAAAAAGTACGCTGTTAGATTTGATCCGTACATTCAGTGAAGAAGAATTAAGCAAATTAGAAGATTTCATTAAGTCTCCATATTTCAATAAAAAAGAGAATCTTATAAATTTGTTTTTGGAATTAAAAAACAACTATCCGGATTTCAGCAAAGAAAATATTAAAAGAGAAGTTGTCTG
>JAEUSI010000195.1 GCA_016788375.1 Ignavibacteria bacterium | reverse complement strand
AGGATCAGAGAATTAGCCGCAGAAATTAATAATGACTACAAAGGCAAAAACCCGATATTTATAGGAATACTGAACGGTTCATTCATATTCATTGCAGATCTGATCCGGGAAATAAAAGTTGACTGTGAAATTGATTTTCTGAAACTTTCGAGCTACGGCGACGATAAAATATCATCAGGTCAAGTCAGACTGCTAAAAGATCTCAACTGTCAGATTGAAAACAGGGATATCATAATTGTGGAGGACATAGTCGATTCGGGATTGTCTGTAAAATTCATTAAAAACATTATTGAAGAAAAGAAACCTTCCTCTCTTAAATTCATAAGTCTTCTTTTCAAGAAAAATGTATCGAATCTTGACTTTAAAATAGACTATATAGGATTTAACATAAAAAACGATTTTGTAATAGGCTACGGTCTTGATTATGCGCAGAAATACAGGAATTTAAAAGCAATATATGTGTTAAAGCAGTAGTAAAAAATAAATCAACTCAAAATGGCAAACAAAAAACCGAAAAATAATAACGGCGGCAATAATGATGATTTCAACTGGAACAGGGTGTTTAAAATCGTACTGGGATGGAGTGCTATTTTAATAGGATTTTTTCTGATTATGATTTATACAAAAGGAGCGGAAGGGAAATTTTCCGAACTTAAATATGATCAGTATCTTAAGTTTTTAGCGGATAAAAAAATTGAAAGCGCAGTCATAAAGAAATCCGACAACAGTTACGAGTTTCTCGGAAAGCTTAAGTCGCCTGAAATTATCAATGTTGCAAACAGAAATGTAACAATAGACAGATTCTCCGTTTTGCTTCCTTACACAAATATAGACGACAATGTCGTAAAGGCATGGAGTGATTCAGGAATACAGTTCAGCATCGAAAAGGACGACGGCGGCTGGCTTGCGCCGCTGCTCGGAGCATTGCCGTGGATACTAATAATTGCATTCTGGATAATAATCATGAGAAGAATGCAGGCAGGCGCGGGAGGTTCGAAGAATATTTTCTCATTCGGCAAATCTAAAGCAAAATTACTGAGTGAATCAGCTACAAAAGTAACATTTCAGGATGTAGCAGGCGCAGATGAGGCAAAGGAAGAATTATCCGAAATAATAGAATTTTTAAAAACCCCTGCAAAATTTCAGAAACTCGGCGGGAAAATTCCGAGAGGAGTGCTGCTTTTAGGACCTCCGGGAACGGGAAAAACCCTGCTGGCAAGAGCAGTTGCAGGTGAAGCAGGCGTACCATTTTTCTCAATCAGCGGCGCTGACTTTGTGGAAATGTTTGTAGGAGTCGGAGCTTCTAGAGTCAGGGATTTGTTCGAACAGGGAAAAAAGAATGCTCCGTGTATTATTTTCATTGATGAAATTGATGCGGTCGGAAGACACAGAGGAGCAGGACTCGGCGGCGGCCATGATGAAAGGGAACAGACTTTAAACCAGCTTCTTATTGAAATGGACGGATTTGAGCAGAATAACGGCGTTATCATAATAGCAGCCACCAACAGACCTGACATACTTGATCCCGCATTGCTAAGACCGGGCAGGTTTGACAGGCAGGTTGTTGTTGACAGACCTGATGTAAAAGGAAGAGAAGGCATATTGAAAGTTCACACTAGAAAAACCCCGCTTTCAAAAGACGTTTCAGTAGATATAATAGCAAAAGGAACACCCGGATTTTCCGGAGCTGATCTTGCAAATTTAGTGAACGAAGCGGCTTTGCTCGCGGCGAGAAAGAATTCGGATATAGTATCTATGAGAGATTTTGAGGAAGCAAAGGATAAAGTTATAATGGGAACGGCAAGGAAGAGTCTGATTATATCGGACAGGGAAAAAAAGACAACTGCATATCATGAAAGCGGACATGTTATAGTTGCAAAAATGATTCCTGAATCCGACCCGGTACATAAAGTCACCATCATTCCGAGAGGAAGAGCGCTCGGAGTTACTACATATCTTCCGATGGATGAAAAGCACACATATTCAAAGGAGTATCTTGAAGCGATGATAGCTTATGCAATGGGAGGACGTGCTGCAGAGAAGCTGATATTTAACGAATATACGACGGGAGCCAGCAATGATATAGACAGGGCAACCAGCATGGCAAGGAAGATGGTCTGTGAATTCGGAATGAGCGAGAAGCTGGGTCCGATTTCTTACGGACAGAAGCAGGAAGAGATATTTCTCGGAAGGGAAATTTCACAGCACAGGGATTACAGCGAATCAACACAGATTTTGATAGACGATGAAATAAAGAAGATAGTGCAGTCAGGTATGGATAAAGCCGAAAAAATTCTGAATGAGAATATAGACAAGCTTCATATAATGTCCGATGCATTGCTTGAAAGGGAAATACTAGATTCGGTTGAGGTTGATATGATTATGAAAGGCGAGGAGCTTCCTCCGTTTCAGAAGCCGTCTATAAATGATGATGTTTCCAAAGCGGCAGAAGTGAAAGCAGGCAAGGATAAAAAGCAGAAGGATGAGAAGTTTGCCCCCGGTGATATTGCGCTGGCAAATTAAATCAATTATAATGAAAATTTAAAAAAGCGAGAATTCAACTCGCTTTTTTTTTGAATAATGATTAACACAAAGAATAAGAATGATTTAAAGAGCGAACTGAAAAGGAAAACAATTCATCTGTTATCGTCAGCTGTACCGTTTTCCTATTATTATTTTGAAAGAAATATGCTGCTTATAATCCTGTTTGCAACTGTTGTTTTAATGATACTGATAGATTTTTTCAGAAAAAAGGACGGCATTGTAAGGGACAAATACAATCATCATCTCGGTGATATCCTGAGGTCGCATGAATCTGACGGGAGCAGAATTTTGTTTACTGGAGGAACATATATAGTGATTTCATTTTTCCTCTGCATACTGATTTTTGAAAAAAACATTGCGATTCTTTCGATGCTCATTATTGTGTTCAGCGATACGGCAGCTGCAATTACGGGTAAATTTTACGGCAGGCATTTTATCGGGAAGAAAACAATCGAAGGCAGTTTCGCTTTCTTCATTACCGGACTGATAATTTTTATATTGGTAGTAAAAAATTCCGCTGATTTCAGGATTTTTCAGGGTGTTATTGCCTTATTTATGACAACATTGTTTGAACTGATTCCATTAAAGATTGACGATAACATATCTGTTCCGCTTTTTTTCGGAACGGTTTTTTCACTTATTTCAAAAACAGATTTTTTAATTTAAATTAACCAATGTCATTTCGATGTGGAATTGTCGGACTGCCGAATGTCGGCAAGTCAACTTTGTTCAATGCAATTACTTCTTCACAGAATGCTGAGGCTGCTAATTATCCGTTTTGCACAATAGATCCGAATGTAGGAACAGTGATTGTTCCGGATGAGAGGGTTGAAAGGCTGGTTGAACTTTACAACCCGAAAAAAATTGTTCCCGCCACCATAGAATTTGTAGATATTGCCGGACTTGTTAAAGGCGCATCAAAAGGAGAAGGGCTCGGAAATCAGTTTCTTTCACACATCAGAGAAGTTGATGCTATCATTCATATTGTCAGATGCTTTGAAAATGAAAATATAATTCATGTCGAAGGGAAAATTGATCCTGAAAGTGACATTGAAATTATAGAAACAGAATTAATTTTGAAAGACATTGATACTATAGACAAGCGTCTTGAAAAATCGGGTAAATCACTTAAAACGGGGGATAAGAAAGCTAAAGCAGAAGTTGATCTTCTGACATCACTGCGTAATCATCTTTCAGGTTCACGTCTTGCAAAGTATTTTACAAATGATCTTCATGATGAGGATAAACTTATTGTGAGGGATCTTCATCTGCTGACGGATAAGCCGTTTCTTTATGTTGCAAATGTTGACGATAAAGACCTGACAGGAAATGCTTTTTCGGAAATTGTAAAATCAGTTTCAGAAAAGGAAAAAGCGCAGTTTCTGGTGCTGTCAGTAGAGATAGAATCAGAAATTGCACAGCTTGAAACGAAAGCAGAGAAGACAGAATTTCTCAAAGCTCTCGGGCTTGAAAAGTCGGGACTTGATAAGCTAATTCAGAGAGGATACGAACTGCTTAATCTGATTACTTTTTTCACTGCAGGTGAAAAGGAAGTTCATGCATGGACTCTTCCGAAAGGATACAAAGCTCCGCAGGCAGCCGGTGAGATTCATACTGATTTTGAAAAAGGATTCATCCGTGCAGAAA
>JAEUSI010000194.1 GCA_016788375.1 Ignavibacteria bacterium | reverse complement strand
GGAGGCTGTGTAATAAGCGAACTGTTCCACGAATTTCCGCAGTCGGTAGTTTTATGAAGCTGACCATTGAAAGAAATCACGCCTGTTGTATTATCTTTCATCCAGACTACCGGAATTTCAGAACCGGACTGAGAAAATACTGCATCCCACTGTGTTCCGCCGTCAGTTGTCCTGAAAACTGTTCCGGAAGAAGTTTTGAAAGCAGTATCACGGTTTACAACAAACAGACCCGATGGCACAAAAGCAGTTCCGTTATGCGGAACATAATTCCACACCGTTCCACCGTCCCTTGTTCTGTACATTCTGTCAAAATTAGTAATAAACCAGTATGTATTACTGTCCGGAGATGAAGCAACCCTTATAATTTCATTGGAAAGAGTGTAATATTTCAGAACCCACTGTGCGTCAGAAAGCTGAACCGAAAGGAAAAATGCCGGTATAAAAAGTAACTTTATCATAAATGTATCTTACTGTTACAAATTAAACTGCGGGAAATTAAATTGAAATAATAAAAACTTATGATTCAGTGTGGTTTTCCCACATCCGTTTAAAACGTTGTATTAAATCTTTGAGATTTAAGATAGTCGCTTTTCTTCTGAGCCCCCGATAAAAGCATTCGGGGTCAGGCTAATAAAAGGGATGACATTTTAATTTCACCCCTTCGGGGTTTTGAATTTCATTGATCCTTTTTTATAATAATCGCATCCCTTCGGGATTAGCAAAGAGGAACATCTAAATCTTACAGAACACTTAAACTTCCATTTATTCTTGTATTCGCCAACGACGGCATAAAAAAACCCCGAAGATTCAAATGATCAAATATTCTATTTTTGAAGGTTTATAACTTTTAGTCTTAGAGTCTTTGAGACTTAGAGGTTTATCTTTTGTTTTCACACACGTTCCGGGGTTTAGGAAGGAGGAGAAGAAGACTCAAAGGCTCTATTTTTAAAAGTTTTTAACTTAGAGTCTTTGAGACTTTGAGGTTTATCCTTTGTATTCACACATGTTCCGGGGTTTGGGAAAGATGAGAAATTTTAGACGGATAACTTCCGGAAACAGAAAGACGGTGTAAGGAAAATCTGCTTACACCGTATTTAACTGAAATTTGAGGTTGTTCGGAGACTTTAGTCCTTAACTTTTTTATCTGATCTTGTAGCTTTCCATGTTCCGCTCTTACCCATATAATCCTTCCATACACCATTACCTTCTGACTGAGTGAAAGTTCCGGTCAGAGTTCCGATCATGTCCTGATTTGTAAGATACATAAGTTCACCTTCGCTTACCTTGCCGTTCGGGGATACAACTGCAGACAGCCTTGTAAGATAAACGACATTATCCAGATGGATATTTGTTTTAACTGAAATAGATCCGTCTTCTGAAATATTCAGCGTTTTTGCTCCGACAACTTTATCGGCTTTATCATAAAAATAGAAATCCCAGGTTCCGGAATAGTCAGGATAAGCCTGCGGAGTATTACCCCTGGCAAATGTGCCGGCGGTTAAGAAAAGCATTACAATGAATGCGTAAAAAATCTGTATTTTTGTTTTGTTAATCATAATTTTCTCCTTTTTTTATGTTTGTGGTTTAAAGATTATTACTCTTAAAATGTTTTAAAATTCCTGCTGATTAAACTTTCCGGATGTTTATAAAATGTATTACGAAGGAAAAATAAATTTGTTATAGGATAATCAGGAAAAATAATTATTACAGCATTGAAGTGATAGATAGCCTGCCTCAAAGTCTCTAAGGCTCAAATTATATTTTTAATTACATTATTCTTTGAGTCTTATGTATTCAGCGAGTTACATCAATTTTGTCCAAAATGTTATCTTAAATCTTTGGGATTTAAGATAATCGCTTTTCTTTTGATCCCCCGATAACAGTAATAGGGGGGGCAGGCTAAGAAAAGATCCGCAAAAGAAAAATTACCCGCCCAACTTGTACTCTTCGCTAAGCAAGCGAGGCAGGTCCTCTTTGCCGGCAAGGCGGGAGTATATTTATCAAATGCGGGTTTGATTTCCGATTGTCTTATTAAAATTCGATATTTAATTATTTCCAAAATTTATTCAACTGTTTCAAATTAATTTGATAGCAGTGGAAGGGGATGAAATCCGAATAGAATTTTAGAATTTGTTTGTAATAACAGATTACTTATCTTTGAAGCAAGTAATATTATCCTGCAATTGCTGATATCATTCGGAAATAAAGTTACTGAAAAAATCTGGAAAGGTGAAAGAGTAAATGATTTCTCCGCCGATATTCAGGAAACCGCACGCAGAAAACTCAGAATGATTAATAATTCACAAAACATTACAGACTTAATGATTCCGCCTTCAAACAGACTTAAGAAACTGAAAGGAAAACTAAAAGACTTTTATTCCATAAGAATAAATGATCAGTGGAGAATAATCTTCATTTGGAAAAACAGTAATGCGGAACATATTAAAATTACAGATTATCATTAAATCATACTTAAATGAAAAAATTAAAGAACATTCATCCGGGTGAAATTCTACTTGAAGAATTTCTAATACCTCTGAATATAAGCGCTTACAAATTGTCTGCAGATATTGGCATACCTCAGTCGCGGATTTCTAAAATATTAAACGGCAGCAGAAGGATAACCGCTGATACAGCTCTGAGGCTGTCAAAATATTTCGGGAACAGTGCTAAATTCTGGCTCGGACTTCAGGATGATTATGATATTGAAGAAGAAGAAATTCATAAAAAATCAGAATTAAAAGCAATCCGGCAGCATGTTCAGAATGCAGCATAGAAATCAGAAGACCTGCTTGTAAAAATTCTGAAAATAATTCTCACAGAACTGTATTTAACGAAACAGCCGGACATTTTATTTAGAGTGAGATCTGAGAGTATATTTATAGTTTTGAAAAATTGTTAAACTCATACATGACGGAAAAAACGAAACATAGGGCATACGGAATATCAGCGGAAATCATAAGCGAATCACTTTCCTTAAAATTAAAGCAGGTAACTGCTGTTATAGAGCTGCTTGAAGAAGGAGCAACAATTCCCTTCATTTCACGGTACAGAAAAGAAGCTACGGGAAGTCTTGATGAAATGCAGGTAGCCGGAATTCAGGCCGGGCTTAAAAAACTTAAAGAGCTGATAAAGCGCCGTGAGTATATTCTGAAAAGCATTTCGGATCAGGATAAATTAACCGCTGAACTGGAAGAGCAAATTATCAACTGCCGTGATATCAATTCACTCGAAGATCTTTATATTCCGTATAAACCTAAAAGAAAAACAAAAGCTGCCGCTGCACGGGAAAAAGGACTTGAACCGCTGGCAGACCTGATTATGCTTCAGGAAAACACGGATATACTCAGGGAAGCGTTAAAATATATTAACGAAGAAGTTGAAACTGCAGAAGATGCATTATCCGGGGCTAGAGACATTATTGCAGAGCGTATTAACGAAAATACGGAAGTCAGAAATTCAATCAGGGATTTATATAAAGATACGGCTGTGATTAAATCCAGAGTTGTCACAAAGAAAAAGGAAGAAGGTCAGAAATATCTTGATTACTTTGATTATTCGGAAGAACTGAAAAAATGTCCGGGTCACAGATTCCTGGCAGTTCTTCGCGGTGAGAAGGAAGGAATACTTAGAGTTTCTATTGACGTTGACAGTGATACGGCGGTTAAGACAATAGAAAAAATAATTATAAAAAAGGACGTAAGGAATGATTCCGCCGGTCAGATTAAAACTGCAATTGAGGATTCATTTAAAAGATTATTGTCACCTTCAGTTGAAACGGAATTCTTCGGAAGTTCAAAAGAAAAAGCAGATAAGGAAGCAATACTTGTTTTTACATCAAACCTGAGACAGCTGCTCCTGGCTTCGCCGCTTGGACCGAAAGCAACGCTGGCAATTGATCCGGGATTCAGAACCGGATGCAAGGTAGTCTGTCTTGACGAACAGGGAACGCTGAAATTTCATACAACTGTATATCCGCATCCACCGCAGAATAAGGTGAAAGAATCAGCGGAAACAATAACCAGACTGATAAGAGAATATAAAATCAGAGCAATTGCAGTCGGCACAGGAACTGCGGGCAGAGAGACAGAAAGCTTCATAAAGTCTGTACCTGACATTCCTCCGGAAACAGAGATCTATATGGTAAATGAATCCGGCGCATCAATTTACTCTGCTTCGGAAGCTGCCCGTGAAGAATTTCCTGATCTTGACCTTACTGTCCGCGGGGCAATATCCATAGGCAGAAGACTTATGGATC
>JAEUSI010000193.1 GCA_016788375.1 Ignavibacteria bacterium | reverse complement strand
TCCTGTTGACAGAAAAATGATTATCAATGCGCTTAATTCCGGTGCAAATGTATTTATGGCTGATTTTGAGGATTCAAATTCGCCGACCTGGAGTAATATAATCGAAGGACAGATAAATCTCAGAGACGCAATTGACAGAAAAATTTCATACAAAAGCCCCGAAGGAAAAAACTACACGCTTAAGGAGAAAACTTCCGTGCTGATGGTCAGGCCGAGAGGCTGGCATCTTGACGAGAAGAATGTATTAATGGACGGAGAGCCTGTATCAGGTTCATTGTTCGATTTCGGAATGTATTTTTTTCACAATGCAAAAAAGCTGATAAGCAAAGGCACAGGTCCCTATTTCTATCTTCCGAAACTTGAAAACTATCATGAAGCGAGACTCTGGAATGATGTGTTTAATTTTGCGCAGGACAGTCTTGGGATTCAGCGCGGAACAATAAGGGCGACGGTTCTGATTGAAACAATACTTGCAGCATTTGAAATGGATGAAATTCTCTATGAACTCAGAGATCATTCTGCAGGTCTTAACTGCGGAAGATGGGATTATATATTCAGCTTTATAAAAAAATTCAGAAAGTTCAACGGATTCGTTCTGCCGGACAGGAGCGAGGTAACGATGAAAGTTCATTTCCTCAGGTCATACTCGCTTCTGCTGATTAAAACCTGTCACAGAAGAGGCATTCATGCAATGGGAGGAATGGCGGCGCAGATTCCTATTAAAAATAATGAAAGAGCAAATGAAGATGCACTGAAAAAAGTCAGGGAAGACAAGGAAAGGGAAGCCGGAGACGGGCATGACGGAACGTGGGTCGCGCATCCGGGACTGATTCAGATTGCAAAGGATGTATTTGACAGACTAATGCCAGGTAAAAATCAGATTGACAGAAAAAGAGAAGATGTAAACATAACACCTGCGGATCTACTGAGCGTGCCTTCAGGAGAAATTACTGAAAGCGGGATGCGGCATAATATAAATGTTTCAATTCAGTATCTTGAAGCATGGCTTAACGGCAGCGGCTGCGTGCCGATTTACAATCTTATGGAAGATGCCGCAACTGCGGAAATTTCAAGAGCGCAGATATGGCAGTGGATACATCATGATAACGGAAGGCTTAATGACGGCAGGAAGGTAACGATTGAACTTTACAACTCGCTTGTCACCGAAGAACTTACCAAAATAAAAGAGCTTGTCGGCGAGGAAAGATATTCCCGCGGAAAGTATAAGCTCGCATCCGAACTATTCAACAAACTTTCAACAGACATGAATTTCAGTGAATTCCTGACCTTGTCAGCTTACGAAAAAATTTAAACACATAAAAAATAATACAAATATGAAAAAGACTGAACAAATTAAAGAAATTGAGAAATCCTGGAAATCCGATAAACGATGGTCAGGCATAGAAAGACCTTATACGGCGGAAGAAGTTTATAAACTGAGAGGCTCTGTGCAGATCGAACATACGCTGGCAAGGCTCGGAGCGGAAAGATTATGGAATCTGCTTCATACGGAAATGTTTGTAAGAGCGCTCGGAGCATTAACCGGAAATCAGGCGGTGCAGCAGGTTCAGGCAGGTCTGAAATCCATTTACCTGAGCGGATGGCAGGTTGCCGCCGATGCGAACAATGCAAGACATACATATCCGGATCAGAGTTTATATCCTGCAGACAGCGTACCTTCAGTAGTAAAGAGAATCAACAATGCATTCATAAGAGCTGATCAGATTTCACATCTTGAAGGACATGATGATATACACTGGTTCGCTCCGATAGTAGCGGACGCGGAAGCAGGATTCGGTGGAAATCTTAATGTATTCGAATTAATGAAAGGCATGATAGAAGCCGGAGCAGCCGGAGTACATTTCGAGGATCAGCTCAGTTCGGCTAAAAAATGCGGGCATATGGGAGGCAAGGTTCTTGTTTCCACAAGAGAGTTTATTAACACGCTTGTATCGGCGAGGCTTGCAGCGGATATAATGGGAGTTCCGACAATACTTGTCGCAAGGACAGATGCCAACAGCGCGAATCTTCTTACAAATGACATTGATAAGAGAGACAGAAAATTCATACACGGTGAAAGAACATTTGAAGGTTTCTATCATATCAAAGGCGGTATGGAATGCGCTATTGCAAGAGGACTTGCCTATGCGCCTTATGCAGATCTTATCTGGTGCGAGACTGCCCATCCGGATATCGAGGAAGCGCGTACTTTCGCAGAAGCTGTACATGCAAAATTTCCGGGGAAGATGCTTGCATATAACTGTTCTCCGTCATTCAACTGGAAAAGAAATCTCAACGATGATCAGATTGCGGAATTTCAGAATCAGCTCGGAAAGCTCGGATATAAGTATCAGTTCATCACGCTAGCAGGATTCCATGCTTTGAACACAACAATGTTTCAGCTTGCGCTAGATTACAGGGACAACGGCATGACTGCTTTTACAAAGTTACAGGAACTTGAATTTGATCTCGAAAGAAATTCAGGTTACAAAGCCGTAAAGCATCAGACATTTGTCGGAACGGGTTATTTTGATCAGGTACAGATGTCTATAACATCAGGACATTCGGCAACAATTGCGCTTGAAGGTTCAACCGAGCAGGAGCAGTTTACGGAATAAAACGCGTTCAGTTTTAAGTCAGGATATATTTTCATTTAAGTCACCGGAATGTCATGGAGCGTGTCTCAGAACCCTTTTCTTTTCCATACTCCGGAGACTGTTTGAAAACGAAATTATGTTAATAACCTCGAAGACTTAAAGTCTCAAAGATTTCTTTGAAAAGTAATCAGGCAGTGATTCAGCAAAGACAGCAAACTTGTCATTAAATTAATTCAATAAATTTTACTGTTTCATAAAACAGATAATTGATTTAATTTAATTCTCAAAAACAACTATGACTAAATTACTCGAAATAGCTGTAGAAAAAATCTCAAAACTTCCGGGTACCGAGCAGGATGAGATAGCAAAAATCATTCTGGATGAAATTAAAGATGAAAAAGTCTGGTATAACAAATTCAGGAATTCACAAAACGAATTGTCAGTATTAGCAGATGAAGCTTTGAAAGAATTTAATGATGGAAAAACAAGACCGGAAGAACTTTAATGGAATCAAGAACCACCGAAAGATTTCGTTAATCATTCGAAAATCTCCCTCAAAAAGTACAAAAAGACGTTAAGAAAGTTTTTAAATTATGGAAAGCTGATCCCTATCTGAAAAATCTGAAATTTAAGAAAATTCACACTAAGCAAAATATCTATTCAGTAAGAATAGGTTTATCATACAGAGCGCTGGGACTTAAGAAAGACAGTACGGTTATTTGGTTCTGGGTCGGATCCCATGGCGATTATGATAATTTAATTAAAGAATTCAAATAATATCTTCTTTTTCAGGATTCACTGCTCCGGAGACTGTGTGAAAACGAAATTAAGTTATTAGCCTCAAAGACTCAAAGTCTCAAAGATTTTATTTTTGAAGGATAATAACTTATAACTTAACGTCTTTGAGGCATATCCTTCTGCCATAGAGCGTGTCTCAGAACCTTTCTCTTTTCCAAACTCCGGAGACTGTGTGAAAACGAAATTAAGTTATTAGACTCAAAGACTCAAAGATTTATTTTTGAAGGATAATAACTTTGAATTTGTGACTTATTCTTAGAGTCTTTGAGCCTTTGAGGCATATCTTTCTTCCCGGACATGCAAGGTTGAATCCAGTTAAAATTTAATTCATATTTAATTATATTTATTATAACAAGAATTAAAAAACTGTTTAATAAAATCATATGAGCAAATCTTCCTTTACCGAATACAAAGAAGGTGATCCGTTTCCCGGTGTTACCGGCAGAACAATTTCCGAATCTTCTCCAGCATGGCCATCGCCTGTCCGGGCAAAAGCAGGCGCTCCGAATGTCATCTTCTGGATACTTGACGATGTCGGATACGGGCAAATGAGCGCATTCGGAGGACTTATTGAAACTCCGAACATTGACAGGCTCGCGGATAACGGTCTGCGTTATACTAATATGCATACGACAGCGCTTTGTTCGCCTACAAGATCATGCATTCTTACGGGAAGGAATCATCATTCAAACGGCATTGCCGCTATTACAGAAATGGCAACCGGATATCCGGGATACAACGGCAGAATGCCTTTTAAAAACGGAATGCTTCCGGAGATACTTCTTCAGAACGGATACAATACATTCTGCACGGGAAAGTGGCATCTGAATCCTCCGGAAGAGGGAACACCGGCAGGACCTTATCATCACTGGCCTCTGGGACGCGGCTTT
>JAEUSI010000192.1 GCA_016788375.1 Ignavibacteria bacterium | reverse complement strand
TATATCCGATATTTTTTCCTGCGACTTTATGCTGCTGCGCTTGAGAGAATTTCCGATTTTACTCAGTATCAGCGCAGTAAAAGGAGCCAGTAAAAAAATTATGAGCGTGATTTTCCAGTTGAACAGAAACAATACCACTGAAAAGACTATTATCGAAGGAGGGTCTCTGAACATACTGTTGACAACGGCAATAAGCGAATCCTTTATTATCTGAACATCATTTACAATTCTCGAAATAAGATTTCCTTTTCTTTCTTCAGTAAAGAAACTCATCGAAAGATTAAGATAGTGCTTATAAAGTTCAAACCGCAGATCTTTAAGAATCCCCTGCTCAACTACAGCCATATAATAAGTCTGAAGATAAATGAACAGATTCTTAAGAAAGAAAGTAATCAGAATCAGCACACAGAGATAAGTCAGCACATCTGATTTATCATACTTATCAACCATACCTGCAAAGTATTTTATGATAATATTTTTCAGGTCGAATACTGAAGTTATTTCAGTATCACTTACAGCGGTTTTATTTGTATTAAAAAGAAGATCTATGAACGGAAAAATCAGGATAACAGAAAGCAGACTGAACAGAACCGTAAGAACAGTAAAAACATTCGCAAGAATCAACTGCTTTGAATACGGTTTAATATATCTGATAATTCTTTTGTAATGATTCATTTATCTTTTTTATTTTGCAGCTCATACATTTTCATATAGGTCAGGGCTTTTGTAATCATGTGAAAAAGCGACACCATAAGACCTGTTATTCCGTCCCTGTATCCGCCCTGGAAGACAAATTTTTTCTTGAATTCAAAAAAAGGTTTAAACAGCAGATATGAAAATGAAATTTTCTTATTCATATATTTCTCAGATGCCGAAAGCGAGGAATAATGATTTATTTTTTCCGCGAAATCACTGACTGAATTAACGGTATAATGCAGCAGCGGGTTTTCAAGCTTACCGGGGATTCCGTTTAATTCATATCCTTCATGAACAAGCCGGTCAGTAACAGTTACTGAATTCTTTCTGAACAAACGAAGCTGATAATCGGGATACCATCCGCAGTGCTTTACCAACTTGCCGAGGAAAAAACTTTTTCTCGGAATTAAATAGCCGTTGCGGTCATCATTATTTTTATTCAAAAGCCGGGTTATTTCAGCGGTGAGTTCAGGAGAGCATCGTTCATCCGCGTCAACCGAAAGAATCCACTCGCCGGAAGCTTTAGAAAGCGCAAACTTTCTCTGTTCTGAAAAGCCCTTCCATTCATTCTGATAAATTTTATCCGTGTATCTGCCGGCAATTGGAAGCGTATTGTCTTTACTGTAACTGTCGGCGACAATTATTTCACTGCACCATTGCAGACTCTTAAGACAGTCTTCAATATTCTTTTCTTCATCCCTGCAGATAACTACGGCGGATACATTCATTTAATATGAAATAATTAAACAGTTTTTTTATTCAGACCGTTTGTACAATAAAACTCTTTTCTTTCTTTTACCTTATTGAAATAGTCCATGTTAGACGCTTCCTCGACTGTTTTCGGATGGAACATATGATACTGTATAGCCAGGTTTCTTACAGATTTAAATTCAGCATTTATCAGACGGAGTCTGAATTCAATATCCGAATCTTCGCCGAGACCCGGACCTTCATAATTTTCATCAAAGCCGTTAATCTTTTCAAGCAGGCTTTTCTCAAGTGAAAAATTACATCCGAGAATATGTTCGTCATTATTCGTCAGAAGAGACCTCAGGAATTTATTTCTGAAAATAAACGCTTCTTCCGCATTAAAGCTGAAATCTTTTTTATCCTTATTCAAAGAAGAAAAAAGAATTTCTTTAAGCCCGGTTTTCTGATAATCAAGATTAAGAATCCTTTCTTTAGTCATCTTTTCAGACATAGATTTAGTCAGATTAACCCTTCTTCCGCAAAGGACTGTGTTTTCCTTCCTGTTTTCAAAATGCGCCTTAACAAAATCACTGTGCGGAATGCAGTCTCCGTCAAAGAATATCAGATAATCCGAACCGGCATTTCTGACAGACTCGTTAAGAATCCTGTTCTTTCTGAAACCCTTGTCATCCTGCGTCAGGTGCCTGACCGGGAACAGCTCTTTTGATTTCAGGCCGTTCACAAGAGACTTTACTTCTTCATTTCTTCCGTCTTCGGCGATGATAACTTCAAAGTTTTTATACGACTGAACAGAAAGAGCAGTCAGAGAAAGTTCAAGCTCTCTGATTTTATTATAAACGGAAATGATAACTGACGTATCCGGCATTTATTTAAATTACAAAACAGATATTTAACTTGTAATTGAAAAAAGCTGCAAATGGAAGATGAAATTTATTTTTACCACTTAAGCTCCGAATCTCAAAGAAGAAATAACTTAAATCAATATTCTTTGAGTCTTTGTGTCTTAGAGGCAGGAAGAAATTTAAATTACAATCAGGATTTATTAGAATCAGATCAATATTGATAACTCCCGTCTCTGTTAATCACTTGCATACTCGCGTCATCGCCTAAGAGTTGATAGATTTCTTTCTTGTCATTCACTAAAGACAAATGTAACCGATCCCGATCTATTTGTTCAACAGCTTGTTCGAGAGCTTCTTGAGGAAATTCAGGATTGAGTTTTTCAAGCGCAGGTAATAAATATTTTTTAAGCACTACATCACCTCTGTGTTCTCTGCTTAGTTTTGCATCTTCTTCATTGGTATAAGCGATAACATGACAAGCTGAATCAGCCCATATTTCTTTGATGAGTTTGATTACGGTTTTTTCAACTAAGTTGTCTTCAGAAAAGAGATTCATTCGAACAATAAACTTTCATGATTTAAAAATTATTTTATTTATTTCCCCCTCCTTGCAAAGGAGGGGGTAAGGGGGAGGTTCTCAAATCCTTATAACTCTCTTAATATTTTTTCTAACACTCCTTCAATATTTTTCTCAATTTCTTCATTTCTAAACCTTAGTATCTTTATTCCAAAATTTCCTATAAACTCATCTCTTTCTAAATCATACTTTTGCGACTTTTCACTATCGTGAACCTCTCCGTCTGCTTCTATTGCCAATTTCTTCTTTACACAATAAAAATCGATTACATATTTTCCTACCCCATACTGCCTTCGAAATTTATTACCGTTCAATTTCCTTCCTTTCAATACTTCCCAAAGTAGTTTTTCAGCTTTGGTCATTTTATTTCTTAAATCTTTTCTATTTTGTTTGAATTCGGATTTATTGTAGAACTCTGTCATAAAACCTCCCCCAACCCCCTCCTTTGCAAGGAGGGGGCTTTATCACTATGCTCTCGCCCAAGCATAGCACCCTCTCCATTGGTATAAGCGATAACATGACAAGCTGAATCAGCCCAAGCATTTTTAATAAACTCTATTACGGTTTGTTCACCTAAGTTGTCTTTGGAGAAGGGAATCATAGAATAGAATAAATATTGGATATGCTAACAATTTATAATTTTAATTCCAAAGGGTCTCTCCTTGAATCCCAAATTTGAATTATTTCAATATCCATTTCTTGTTTGCTTTCTTTAATTTTATAAAATATTATATATTCATTTTTGGATAAATATCTCACATCAAAGTTATCAACTTTCCTCCCCATTCCCGGAAAAGCAATAGTAAATCAATTAGATTATTAATTTCTTTATTTAATTCATTGCTGTAAATTATATTGCCGTTGGTTTTATTCCAGTAATCAAAAATTTCCTTCAAATCATTCAGAGCGTTTTAGACCACATTAATTTTTTTACTTTTTTAGCCATTCTTCACATATTTTTTTCACCTCTTCGTTAGTATAAAATTCACCGGCTTCTATTTGCTTTTCTCTAACTTTTAAAACATCCCTGTGTTTTTCGGAAATACTTAAAGTTGAAGGAGTATTACATTTTGGCTCAATGATTATTCTGATAGCTTCAAGAAAGTTTTCATCATCAATGTTTTCAATACTTTCATGAAGCAGATTTTTTATTTCTTCTGTTGTCATATTTTATATTTTCAATTTAAAATAACTGCATCAGGAAATTAAATCAATTTAAAACTTATTTAAAGAGATGAAATTTATTTTAAACACAGTACTTTAGAGGCATAAAGAAATTTAAATATAATCAGGATTTAATAGTAACAGATCAATATTGAAAACCTAAAAATACCTGCAAAAATATCGTGCATCCCTCAAACCCTTGTCATTACTGACAATATGGTACTTTCACAAATCGGAATTTTTGACGTTTGCTTTTTTTGAATAAAATAAATAATATTGACGCAATTCCGGAATAA
>JAEUSI010000191.1 GCA_016788375.1 Ignavibacteria bacterium | reverse complement strand
GGCGGAGATAACGGTGTGTTTATAAGTGTAAATGATGGCGCAAACTGGACTGAGCTTGTCAACGGCTTACCTGATGGATTTGCCGCAACTGCAATCACAGTTTCAAGCGGAGGAATATTTGCCGGTCATGACAATACAGGTTCAGGAGTTCCGGGAGGGATTTATAAAAGCACTAACGGCGGAAACAACTGGTTTCTTTCTGTCAATGGTCTTATAAACGGCCATGTCCTATGTCTTGCAGTTTCCGGTACAACATTATTTGCAGGAACAGCAGCGGGAGTTTATGTGTCGACCAACGATGGCAATAACTGGTCTCAGGCAAACGGAGGTTTACCCGGTTTACTTTTTATAAATACTTTGTATTCTTCCGGATCCAATGTCTTTGTCGGTACCAATCCTCCCGGTCAATTATTCATGACGACAAACAATGGCATTAACTGGCTTGATAAGAATACAGGATTCAGCGGTCCGCAATATGTATATGCAATTCTGGTTGCAAACAGTTATATTTTTGCAGGTAAATATCATTCCGTCTGGAGAAGACTGTATTCAGACGTAATTGGGATCAAGAACATCAGCACAGAAATTCCGGGTGCCTATTCACTTGGTCAGAATTATCCGAATCCATTTAATCCTACTACAAATATTGAGTTTAATATTCCAAAAGCTTCATCAATAAGATTAATCATATTCGATGAAAAAGGCGGTGAGGTTAAGGAATTTGATTATACTGTTTCACTGCCAGGAAAGTACATGATTGAAATTGATGCAGGTGATCTTCCAAGCGGGGTTTATTTTTATAAATTACTCACTGTAGATTTTTCAGCTGTGAAAAAAATGCTGCTGATAAAATAATTTCCGGTTGTTAACAAATAAAAAACCCTGTAAAGTCTTATCTCTACAGGGTTTTCTTTTTGAGCTGGCAGAGGGATTTGAACCCCCGACCTGCTGATTACAAATCAGCTGCTCTACCAGCTGAGCTATGCCAGCAAAAAATTAAGCTGTAATATAAATCTAATATACATTTCTTTCAATCCAGATTTATATAGTTTTATAAAAAATTACTTTTTCTTACCTTTATTATGATTGTCGCCGTAAAGCTTCAGTACCTGCCCGACAAGAAGTTTGTCGCTTTTTAAGCCGTTCCAGCTTTTAAGCTCTTTTACTGTTACATTGTTCGATGCGGATATGGATGCCAGCGTATCGCCTTTTTTTACTTTATATGACTTCTTCTTTCCGGAAGTATTCAGGCTTGCTTTCCCGACAATCAGTTTCTGTCCGGTGTTTATCTGTTCTGATTTAAGATTGTTCCAGCTTTTCAGATCGTTTATTGTGACATTATTTTCATTTGCTATTCTTGTCAGGTTGTCCCCTGATTTAACGGTGTAATATTTTGCATTTGACGCCGGTATTTTATTTTCAGATGTATTTGATTCAACCTGTGCAGTTTCTTCATAATAGCTTTCTTCTGTCTCAACTGTCTCTGCAACAGATTCTGTTTCATCTGTTCCTGTATTTTCCGTAACTTCTCCGGAAGTTTCTGTTGCGCTGTTATCTGATGTTTCAACTTCTCCGGTTTTCGGTTCCTGATTAACTGTTTCAACTGTTTCAGTCTCAGTTGTTTCTTCCGGTTTTGTATCTGACGGAGGAATAACTGTTACCTCAGGTTTTGATTCTGTTTTGATTTCAGTCTCAGGCCAGGATTCCTTTGTTACTTCTGTTTTAGGTTTCTGCACAGTTTTAACTTCTGACTCAGGTTTTGTATCTGTTCCGTTTTTTAAACTCACATCCTGTTTTTTGTTTATATCATCAGCGAGTTTCTTCTCTTCCGGCTTTCTGTATCCGGACTGATTATTATTGCTTCCCTGATTCAGGAGTCTGTATTTTGATTCAGGCACATAAATCTGAAGTTCTTTCTTTTGATCCGGAATATATCCGTAATTTAAATTATTCCATAATCTGATGTCTGTAGTTCTGACATCATAATAAGATGCAACGACATAAAGCGGGTCTTTGAAGCTGAATTCATGTTTGATCATTTTCAGACCATAAGTGCTGCCGACAGCTCTTATGTCTTCAGGCTCATAATTCTTGACTTTATACTGAACACCTGTAATTTCGCTTCCGTAATTACCGCTTTCATTTCCTGCGAATGACGGAGAATATCCGCTGCTTTTATCAATCTGATTGTCGGAATTATAGTTTGCAAGGAATTTATCGAAACTTTTGTGCGGGATTCTCAATTCATAAGGCACATCATAAAACGGTACAACATCGGAAGTCAGTTCAGGATTTAAATCCCTGACAGTTTCAATATCCGTTTCACACAATTCGGCAACTTTCCCGAGTGTAAGCTGTGTCTGTATTTCAACTCTGTCAAATGAAATCTGTTCGCCGTATTCTATGTCTTTGAATCCGTATTCTTCCGGATTTCTAAGTACAAATGAAAGCGCAAGTATTGAAGGAACATAATTCTTGGTCTCTCCCGGCAAAAATCCCCGCAGTGACCAGAAATCCCTCGAACCGCTGTTTCTTATTGCTTTGTTTACTCTTCCTGGTCCGGCATTGTATGCGGCAAATGCAAGATACCAGTCATCGAATGTTCTGTAAAGATCTTTTAAAAGATGAGCCGCAGCATCAGTCGCTTTTTCAAAATCCCTTCTGTCATCCCTGTAACCGTCAGAACCGAGACCGTAGGAGATTCCCGTCGCAGGCATAAACTGCCACATTCCGACAGCCCCTGCTCTTGATACAATCGTGGGATTTAATCCTGATTCCTGCACGGAAAGATATATAAGCTCTTCCGGCGCATTATTATATTTAAGTATCTTTCGCATTAAAGGAAAATATTTACCGGATCTGTAAAGACTTTTGTCTATAAAGCTTCTTCCTCTTTCCGTATTGGAAAAGAATTCTATGTATTCGTCAACAACAGAATTTCTTATAAGCGGAACATCGCTGCCTTCCGGCAACGGCTCCTTGTCATTGCTGACATGTTCAATCTTTTCATAGGTTACGGGAATCCGTTTTGCAAATTCAAATACAAGACTGTTGTGTACTATCTCGGACTGTGTCGTCAGATAATCCTCAACTATGCTTTTTGATAATTCGTCATAATCTTTTTTCCAGAAGTAATTTTCGCCTTTGGTTATTAATTCATAATTAATTCTGTTCAATGTTACCAGCGATTTTTCAAATTCCTCGTTTGCTTTTTTGTCGTCGGAACTGACATTGCTGTTTAATGCTGATTTATACTGTGCAAATGCTTTCTGTAATGCGGAATATACTTCTACCGAGTCTTTGTCCCTTTGTGTAATTACTTCTTCTTCATCAGACCCTGAACATCCGTTGAAAGTCAATGAATAAAAAGCAAGTATGAGAACTATTCCCGCGTATGAAATGCATTTTAAAGTATTTATTATGAGTTTGTTTTGCATTTTTCTAATAATTAATTTTCATAAAAATATATACCTTAGATGCGGTTTAATAAAGTTTGTTGTCAGGTGTTTATAAAATAAAAAATAGTTTCATTAAATTACAGTCCTTAAAATCATTTCACCTTTATTCCGGAAATGGAAAAATATTATTCGCTCACTGTTCCGAATGTATCCGTAAAACAGAGAATAGACAAATATATAGCGCAGTTTATTGAAAATGCTTCAAGAACAAAGGTTCAGAAAGCCATCAATCTCGGTTTTGTTTCCGTAAACGGAGAGCTTGTAAAATCAAATTATATCGTTAAGCCGGATGATGAGATTGAAATAGAACTTGACATGCCGGAAAAGCATGATGTCCTCGCCGAAAACATTCCGCTCGACATTGTCTTTGAAGACGGATATCTGATGATTATAAATAAACCTCCGGGAATGGTTGTTCATCCGGCATATAAAAATTACAGCGGAACGCTTGTTAATGCAGTCATGTATTATGCAAAGCAGAAGAATGAATCACTGTCGGAGATTAACGGTTTTGAAAGAGCGGGTATTGTTCACAGGCTTGATAAGGATACATCAGGTCTGATTGTAATTGCCAAAGATGAAATTACTCACAGAAAATTATCCGAACAGTTTTTTCATCATACAATTGAAAGAGAATACAATGCGCTGATATGGGGCAGGCTTAAAAACAAGAAAGGTGAAATACAGAACCGCCTCGGCAGGGATAAAAGAGACAGGAAAAAAGTTTCCGTCTTAAAGGAAGATGATCAGAGCGGAAAGATTGCAATTACGAATTATGAAGTTCTTGAAGAGTATGAATTTCTTTCTCTGATAAAACTAAATCTTAAA
>JAEUSI010000190.1 GCA_016788375.1 Ignavibacteria bacterium | reverse complement strand
CTATCAGCAAACCGCCGCTTTTATTGTTAATTAAAGGTAAACTGCTTTTATCCGGATTAATGGAATTTACAAATAATCTCAGGAGATTGTCTTTCACCGAAGCGTTTCTCGGTCTCATTGCATCAGGCAAATCAGATTTAATGATTGTATAATTCAGATTTCCCCCGTTGGCAATTTTTGAATTGAATTCAAGGAAATATTGTCCGAGGGAATATCTGAGCTCTTCCTGATTCTGTGCACCGTTCTGAACATATATGTCAAATTCCAGTGTGTTCCCGGAAGTGTAGATTATGTCTGACACATTTATTTTGTAAGCCGGAACTTCTGCTGCGCTGATGTTTGTAACTAGTATTGCTGCTAAGATTAAATTTAATATTGTTTTCATTTTGGTTTTTAGTTTAAGGTTTTTTAAATTTTTAATGAATTTATGAATTAAGTTTTTATGTTTTCTGATGCCGTCTGATAAACTTCAGACGGCATCTCCGCAACTTTTCTTTTTTGCAATCTGAATTTATTTTTCTCATGATTTTGTGTTGTTTAATTTGTTTAAGCAAATCTATCACGATTACAGCTTCATTCAAAAGAAACTTTTTGAGAATTACTCACGGAATAAATTGAGATGGGAAATATAAAGTGTAATTTTAGATTGTTTTTTAGAGAATTGAATGACCGGTGACTCACAAAAGGAACGATATTCAAATTTAAACGAGGCAGTTTCCTTAAGATCATTTTTAAAAATCAGACTTCCCCCTTTCGTAAAATCTTTGGGTTGGAATCAAAGAATCACAATACGGGGAAATGTCTGAGTTTAGCTTTTTTAAAAATCAGGTCAGAGAAAGTAGACTCTGACCTGAAAATAATATGTTTAGGGATTAACAACCCAAACACCTTGATTATTTTCAACTATTGCCACATCACCGGCATCTACAAAATCATCCCCTGTAACATCTTCAGAAACATATCCTAATAAACTTTCACTTGAAGCATTATCTACTTCACTTAAGTCACTTGCATCTATTATTCCATCCTGAGTAACATCACCGGAATAAATACACCATTTACTACCAACTAGAATCAGATTATTACCTAATGCCTGACTCGAAGCTGATGTGAAATCATATGTTAATGAATCACCGGAAAAAGCAACCGGATTAGCACTCCAGGTTTCAATGGAATTTCTGTGATTCAATTGAATGTAATACGGAACACCGTTTGTGACGTTGCTAAGAACAGCTGTACCTAAACCGGAAGAAGCAAATAATATATCTGACAGATCAACGATACCATATGGCGAAGTTGAATTACGAAGGGTAACTCTTACTGTATCCGGTACCATTAAATTAGATCCGTCATTATAAAATCCCTGCAAAGTTGCTGTAAGATTCAGTGTTAAACCTGCAGATCCGCAGTTACATTTCTTCAACAGAAAACCGCTGGGACCGAATTCCACACTGATTCCGTTTGAATAATTCGGACTGCTGTAAAATAACGGACCTTTTGGTGCGAGTGTATATGAGCTTCCGGAGTATCTGTAAAACCTGTAAGGAGTTATGCATCTTGTACCATTACAGCCTCCGGTAGAGTATCCGGCAAAATGGTTAAAACCAGCAATATTCGGAGTTGCAGATGAACTGTTACTGTACCAGTTTCTGAATCCTGAGGAAGTAAGTGTTGAAGGAGTTCCGTTATACGGAGCATAACTGAATTTAAAATTAGGATCTATAAATGAAGAAGGGCAGTTCACGAGTTCAATACAGACCTGAAAACTTACAAATTCGTTTTCATTTCTGTGAGAGTATAATCTTACTTTAGTATAATTAATTATTAAATGATTGTTCACAATATCAGCGCTTAAACTGCTGCCTGATCCCGGGACAAATATCAGATCCATCCATAAAGTAATTAAAGCAGGTGATGGATAATCTCCTGCGACGTTGCTAGGTGTGAATGAAGATAATTGCGACGGAGTTGCACATGTTTTTTGTGTGAATCCGATTAATCCGTTAGTTCCAATAAATATTGAATCATAACACATTCCGCAGATTTTTGCTTTAAGCGCTGTATCGCTTCCGCACTGAGCCAGCAGATTCTGCAAACGGAATTTGAAAAATCCGTCATCCAGTCCTCCGACTAATCTTCCTCCGCTGACATCAACTCCGTTTAACACTATTGGTGAACCGCAAGTCGGATCAGGACTCCAGCTGTAATTTGGTCTTGAACCGAGTTTCAGCGATGCAATATTGTTTGCATAATAATAACTGCAGCATCCGCCGTGACCGTGATCCGGAGTTACTGCTTCAAGTGATGTTCGTAAAGTATCATTGTTTCTGTACTGATCAGTCGCAAGACTTGTATAAATTCTTACACTGCAATAACCTGTATCAATAGGCAATAAAGTACTGTCAAAATATACTGTAGCAGAACTTCCGGGAGCAAGTGAACTCTGAAATTTAGTGCTTGTATAAGATGCCGCTCCTGTCACTTTGTAAGTTACATTGAAACCTGTAGCCGTGGAAGTTCCTAAATTTGAAATTATTGCTTTCGGTCGAATCGGAACAGGAATTGAATCAAGCGAAATATAATCAAGCGGTTCAATGTTAGTCGTTACACTTACATCGTTTGTAAACTGAGCCGGTCCTGATGAATTCATTCTTCCTATTTTTCCTCCGTTTCCTACGACCCAGCCCTTAGGACTTCCGTTTTCTGTTTTGAAGTCAATATCCTGCCATACTGCACCCGATTGTGTGTGAGCAATACTCCAGCCATAACCATTATCTGTTGAAAGATAAACTGAAGCATCACTTCTTATGCACCATATACCAAGATAGGTATCATTATCTGTAATGCCTTCAAGTCCGTCTATATTGCCGGTAGTACCCGGAGAAGTTACAGAAGAAAAAGATTCACCGCTGTTTGCAGTCATTTCCAAAGCATCTCCGCCTGCAAAACCTTGTAAAGAGTTGTTGAAATGCAAAGCATAAGTATTCACAGTGCTTTTTGTCGGCGAACCTGACCATGTCAATCCTAAGTTTGAAGAATGATATACTGTTGATGAACCGGTTCCAAACCACATATTTGTTCCTTCTATTTGAAAACTGTTATTCCAGCCGGCTTCTGTTCCCGCCTGAATCGGTTCGGTTGCCATTCTTGCCCAGGAATTTCCGCCGTCACTCGTTTTTAAAACTGTCCATTTTCCCGATACAGGATCACCAACCGCATAACCTTCTGTCGGAGAAATCATCTGAATTGCATTTATAAAACCTCCTGCCTGTGTATAAACCTGAGTCCAAGTAGTTCCTCCGTTTGAAGTTTTCCAAATGAAAGTAGCAGAAGGAGTAGAAGTGCAAAGAGCATTATTTGCATCAATTCCCCAGATGTTATATACTGCTCCTGTAATTCCTGAACCTGTAGCGCTAAGCCAGTTGACTCCGCCGTTGGACGTTCTTATAACAGTCGGACCTGCCCCGGCCGCCCAGCCGACATTTGAAGAAACTGTAGAAACTGTAAAAAGCTGATTCGCTGTCCCTGATGTTTGTACTGTCCATACAGAGGAAATTGAATCGGTTTCGGAATTTAAACCCGGGAAAACAGGATTTATTTCATTTGAATTCATACCGTCATTTGATGCCTGAATTTTATTTGTATTATCAAGGTTGCTTTCAGAATTGTTTGATGCCGGTTTTTTATCATTGTGACTAGTTCTGAAACCTGCTGTTATTCCTGTTATTGTTATCAATAACAACACTAATATTGATTTATTAAAAGTTTTCATTTTATTTTATGATTTAAAGTTTTTATAAAATTATTTTATTAACACCATTTTTCTTACAGATGTAAAATTTCCTGCCGTGATTTTGTAAAAGTACATTCCGCTTGAAAGGTTAGATCCGTTGAATGTCGCTGTGTATCTGCCTGCATTCAGATTTTCGTTTACTAATGTCGCAACTTCCTTTCCGGTTAAGTCATATATCTTCAGTGTTACAAAATTTGAAGATGGTATATCATATTTGATTGAAGTTGATGGATTGAACGGATTCGGGTAATTCTGCATAAGCGCAAACTCTGCCGGAATCCCGGAAATGCTTTCTGTTTTAGAATTACCTGTTAATCCGTCTTTTGTTCCTTCGATTGTATTATCTTCTGAATTTGTAAGCTCAATGTTTTTCTTTCCGTCAAATGCGAATACTTTTGTTTTGAATTTTGACTCTGACAATTTCAGATCCAAAGGCGCATCGGCGAATTTATCCGCTGTAGTTTCAAGTTTCATCCTCGCTATCAGCAAACCGCC
>JAEUSI010000018.1 GCA_016788375.1 Ignavibacteria bacterium | reverse complement strand
GAAAGCAGGGTTTGATATAAAGGCAGGAGCGAATGTTTATTTTAATTCCTACAATTACAGCAATCCTGCTTTTGACAATACAGACAACACCGGATATCTTGCATTTCTCAAAACTGATTTTAAATATGACAATCTGAATCTTTCAGTTTTTGCAAACGCTGTTACTTCCGGTTCATCAGCGGATATTAATGCAGGAACGGAAGGTAAATACAGAATATATTTCGGGAAGAATAATTACGCTGGGATATACGGCGGGATAAACAGAATTGAGCAGAATCCGGGCAGTATAGAGACAGGAGAATTTCTGACACAGAAGATCAATGAATCCGGTGAATATTATGAAACAGGCGCCGAATTTTGTTTTCTCGGAAGCATTTTTCTTAACTCCTACTATTATTACAACGACAATCAGTACTCTTCCGGCAGCGGTTTATATCTTTCAAACGGCGGAGTAAATACTTCATTGTCAATACTGACGGAATATTTTGATGCGGTTGTAAAATACAATTATACAAAATCCGATTTCTTCCCTGAGAATTTTATAAAATCCAACCTTGCCTTTCATGATTTTCTGTTCAGGAATAAACTGAACTTAAGAACTGGATTTAACATTAAATACTTCAGCTCTCCAAATAATTATTACAGATATTCACAGGGTTATTACAATTTCCTTTACTTTTCCAGTCCGTATGATAAGAACGGATTTCAGATTGACTATTATCTCGGAGCAAGAATCGGACATGCAAACATCAGCATAACCGTTGCCAACATATTAAATACATTTTACTATGATACCTACCTTTACCCTGCGGATAATCTCGGAGGTTTTCTGAATTCAATTTCCAGGTTTACGATCGTATGGGATTTTTTGAATTAGGACCGGCATTCAGGAAGGAAGAGTCTGATTTTTCTTAAGCAGCTTAATGCAGGCTTCAAATACTTCATCAACAGAAATCGATTTAATGCATTTGAACGATTCTGCACCTTTCCATATGCAGTCAGCGGGCTTAGGGGAATTATAGAAGCACGGGCTGCAATCCAGATTTTTTCTGATTACAACATTATCCGTCATCCACGGTGAAAGTTCTTCAGCATTTGTGTAACCGAAAATTGCTGCAACAGGAATCTGCAAAGCTGCAGCTGTATGCATAAATGCAGTATCATTTGATACAAAGAGTTTACAGTTCACCATTCTTGCAACAGAATCCATATAATTACTTGTTGAAGCAATAACAGCCCTGTTATGCATCAAAGCATTTATCTCATTATTCAGTTCGAATTCGTTGCCGAACAACAGAATCATAACATCAAATTCATCCATTAATCTGCAGCCCAGTTCGGCAAATTTGTCTTTATCCCAGCGTTTATTGATATGATTCTTTAATAAAGCCGATCCGGGATGAAAGCCCGCGATAGTTTTTTTTTCCGGATTGATTTCCATATGCCATTTATCAGATCTGACTTTATCTTCACCGGAAATAAATATCTCCATTCTGCCGGTTTCTGATTCATTTACTTTTACAATCTGGCTGATTAAATCCATATTCTGAAGGACATTATGTCTGTTCTTTACTTCATTTATCAGAATATCATTGAAATACTCCGCTCGGAAAATGTCAGTATGAATATAATGATGTGCTAATTTAGACTTTGCACCCAGGAGTGCGTTCAGAAGATTGTATTCAAATCTGTTGGAAGGATATACATTAACCGAAAAATCATAATTATTGTTTTTAAGCTTTCTTATCTCCCTGAATGATTTAAATTTAGACTGATTAAGAAGATCAATGTAATGAATTTTGTTCAGCCAGGGATTTTCTGCATACATTTCTCTTACGGATCTGAACATCACCAGCATATCAATTTCAGAATCAGGCAGTTTATTCTTAAGGAGACGCAAAGCCGGAGAAAACATCAGCGCATCTCCGTTTCCCGACAAAGCATTTATAAGTATTTTCATAAAAAATTTACAGACCTGGTTTACTATATACCGGATCAAACAAGGAAGTCAGCCATGGCAGCCTGACAAAAAGCAAAACAGTAAAAAGGACGACGCAGACAAAACAAATCAGGACTAGCCTCTTTTGTTTATAAAGTTTTTCCGGATACTGAACCGGGCTGTCCGGAAGAAAACCTATTCTCATGTATTCGCTTATCAGCAGTGAAAGAAAAGGAATAATCAGTATTAATTCAAACTTGTATCTGATCAGAAATATTGCCGAAGTAAATGAAAACAGCGAAGAATAAAAAATAATGCTTGTGATAAGTTTTTCCTGAGTGTAATACGAAAGTGATTTTCTGTAAGTCTTAACTACAGAATGATCATTTATAAAACGAATCTCGCCAAGTCTTTTCATTGCCATAAAAAATGCTCCGAGCATCCAGTATGCAATTATAATGGAGAGCGGAGGAACGATTGTATTTACGACTATATACCAGCCGAGAAGAAGTCTTATTGAATTATTCACAGATTCTGAAATAACGTCAAGATACGGAATGTCTTTGGTTCTGACGGGAGGGACATTGTAAGCAAGACCCATTACAAGCAGAAACAAATTCGTCAGACAAAATTCGATATTGATAAAGTATGAGATTCCCAGACCTGCAGCCACAAGCATAAAATACTGCAGATAAGCAAGAGACGGTCTAATCAGTCCTGCAGCAGCAGGTCTGAACTTTTTCACCGGATGCTCCCTGTCATACGGAGCATCAAGAAGTTCATTGATTGTATAATTTGCCGATGCAATCAGGCAAGTTGCAAAGATACCTGTGATAATTCTGATTACCAGATTTAAGGTAAATTCAGTATCTGAAAATAAAATCGCCAGCAGTATGCCGGGGATCATAAATACATTTTTGAACCAGTGGTCAGGTCTTGCAATATCAATATACGGATGAAGTTTTTTCAAGATTTACTTTTGTTTTAATAATACAACAAGATTATCGTGAAGATTCAGACGGATTGTCATGTTATCCAGCCCGGGAAATTTCTTCGATAATCCTGCAAGAGATTTAACAGGAAGATAGTTTGACAATCTTGTAAGCAGATAACCAAAAGGAAGATACCAGTTCTGTCTGCCGTGCTTTACGATTTTAAGTCCCGCTTTTGCAACAGCTTCATTCATGCTCTTTTCCGTAAAGTAGCCGATATGAGCAAGCCGGTAATGCCACCATTTCGCGCCTAACCTGCCTGCAAGAAAGCTTCCCCTGTCGGGAGTAGCGATTAAGATTACACCTTCCTCCGTAAGATAAGATTTAAGAGTATTAAGAAAACCCACAGGATCGGAAAGATGTTCGATTACATCAACCGCAAACACAAGATCAAATTTTTTACCTTCAAGAATTTTATTCGGAACAATTCCTTCGATCAGTTCAATTCCGAAAAGTTTCTTTGCCTGTTCAACCAGCCATTTACTCGGCTCAACACCTGTTGCTTCAAGCTGTTTTTCAAACGCCGCTCTGACAAGCAGTCCTGCGCCTGCGCCTACATCGAGTATCTTTTTCGCTCCGGGAAAATAACCGAGTCCTGATTCCAGAAGCTGTTTCATTTCCTTATACCTTGGATTCAGGCTTTCCGTGTAAAGTTCATCTTCAAGATTTTCATAAAGCGACAGAATGTTATCCGGCAGAGGATGAGCGAATGCAAATGAACAGTCAAGACATTCATACAAAGGAAGAGTCTTTCCGTATTTATCGTTTGTAATTGCAAAGTCTGAAGGAACAAGTTCGTCATTGAATTCCCTGCCCCAGAGAAACTTTGTATTAACGCTTCCGCACACCCAGCATTTCATATAGCAGAACAAACATTTAATTTGATAAAATATTTACTACACCGGATAAATCTTTTATTTCATAATTTGTCAGATCACCTTCAGGCAGTTTTCCGAGCAATGCGGCTTTCATTCCTGCGCTGTTTGCTCCGGTTAAATCAACATCAGCTCTGTCACCTACAAACAGGATATTTTCAGGCTTACATCCCAGCTTTCCTGCAGCAACCAGAAATCCTTTCGGATTCGGTTTGAATACACCTACATCATTATCCATAGAGCTGACATATACCGAAACATACTTTTGAATTCCCAAAACTGATGCTTTTTCATTACAGTAATAATCGGAAAACAGTCCGGTAATTATTCTGTTTTTAAAAAGCCATTCAAAAGTAAATTCAAGATTTTTTCTTTTGCAAAAAGGTATTACGCTTAAAGGAGCAGTCTCGAACCATTTTCTGACAATTTCCTTTACATAATTTTCATCGGCACCGGATAGTTGTGATGCAAGATCTATCTGATCTTTATACAAATCGCTGCTGTATAAATTCTTTTTCCTTATTATTTCCTGAGATTTTCGGTAACTGCTGATTACCTTGATATTCTTTCCGGCTTGAAAAGGATTAATAACTGCGGAAAAAAGTATTTTCAGTGTCATCAGAGTTCTGAGCAATGACTGATTGTAAAGAGTACCATCAACATCAAACAATACAGCTTTAATGCCGTTATGCATTCTGTTTATTTGAATTACGTTTTCTTAAAAACAATAATCCGAGACTCAGTATACTCAGGGCAAAAACCGCAGAAGATACTTTTGACCCGAGATTAAACTCGGGAGAATCATATACAAACTCTATAATATGACTGCCTTTTTCCAGATAAACGGAACGGAGCGAATAATCAGTTCTGAATATTTCAGTTTCCTTACCGTCGACATAAGCTTTCCAGTCCGGATAATATACTTCGCTTAAAAAAAGAAATCCGTTTTCCCTGGTATCCGCTTCTATTTGAATATTATTCAGGTCATACTTCCTGATCACAACATTCTGTGAGTTTTTTAAACTGCTGTCAGCCTCCGGAAGAGAAATATTTCCCGGATTCTTTTCAATAACAATCGTCTTATTATAATCAAATTCACTGCTTTCCATATATTTTTTTATTTCATCCGGATTTTCAATTACCTTTACGTCATAAAACATTTTTGCTCTCGGCAGATATGTATCGCTTTTAACAAGCCCTGACGTGTTTTTCTTTTTATCCGTGTTAATTCTGTATTTTACATTAAGAAGATCAAGAGCCTGCTTTACGGAAGTATCTTTCTTGGTAGGAGGAACAATCCTGTTTAATCTTAAAACATTAACACCTTCGACAAGCTGTATCTTATCGACAGCACCCTGATATCTCTGGAACAGCATATTCCCGCCGTCCCGCATATTTACCCTGAACTGTTCAGATTTACCTTCCTTCTTAATCTGATTTATCAAATCAGCATTTCTTGAATACATTTCGAGAGGGTTTTGATTTCCGTTGTTTTGATTATACCCGAAAATATATATATCAAGGAATACAAGAAGAAGCAGAAACACCGAAAAGTATTTAATGTTTAATTTATCCTGGAAATAAAAATACAAAGCAGCAGTAAACAGCAGAGAAATAAATACAAATATGTTCACCTGTTTTGTAATCCATGAATAAACTTCGGGATTCTGTGCTGCCTGAGAAAAGGATTTGAAGAAACCTGCGCCGGACAAAATAAAAAACAGAATAATAAAGCCTGCTACACCCGCAAAATATTTTACGGAAAAATAATTTTTCATAATGCTTTTATTCTTAATAATTTCATTCAGTCCGAAAGACGAGATAAGAAGAATACAGAATGAAAAAAGATAAAGCACATGTCCCGGATTTCTGAATCTGTCAAAAAACGGAACAAAATCAAAAAATAATCTGTGCAGGAAAAAATTTCCGCCGAATGAAAAAAGGAGTATTATAAAGGAAAACACAATGAGAAAAGACACCGGAAATGTTTTCTGTTTTGACTTAAATGAATAGTAAATTACAGGGAGAATAAGTATCAGAGGAAGTATGGTCAGGTACATAGTTGATACAGTATACATCCAGGGACCTTCCTGATGACCGCCGTTTTTCACAATGCTCCAGTACGACATTTCCCCGGCGTTTTCATTCCAGTTGAATGTTCCGAATATCTTCGGAACAAGCAGAGTAATAAGGTCATACGGATGAACCGAACCCTGTTTTATAAAATCATATCCGGCATCCACTCTGTCGGAATTCTGTGAGAATATCAGTGTCGGAAGAAGCTGAACACTGGCAATGCCGGCAGAAATAACAAAGAACATTCCGGTTCCCAAAATCAGATTGACTGTTTTTTTACTGTTTCTGTTTTTGAATTCTTTTAAAATATAATATGCCGAAAATACAAGAATAAAAATAAAATTATAAAAGAAGCACTGGGGATATCCGGCAAGAATACTGAAAGACATAAGTATCCCGGCTGAGATAATATAAATATAATTTTCAGATTCAAAGAATTTCAGCAAAAGAAGAATAAGCAGAGGAAGCCAGACAACTGTTTCAATAAGATTATAGTGCATCATATGTATAATCATGTATCCGGAATAAGTATAAATCACGGAAAACACAAGAGATGTGAAATTTCCGAATTTAAGTTCCTTTCCGAGAAAATAGCAGAATACCGAACAGAGATAAAAATGTATCAGAAGAAAATTCTGAATAATAAGGGGAGACAAAGAATCGCCGGACACAAAAAACCGGAGCAGATAATTAAAAGGATAAAGCACTGCAATCTGCGGATCGGCAAAAAAAGGAGTACCGGAGAATGAATACGGATTCCAGAAAGGAAAGATGCCGTTTGCCAGAGAAACCGCGGAAAGAAATTTTCCGGGATAATAAACATAAGGGAAATCATCAAACAGCCAGGCATTTCCTGTTATAAGTTCTCTGAGAAGTACTATCCAGAAAAGAAGAAGTATAATTAAATTTATCCGGTTATTATCAAAAAAACCAGATTCCTCATTTTTAAGAGGAATTGATTTTTTCTGTACGACAGGGTTTTTTGCCAAGCTGAAGTTTACTTTAATTCAGTTTCAAAATTACTTTAAAAAAAATCTGTTGTCCTGAAAGATATTTTCCACTAATAAAATACCTTCCTCAATTACCAAAATAACAGCTAAACCAAGGAAGGTATAAATTCAGTATCCGTGAAAAATCACTTGCCGGAATTCATTTTAAGTTTTATTGATTCTATTTTCTGTTTAATGCTTGCATCATTTGGACTCATCAGCTGAAGATTGTTCAGAAGGTCAAGTGCTTTCTGATAACTTCCTTTCGCTTCATAAATATCGAGTAGAATCCTGTAAGGGTTATAGTAAGACTGCACATTCTCGGGATTCGTTTTGATTTCTTCTTCGGCTCTGTTTACTACATTATCAGCAAACTCATCGAATTTCTGTTTGTTGCCAATTTTTTTATAAAGCAGCGCGACATCATATTCTATTCTGTAATCCATCGGAATAACGCTTCTGGGAATTTCCTGTTCCATTTTATTTAACACTTCTTCTGTCTTACCGAATTTTGTAGAATCTCCGGCATAATAATATGCAAGTCTAAGGAATGTGGTTCGGTAAGTCTGTGTCATTCTTGTCTGATCTTCATTGTAGAAAAGATCTTTTTTATTAAGTCCGGTGAATCTGAAACCATATCTCGGAGTCGGAGAAGGCTCTGCAGGATTATCGAAAAGACTTTTTCTCATTATCTCTTCATTAATTTCTTCGTTGCCGCCTGTATTTGTTTTATAAGGAACAAGTCTCTGAGCCATGCCTTCCATAACAAGATAATCTCCGAGACCGACATAGTTATCTTCTGAAACTGTAACCGAGAAAAATATCGGTCTTACCCATTTATTCGCTTTTATGATGTCCATTAAAAGAAGGTCATTAACTTTTAAAGCAGTAATAACCTGATTTCCGGATTGTTGTCTGATAGTCGGCTGAACATTTACAGTAATTTTTGCCGGAAGGTCGGTTCTGGTCCTCATTGAATCCGGATAAGCAGAAAGCGGGACATCATAACTAACGGTTTTCTTTTCATCCCACTGAACCGGCTGAAGTCTTTTGAGCTGATCATTTGTAAATGTCATCGGAACTGTCAATGCTCCGTAAGGTCTTTCATTTTTGAGCTGTAGATTATACCAGTCAGTCTGAGCAAGCGAAAGGTTAATTACTCTTACGTCAGTTCTGACACCGTAAGTCGCCTGCAGACACCAGATGGGGAATGTGTCATTGTCTCCGTTGGTAATCAGGATACCGTCTTTTTCTACGCTCTGTAAAAGATTATAGGCATAGTCATAAGGCAGGAAATTTCCGTTTCTGTTCTGATAATGATAATTTACAGTCAGCATCCTGACCGGAACGGCTGCCAGAGAAAGTATAAGCACGGCTGCAGAAACGGCAACAAGCGCTCCTTTATTTTTCATTTTTTCCGAAATGATTTCGAGCAAAGCAGCGACTCCTATTCCTATCCAGAGTGAAAAGGTCATAAAAGCTCCTACATAAAAATAATCTCTTTCGCGCGGCTGCGGTTCCTGCTGATTCTGATAAAGCGCTGTTACAATTCCCATCATCAGAAACATCATGAGAAAGATAAAACCCAGCTTCCAGTCTTTTCTGAACTGATAGAACAGTCCGAACATTCCGAGAAGGAACGGTATAGCAAAAAACTTTTTAAAATCCACTCCGTCATTCTGATCAAAACCGGCTCTGCCTATATAATTCCAGAACCAGTATCTGTTGAACATATGGTTGATCTGGTATTTCCATAAAAATTCCATATCGCTGGAATACTTGGAATAAATTCCCTGATGCTGCGGTTCCTGCGAATATCTTCTGGGCATTACAAGAGGCTGCTGGCCGTATTGCTCTCTGTTCAGATATGAAATAAGAGATTCCAGATTGTTCGGGCTGTTCTCATTCAAAGGAAGATTTGTTACATTTGCCCTCTGTAAAATAGAAATGTAAGTTGAATATCCGAGTATGATTAAAAACAAAGACAAAGTAAGCAGACTAAGAATAGGATTAAGCTTTTGCCGCGCATAATAAATTCCGAATATTATTACACCTATAATGAGTACACCCGCAAATACACTTCCGGACATAATCAGAGGAAATTTCTTGACAATTCCCGGATATACAATAAAAAACGCAATTGAAGATAAAGCAAATGCAATTAACAGAGATTTCGGATTATATTCATACCTCTTAAAGTAAAAGAAAAGTCCTGCAAGGAAGATACACTGAGCGACAAGCAGGTGAATTCCGATTGATAAACCTACAACATAAGCTACAAGAAGCAGGTATTTATCGCTTCCCGGCTCGTCAGATCTTTCCCACCATACCATAAGCACATACATGCAAAGTCCAATCAGAAAAGTACCCATTCCGTATACTTCGCCTTCAAGAGCATTAAACCAGAATGAGTCACAGAATGCATATGACAAAGCACCTATTACAGAAGATCCGCAGATTAATAAAACATCAAATGTGGTTTTTGGAATGCCTCTCCAGTTTTTTATAACCTTCACTGAAATCAGATAAAGAAGTAAAACACATAACGAACTGGATATCACAGAAAGATAATTGACCCTGAGTCCGATATCTGCAGCGGTCGGAAACATGGTAAATATTTTTCCCATCAGCGTAAAGAAAGGAGCTCCCGGCGGATGCGGGACAGAAAGAGTATAAGCACATGCAATAAATTCACCGCAATCCCAGAAAGAGAATGTCGGCTGAACAGTCATTACATAAACAACTGTAGCAAAAATAAATACAATTGCACCAAAAATCCTGTTTACAAGTTTAAAATCCATTTAGTTGTTTTATTTTAAGAAACCGAAATTACTTTAATTAACGACGATTTTCAAGATATAAACTGCCATTTTTTGTGAAGCAAATCGTGAATAATCATCATATACCAATTTCTAATGTATATACAAAAAGGAAATGACTTTAGAATCACTTCCTTTTAAAATTGAACAGATTGAACTTTACTGCTTCTTATCTTTCTTTTCCCTGTGAGTTAATACTTCATCAATCAATCCGTATTTTTTTGCTTCTTCAACATTCATAATGTTATCTCTTTCAGCATCTTCTGCTACTTTTTCAACAGGCTGTCCCGAGTGCTTTGCAATGACCCTGAATAAAGTCTCTCTCGTCTTTTCCATATCTCTTGCATGAATAAGAATGTCAGTAGTCTGACCCTGAAGACCTCCTGCCCATGGCTGATGCATAAGTATTTTGGAATGCGGAAGAGCTATTCTTTTACCAGCAGCGCCTCCGGTTAAAAGCAGCTGCCCCATTGATGCCGCCATCCCGACACACATTGTTGTCACATCCGGTCTGATATACTGCATTGTATCATAAATTCCCATTCCTGCGGTCACGCTTCCGCCGGGAGAATTTATATAAAGCATTATGTCCTTGTCGGGATCTTCCGATTCGAGAAATATAAGCTGGGCAATAATCAGCGAAGCAACTTCATCATAAATAGGCGAGCCGAGAAAAATTATTCTCTCTTTCAGCAGTCTTGAATAAATATCATATGCCCTTTCGCCTCTTGACGTCTGCTCAACCACCATCGGAACAAGCTGGCTGTTAATCTGATTAAGTCCGTGATGAATATAGCTCTCATTTTTCTTTATTAAATCTGTGTAATTCATAATATGTTTTATATTTAAATTTCTTAATGTTTTAAATTATTGTTAAACAATACTGTCTTCATTTTCAAGATCATCTTTCTTCTTGATTTCCGGGATCTCTTCGATTTTTGCATTTTTGATTACAATGTCGAGGACTTTATCGTTAAGGATTTTCATCTTTACATCTTCATTTTCCTTATATGCGTCAATTAATTTGTCAGCAGGTATTTTATATCTGACCGAATTTTCTTCGGCAAGCTTTTTATAGTCATCCTCTTCAACTTTAAGTTTTTCAGTTTCAATCAGCTTTTCCCTTAACAGATACCACTTTGCCTGAATTATCGCATCAACTCTTCTTTCCTTCTTAAATTCCTCCCTGTTGAAATCTTTCGGAAGTTCATGTCTGGGATACTGATGTTTCATGTCATTAATCATATTACTCAGTATTGCTTCAATATATACTTCCGGAGCTTCAACTTCATTTGCCTTTATAAGTTCATTAATTGCATCTGCTCTTAATTTCCTGTCTGCAATTCCTTCATATATTTTACTCAGTTCATTCTTTATTTCAGACTTAAAATCATCAAGCGTTTTTATACCTTCTTTTGATGTTATCTTTTTGAAAAACTCTTCATTCATCTCGGGATAAATAATTTTTTCTATTTTTGTACATGTAATCTGAACTTTCTTCGGTCCGCCTTCTGCATTTTTTGAGTCTATAATTCTTACTTCACCTTCCTTAATACCTTTAAACCCTTCCCTGAATTCGGGGAATATTTCTTTGTTTCCCAGATATACCCGCAGATCTTTCTGCGACTGTCCGATAAGCACATTTCCGGCTTCATCAAGATTCTGAAGATCAACCGTAACAATATATTCATCATCGGAAGCTACACCGTCAATTTCATTAACTGCATTTCTGAATTTATGATAACTGATTTCGTCGTCTACAAGAGAATCATCTATTATGTATTTTGTTTTCTTAAGCTCAATTCCTTTGTATTTTTCAATTTTTACTTCTGGCATGATTTCAAACTCTACCTTGAATTTCAGGTTGTCCTTCGGCTTATAATCCATATCTGTTATAGCGCCTTTCCCGAGAATGTCAACCTTATTCTCAATCAGATAATTCTGAAACACGCTGTTCGCAATTTCTTCGAGAGCATTGTATTCAAGACCGTCGCCGTACAGCTTTTTTATCATGCTGACCGGAGCTTTCCCTTTTCTGAATCCCGGAAGAGTTGCCTTCTTTCTGTATTCTTCGATTGCTCTTTCAAAATGAGGCGTGAGGTCTTCGTATGTAAGTTCTGCTTCAAGTTCACGCTTGCTTTTATCTATATCATTTAACTTTATTTCCAAAATTTTTACGGATTTATTTAATAATTGTTTGTAAACAGCAAAATTACTTAAACTGTCCAGAAGTAACAAGGAATTAAATCATAACAATCCCATTTAAGAATGCTCAGAGAGTATCCCACTGAATAAGCTCCCATTTCCATTTCCTGTCCTTAATACTGACCGATAATTCGCACATCATGTCCTGTTCCCCGCATATTACGACAAAGTGTGTCGAGAAATTATCACCGGCCGGTATATCCCAGCTTTGAAGCATTTCTGTGACTTTATATACTCCGTCTTTCCATTTGAATCTGAGTATGTTTATTTTCCTGTTGTTAAAGTGAACGATTGCCTCTACAGGCTCGAATACTTTATTTGAAAGTGACATTTTAAAATTCGGTTAACCTTAAATTATTATGGTTAAGTTAAGGAGAGAGATTCTAAAAATCAAGAATGAAATCGTATGTTATTTCTGACAAATGATACAGAACAGGATAGTGATTTAAAACAGGCAATGCAAAATTTCAAAGAATGTATTCACTGACGGTTATTATAATGTGATTGTAAAACTTTTTCATATTTTATATGTTTTGAAATCCTGAAAAATTCAATGAGTGAAAAAGTTGCAGCAGACAGTTCATTAACAGCAATCAATTCAATGACAAAATGGAAAAATAGGGCAATCCTAACCGGAATACCGGTTATTCTGGTACTGTCACTTGTTATGTATTCATACAATAAGTCTGCCGATTACAAAACCACTTCCCTTTCTGTTCGTGAGGAAGATAAAATCATTGCGCCAACTTCGGAAAACAAGGAAAAGGTCAGGGACCTGGAGAAAGTAATTTATGCGAATTCATACAACAATGCTGTTTACATTGAAAACATTCTTAAAGACTGGCCGACTCTGCTTGATCTTTTTACATCAAACGTAAATTTCAAGCAGCAGGCAAAGACAATAAATCTCAGGGATCTGGAAAGAGTAACTGAAAAAGTTCAGATGGTAAGCAAGGAATTCAAACTTGGAAATGTAGATAATCTTGTAAAGGAACTCGGGGACATAATAAAGCAGGAATGCAATTATTACAAGCTGGACTGGAGAATAGTTCTTGCCATTATAAGGCAGGAATCATATTTCAATGCAAATGCAAGATCGCATGCAGGAGCATTCGGTCTGATGCAGATTATGCCCCAGACCGGCGAAGGTCTGCAGAACGAACTGAAGCTTGAAGAAACGCAGACTCCGAAAAATAATCTCATAGCAGGAATTTATTATTATGCAACGCTTGTATCACAGTTCAGGGAGTTTGATGAAGACAAATATAAATTTGCGCTTGCAGCATACAATGCCGGTCTCGGCAGAGTCATAGATGCCATGACAATTACCGCGTATTTCGGGAAAGATTACAGGCTCTGGGAAAACGTTAAGGAAGCATATCCGTTTCTTTCTTCAAAAGAAGATTCTATCCATGCACTTGTATGGCCCGATATAAAAAAACCGCCTTACGGAACGCTTGACAACTGGAAAGAACCGTATAATTATGTAAACAGCATTATGTTTTATTATGATGCCTATAAAAAAATGTTTGAAAGCAATCTTGAAGAGCCTGCTGCTAAAACCGTAAAAAAGAAAAAATCCAAAAAGAGGAAGTAGATAATTAATTTTAAAAAGTAAATGATAATGTTTTGATAAAAGAAAATAACGGTTACTTTGCGGAAATAAATTCCGTAAAAGATGCAAGAAAATTATTCCCGGTTACCGAATCGTGTGTATACCTTGACTCAGCTCATTATTCCCAGTACTCAATCGAGACAAGAAGAAGACTGTATGAATTTATAGACGAGTTTACATTTTCAAATAAGAATCTCAGTCTGTTTAATCTCAGGATTTCAGATTCTCTAAAAGAAAAATGCGCTGAACTTTGCGGAGCTTCTTCAAAGGATGACATCATAATCACCGGAAGCACTACTCACGGACTTAACATTTTTGCAAACGGCGTATGTCTTGAAAAAGGAGACGCTGTCGCTTATGCTGATTCTGAATTCCCGGCAGTTGTATATCCATGGATGAATCAGGAAAAACTTCGGGGTATAAAAAACATAAGGATTCCGTCCATTAACGGTAAAATTGATACTGCAGATATAGAAAGAGTAATCAGGGAAAACAAGGTGAAGGTTCTGACGATAAGCTCCGTTGAATTTCTCGGATTCAGGAATGATCTGAATACAGTTTCTGAAATATGCAAAGCGAACAATTGTTATTTTGTTGTAGATTCAATTCAGAGCATGGGGGTCTGTCCGCTTAATGTAAGAGAATCTGGAATTGACTTTCTTTCAGCAGGTTCACAGAAATGGCTGATGGCACCGGCAGGAATCGGGTTTGCTTACATTTCCCAGGAGATCAGAGAAAGCGTAAGACCGACTTATGTTGCCACTTCGAGCATTGAATATGATTTTAAGAACTTTCTGGATTACAAACTTAATTTCAGAAATGACGGAAGCGCATTTGAAAATTCGACTCCGAATACTCTCGGAATGATCGGTCTGCAGTCTTCAATAGAACTTTTTCTCAAGCTCGGCATAACAAATATTTTCAATCATATTCTGAGACTTCAGGATTTGTTTATTGATCAGATTAAAAATTCGGATTTTACAATAGAATCGGATCTTAATCCTGTTCACAGATCAAATATTCTCATATTTAATCATAAAGATAAATCCAGGAATGAATTCATTCAGAAATCTCTCGAGAAGGAAAATATTTTCATTGCACTGCGTGAAGGATTTCTGAGATTATCAGCGCATATTTTTAACAATGATGATGATATACTGAAACTGACTGAAGTTCTTAAAAAAATTGCTTAAGCGTTTCTATCTCGCCATAGCAATGCTGAAGCAGAGTATTTCCGAAGCATCTGCAAGCTGCAGGACTTTCACGAGTTCATTCATGGTAGATCCGGTTGTTACTACATCGTCTGCAATAATAATTTTCTTTCCTTTAATTTTATCCTTGTTAAAGGAATTAATTTCGAATGCGTTTTTTACATTCTTAATTCTTTCTTCTCTGCTGAGTTTTGTCTGAGTGGTTGTATGCCTTACTCTTGTGGCTAAATCCGGAATTATTCCAATACCGGTAGCCTTGCTTACTCCCCTGCCGATATATTCGGACTGATTGTAACCTCTTTCCCTGAGTTTTGTCTTGTAGAGAGGAACGGGTATTATGTAATCAAACCAGGTATTTAATTCATCTTCAATAAAAGTTTTCAGTCCTGCACCGGAGATCTCTCCGAGAAATTCTCCCAGCTTTTTCATTCCTCCGTATTTCAGCATGTATATTAACTTAGAAAAGTCATCATTCTCATAAAATGTAAAATAACTGTACGAATAATCTGAATCTGTCTTTATTGAGAGATCAATTAAGTCAGAAGGTGTGACTCTTTTTAATGAATTTAATTCAAAATCGTTAATGAATTCGTTTGAATTTTCATCATCAATCCTTTCACCTGAGATTAGAGATGTTTTAGGATAAAGAAAATCAATGAAATTACTTATAAGATTCATTTATAATCAATTTTAATTACCAAATGATTATTATAAATGAATGCATTAAATCACATGCAGAATTTTATCTGACATGAGAATCAGTATTGCATATTAGTTTGAGGAAATGAGGATTTAACCTGCTGTCAGTTTTTTGAATTTAACTCTCTTCGGTTCGAGGTTTCCGTATTTTTTCTTCTTGTATTCTTCAAATTCGGAATAACTTCCTTCGTAATATTCAACGACAGAATCTCCTTCAAATGCAAGTATGTGAGTTGCTATTCTGTCAAGGAACCATCTGTCATGAGAAATAATAACCGCGCATCCGGCAAAATCTTCAAGACCTTCTTCCAGAGCTCTGAGAGTATTAACGTCAATATCATTTGTCGGCTCGTCAAGCAGCAGTACATTTGCTTCGGATTTCAAAGTGAGTGCGAGATGGAGTCTGTTTCTCTCACCGCCGGAAAGCATGCTGACTTTCTTTCCCTGATCGGCTCCGTTAAAATTAAATCTCGCTACATAAGCCCGTGAATTGAACTGTTTACCTTCTATCTCAATGAATTCGTTTCCCTCGGAAATCACTTCCCATACTGATTTTTCCGGATCAATATTTGCATGAGCCTGATCCACATAACCGATTCTTACAGTTTCCGAAACATCAAATTTCCCGCTGTCAGGCTTTTCGGTTCCGAGTATCATCCTGAACAAGGTTGTCTTTCCTGTTCCGTTCGGACCGATTACTCCGACTATTCCTGCAGGCGGAAGAGAAAAATTAAGATTCTCATAAAGCAGTTTGTCGCCAAATGATTTCGTAACATTCACGGCATCAATGACTCTGTTTCCGAGCCTCGGACCGTTTGGAATAAATATTTCTAGTTTCTCTTCCTTTTTCTTTGCATCTTCACTCATCATTTTATCATATGCCTGAAGTCTTGCCTTCGATTTTGCATGTCTTGCTTTCGGAGACATTCTCACCCATTCAAGCTCGCGTTCGAGAGTCTTTCTTCTTTTACTTTCCTGTTTTTCTTCCGTCTCAAGCCGTTTAGTCTTCTGTTCAAGCCATGAGGAATAATTACCTTCCCACGGAATTCCCTCTCCCCTGTCGAGTTCGAGTATCCAGCCGGCAACATTATCAAGGAAATATCTGTCGTGAGTAATAGCTATGACAGTTCCTTTATACTGTTTAAGAAACTGTTCAAGCCAGTCAATGGATTCCGCGTCAAGATGGTTCGTCGGCTCATCAAGGAGCAGTATATCCGGCTCTTTAAGAAGCAGTCTGCACAATGCCACACGTCTTCTTTCTCCTCCGGACAGATTCTTAACGGGAGTATCGCCGTCGGGAGTTCTTAATGCATCCATAGCTCTTTCAAGTTTTGCATCCAGTTCCCAGCCGTTCATGTGTTCGATTTTTTCAGTAAGCTCGCCCTGTCTTTCAATAAGTTTAGTCATCTCATCATCATCCATCGGCTCTGCGAATTTATTGTTAACTTCTTCGTATTCTTTAAGAACATCAACTACTTCCTGAACGCCTTCCTGAACAATTTCCTTAACTGTCTTTGTATCGTCAAGTTCAGGATCCTGCGACAGCATACCTATGGAATATTCTTTCGTAAAATGAACCTCACCTTCGAATTTGTCTTCTATACCGGCAATTATCTTAAGCAACGTTGATTTACCCGAACCGTTAAGCCCGATAATTCCGATTTTCGCACCGTAAAAAAATGAAAGGTAAATATCTTTTAAAACCTGCTTATGAGGAGGGTACATTTTACTCACACCCACCATTGAAAAAATGATTTTGTTATCCGCCAAAATTGTATTATTTAAATTGATAATTGATGCAATATAACTAATTGCTGCAGGAGGTTTAATGTTAATTATTCTTCCGGAGTTATTTATTCAGAACAGAGAATTTTATTTACTGTTTTTATTTCCGGAATTTTCCTGTTCTGTTTTATCTTTGCGGATGAATAAGTAATACATCAGCCATGCAAATCCCAGAATCCATACCGTGTCTATCGGTTGCATTTATTTATTTGTTTGTTTTAATTAACTGTAATTGTAGCTGTATAAACATTATTGTCTCTGTATGCATCTCCGCTTGTATTATTCGGATCAATGGTAAAAATCAGATTATAAGCACCGGTTACATTTTCACCCTCTATTAAAACGCTGAAATTAAAAATCTGAGTCTGATCATTCTCAAGAGCATTTAATGTCTCTGTATTATTTACCTGAAGAAAATTGTTTGACTGCTTTATCATTTTGAGATTTACAATACTCTGTGATGTTGTTTCCGCATTGCAGTCTGTATTTGAATAATTACCCACCGTAAATGTAAGATCGAATCTTTGTCCGGCTGTTACCTGTGAAGGAAAATTCTGTGAAGTAAGCCTCAAATCCGGAGGATCTGTGCTGAATACACAGCATGAAGAAAAATTGAGGAATAAAATAAATATTAAAGCATGAACAGCTTTAATCTTAAACGGCAGAAGATATTTCATAATGAATTTCAGGGTTCTGTTTTATTTAATGCCGGTAAAATAATATTAATAGGGTTTAATTTCAATGTTGAGAAGTTATTGTTTCAGAAAACTTAAAATTATACTATTACCATCTCATCAAGAGACACAAAATAAATCAATCCTTCGGCTTCTTTGTCTTTGTAAATACTTTTAATTGAATTCTTGTAGATCTGAATCTGAAGTTTATATTTTTCAATATTCTTTTTGTCTTTGTCAGTTTTATAATCAATAACTGTTACTCTGTCCTTATAAAATGCCAGCAGGTCAATTGTTCCCCTGATAGTTCTGTTTTCTTCGGGATAAAGGAAATCTGCTTCAGCAATCAGTTTATCCGCTTTGAGAGAATGAATAAACTCTTTTATTCTCTTAACTTCTTCAATATCTGATTCAACTTCAATTCCGTTTGCAGTTTTGTTTGCAATGTTATGTATCATAAGTCCGAATTCCCTGTTTTTATTTCTGAGGTTAATCGAATATTCGTTTTCTTCCGTAACTGTATCTGCGCTTTCATCAATTAGATTTTCCATTAGTGCATGAGGCGAGATGAATTTCCTACCTTTATCAACATCGCTTTCATCTGCTGTTACTTCAGATACGCTGATCTCTTCAGTTTTATTTTTTATTATCTCATACTCAAAATCAGAGATAATCTCACTCCCTGATTTTCCCGCAGTCTGAACAAAAAACGGCGAAGGTCTGTGCGAAGTAAAGTACAGATACTGTTTCGCTCTCGTCACAGCGACATATAACAGTCTTCTTTCCTCCGCATAATCTGGATTTTTTGTGACGGCATTAATCAAATCAGTTTTCCAGTTATTGAAAATGTAATTATAGCTGCCGTTTGTTCCGTAAAATGTTTTAGCTCTTAATCCTGCTGAATGGTTAAAAATAATTTTGCCTTTATCACCTTTTGTATCGGGAAAAATCTTTTCATTAACATTAGCAATAAAAACAACCGGGTATTCAAGCCCCTTGGAAGCATGTATAGTCTGTGTTAAAACTGCATCGGATGTATTTCCTGATTCAGTGTCAAATTCTGCATTCGCGGAATTTTCAATTATCCGTACCAGTTCATTCAGGGAAATCAGTTCCGAGCTGTTCCACTGCTGAATCACCGCTATTAATTTATTCGCAGTTTCATCGTAATACCTGTACCTTCCGAGTATTGCTTCGACTGCAAAGAGTATATTGTTCCTAAATGTCTTCAGGTGTCTGAGGAATTCAAAAAGATCAGCGGGGATTAAATCTGAATTTACAGAATTCTCTTTTATAAAGTTATCACTGAAATATTTTACTTCCGGGAAAGAGTATCCTTCCTTATCAAGCACTGGAATCCATCCCGAGATATCCTTTTCATTTAAAAGAAGTCTGAGCCATGCAAGTATAAGCACACCTTGTTCACTTGCAAAAATCTCTATACCGCCGGAATAGTTTACTGGAATTCCGGCGGTCATTGCTTCTCTCTGAAGTTCATGACAGAATTTTTTGTTTCTCGAAAGCACGCAAATATCAGAATACATAACAGGTCTTTCTTCTGCCACTTTACCCGTTTCATTTTCAAAGATTCTGATTTTGTACTTATCTTTTTCATTTATCAGCTGCGATATTTTTTTAAGCACAAGTCTGCATTCATCAATTCTGTCAGCCGCTTTATAAAATTTTATTTCAGTCAGGTCTTCAAGCTTCCTTTCAGGCAGAAGAGGTTCGGCGAAATTACTGCTCACAAAATCCTCATCAACTTCATCCTCTGCAGTTGCACTGACAAAAAGTGTTCCTCTGGAAAATTTTAATATAGTATCCGAGCTTCTGTAATTATTTTCAAAAATAATCTTAGTATGATCACCTGTATCAAACTCAATTCGTTTTTCATCCTTGTTAAGTTCATCCGCGAATTCACTGAGTCTGTTTTTAAACTCGGTAATATTTTCAATCTTTGTATTCCTGAACGAATAAATTCCCTGTTTCCAGTCTCCGACTGCGCATAGGTTTGCGATTCCGTTCATGTTTTTACACAAAAGCAGAATAATCTTAAACTGAAGTTCGTCAGTATCCTGAAATTCATCTATCATCACATATTCAAACTGATTATTCTGTCTTAGATTTTTATTATTGTAAAGAACCAGATAAGCAAACATTACCATGAATTCATAATTCAGCTGATTTCTCTTAAGCATATATTCAATGTAAGACAAATAAACATCATTTATGAATTCATGAAACAGCTCCTGAGCTTCGTCGTTGAATATACTTTCTTTAATTCCGGGATTAACATTTTTAACTGCATATACATCCCCCTCTTTAAAATCTTTATAAAGTTTATCTCTGACTGTATTTTTAAATTTTTCGGAAAGCAAAGACTGTTTATCGCCTCTTTCACCTTTTCTGATTTCATTCATCCTGTCAAATCTCTCAGAAAACAATTCATAATTTCCTTTAAGCTTTTCCTTGTCTGATTCACTCCAGCCGTTTGCTGACGGGAATATTCCGACACTGCAGAGTTTTTTAATCACCGATAAGACGTCATTTACTTTACCTTCAAGAGCATACTGAATACTCTCATATTTTTCATTGTTTATTCCCGAAAAAGTCATAAAAAACTTTCTGAACATTTCTTCTTCAAAAGAGCTGTCTTCAGCTAAGCTGAAATTCCCGGAAATGAATTCATCCAGCCCGAGATATGAAGGAGAATTCATTCCGGATTTCTTAAGAAGCCTTGAACAGAAAGCATGAAATGTCATAATCGGAGCTTCAAGGAGTCTGCTTATTCCGGACTTTTCGGAAAAATCCTTTACAACTTTTTCTCTCATCTGTTCTGCCGCATTCTTTGTGAAAGTAATCAGAAGTATGTTTTCGGGTTTATATGATTTGTCAAGAATGTTACCGTAGCGTTTGACGATAGAATAAGTCTTGCCTGTTCCTGCGCCGGCATCTACAATATGGATACCTTCAGTCGAACCGATAAGTTCATCCTGCGGATTAGTATGTTTCTTCAGTGCCATAATCTGTTTCCCATGCATAAGTTAAGAAAGCCGCACTTCTTGCAAATATCTCTTGACCCGAATACCGGCTCGTAAGGAAAAGAAGAATTCATATTTTCATTGATTTCTTTTATCTTTTCTTTAAGCAATTCATTAAAACTGTCGGCATCATCTCTGAAGAGCATTCCGGTTCCGGTATTTCCGGTTCTGATTTTGTAAAGCGCTTTTGCAAATGGTTCAACTATATTTTTTATAAATGTTTCGGGCTTTTTGCAATTGAAATCTTTATAAGACATATCAAGCTCAGCAACAAGATTTATTGTTATATCAATGACTTTTTTTATAAGTAAATCCTTTTCAAAATATTCAGCATCCTCAGGATTCAGATTATCTATGATATAATTATATCTGTCTCTTCCGAGAACTTCAAACAGTTTATTGAATTTTTTATCATTTATTAAAAAATCAAAACACTCATCCGAATACAGATATTCGGTAAATGTCAAAGGAAGATATTTAATTTTCGAGACAGTGCTTTTAGAATCTGTTTCAGAGTTTATCTGATGAATATAATCCGCAAAAAGAAAGTTATATATAAAATTAATTTCTTTATACTTCCCTCTCAAAGCCGCAATGTATGCAATAGCCTGAAAATCGAAATCTTCTGATTCTTCTTTTCTGATGTAATCAAGATTTGACTGAAGAGTTATAGCCGATTCAGATTTTTTATAACCTGTAGATTTGTAATCCACGATTGTATTTTCCGACTGCAGATCAATCCTTCCGCGGATCATTGTGCTTTCAGCATCGGTAAGCCAGTTTTCAGTGTTATTGTATATTTTTTCTTTATCAAAAAACTTCATCAGAATATTTTCATCCTGCCGTACGGGAGCATTAAGTTTTGTTTTAGGGAAATTATTTTCGCCGAGGAATTTAATTATTGATTCAGTACCTATTCTGAACTGCGAAAGCAAATATTCTCTTGCGGTATTTTTTTCTAAAACTGACATTTCATCTGTCATTTTATCAAGAATACTTTTTATATTTTCAATTGTAAATTCCGGATGATTAAAATACAATTCCGCAAAATTATGAAACAGCGAACCTTTCCTGAATGCTGGAATTTTTTCATCCGGAGTCAGAAGATTAAACGAGTAAAGCTTCGGACATTTAAAATATCTGTTAAAATTAGTCGGTGATACGGCGTAAATTTCTTTTTCTTTTTCTGCAGGAAGTTTCTTCTGCCTTCCTTTGTATTCAAAAGATTTTTTTCCGGAATTAATATAAACCGGCCCGAAATATTCATCGGAGAAACTTTCTATTTTATTATTCTCAGAAAGGATCCGGAAATAGTAACAGGGCAATACTTCGCTGAAATCAACGACATTCTGAACAAAATAGAATCTGTTTTTGCCCTGCTGAATAAGAATCTGAAATCTTTCAAGATTCTTAATTTCCTCTTCTTCCTTATTAAGATAATCCTTGTCGGGAAATATTCTCATCCAGCTGTTATCAATTCCGATAAAAAAAACATTCTGCCTGTCTGCAAAAGCCGAGTTAAGCGAATTTACAAAAAGGACACCCGTCTTTCCGGAATTAAGTTCGATGTCAAACTCTTTAATAAAGTATTTGAGTTCAATAAGATTATTTTCATTGATATCAGCATTTGCAAGTTCAAGGAGTTCGAGAAGCTCAAAAAATTCCGGAACAGTTTTAAATCCAAACTTATCCGAAAGTTCTTTCAGAAGTTCACCGTATTTCATTCTGACAACACTTCTGCAGAGATCAAAAAACCCTGAAAGACCTGTATCAGTATTAAAGGTTTTCATATAAGCATTTAAATCAAAATGATTAAATTCATAGCTGATACCGAATCCGAATTCCGATGCCAGCGGTAAAAATTCCCTGACATATAAGTCATTAATCCTTAGTGATAATTCTGCAAGAGAAATGAAATTTCTCACAGATAATTCATCTTTAAGAAGATTCTTTATGTCAACATCTATACCTTCATCCCTGAATCTTGCTTTAAGGAGTTCAAGATATTTTGATTCCTGATTGAGCACAACGGCAGTTTCATCTGCATTATCCCTGTTTACAAGTTTCATGACATTGTCAATCAGATCTCCGGCTGAACCGAAGAGATAAGTTCTGTCAATTCTGAATTCTTCACCGGTAAACAGATTGATTCTTTCAGCGGGCTGACCTCTTCTCGGCAGGACTTCCATATCAAGAAGGCTGAAAAGCTCTTCCCCTGCAACGGCAATCTTTTTATTTCCGTAAAAATCTTCATTGAAGTTTTCCATGGCAGATTCAATCGTATCAAACTCAGATATCAGATTCAGAATAAAAAGTTCATCTTCATTCAGATACTGCGCGGCAAATTCAAGTTTTGCATTATACATCCATATTTCATAAATCCTGCTGCATATTCTGTGTATAAGTCTAACCGGTCTTCCTGCTGATTTACTTATTTTAAGAATGACTTCATACTTCTCATATATTTTTCCAAAATAAATCTGTGCAAATTTTGAAGCGATCTGTTTGGGTGTCATGGCAAGATAACCGAGTCTCGGAGATTCGACGAGCTTGTTCAGCGCAGTTGCAAGAGGAGCGTCATTTGTAATTACAAGATCAAAGTCCCTGACTTCATCATATATTTCCCGGATTGTTTTGACTCTCTTAATCATGATATAAAAGGTATATAATTTTTGAAAATAGTTAATTAACTTTATAAAATAAATTCTATGAGAACGTGAAGGGCTGCTTTTATATCTTCTCTGTCAGAAATGTTTATGTTGAAAAACCTTTTACCACAAAGACACGAAGTCACAAAGGAAAAATATTTTGAAAATGTAATCAGCTTTGAAGCAACCCCACCCTGCCTCCCCTTTGAAAAAAGGTGAGGGTTTGCAAGAAGTTTGCATAAATTCATTTTGTTTTATAATTCAACTTTCCCAAGCAGGGGAAGCTGTGTGAAAACAAAGAATTACACATTATCCGAAGATAGTTTCACTCATTTAAGTACTGGATGACCCAAAGGGTACCCCCCGCTTTCGCGGAATGACAAGTGCAGTAATTGACATTTTCACACAGCCTACGGGGTTTGAGAAAGAGACGGGTTTTAATTTATGCATCATTTAAAAGACATATAGTATCAATGCTAACTGATTCAAAGGGATAAGTTCAGCGAAAGATAACTGATTTTGATTTAACAAATTGAAATAGCATTCATAATTTTTCATAAAAAATTAAGTTTATTATAAAACATGGCAAAGAAATCAAAGCAGATAAATATTTTTTCATGGAATGTAAACGGAATAAGGGCAATACAGAATAAGGGATTCATGGACTGGTTTGAAAATCACGGCGGTGATGTAATCTGTCTACAGGAAACAAAAGCGCAGCCGGAGCAGCTTGATGATTCAGTAAAGAGCATTGACGGATACGAGTCGCACTGGTTTTCCGCCGAAAAGAAGGGATATTCTGGAGTTGCAGTATATACTAAGCTCAAGCCGTTAAATATTATAAAGGGATTTGAAAATCCGAAATTCGATTGCGAAGGAAGATTAATCATTACTGAGTTTGATAAGTTTGCGCTTGCGAATGTATATTTCCCAAACGGCGGCAGAGGTCCGGAGAGAGTAAAGTACAAACTTGATTTTTATGACGAGCTGTTTTTTTATCTTGAAAAAAATTTCCGTGACAGAAAAGGGATAATAGTAACAGGAGATTTTAATACAGCGCATAAGGAAATTGACCTTGCCCGTCCGAAAGAAAATCAGAAGACCTCGGGATTTCTTCCGGAAGAAAGAGAGTGGATAGACAGGATAATAAATCTTGGATACACTGATATATTCAGGAAATTCAATGACAAGCCGGCTCAGTATACATACTGGGATCAAATAACGAGATCAAGGGAAAGAAATGTCGGATGGAGAATAGATTATTTTATGGTTTCGGATGACATTACAGGGAGAGTAAAAGACGCGAGGATTCATCCGGAAGTTACGGGCAGTGATCACTGTCCTGTATCAATTAAACTGGAGATATAAAAATTTATGAGAGCAGCAGTATTAAAGAAAACAGGAAACATCAGGAATCTCAAGGAAAATCTTCCGGTTGAAGAAACTCCGGTTCCTGAAATAAACGATGACGAAGTGTTAATTAATGTAAAATCCGCTTCAGTAAATCACAGGGATGTATGGATAACGAAAGGATTTTATTCAAAGATAGAACTGCCTGTCATCCCGGGATCGGATTGCGCCGGAATCATACATTCTGCAGGAAAGAATGTTAAAGAATTCAAAGATGGAGATGAAGTAACCGTTAATCCCGCGATGAACTGGGGAGAAAGCGATGATTTTCAGGGCAGTGATTTTAAAATTCTCGGGATGCCGGATAACGGAACATTTGCCGAATATGTAAAGGTGAATAAATCGCAGGTCTTCCTTAAGCCTTCACATCTGTCAATGGAAGAAGCTTCGGCACTTCCGCTTACAGGAATCACGGCATACAATGCATTGTTCAAGAAAGCGAAGTGTACAGCCGGAGATACAGTACTGATAACAGGAATCGGCGGAGGAGTTGCTACATCAGCGCTGGTATTTGCGGTAAGCGCAGGAGCGAAAGTATACGTGACATCCGGCAGTGACGAAAAAATCAGCAAAGCCGTATCACTCGGCGCTGCAGGCGGAGTTAATTACAACAAGGAAGGTTGGGATAAAGAGTTAGAAGAATTATCGGACAAAAAAATCAGCATAGCAATTGACGGAACAGGCAGCGATATATTTCTTAAGTGCATAGAAATTGTAAGATACGGAGGAAGGATAGTAAGTTACGGAGCTACAAAAGGGAATCCAAACTTTTTCCCAATGGCAAGACTATTCTGGAAGCAGTTAAAGATATACGGAACGACAATGGGAACGCCGGAAGATTTTACCGGAATGATAAAATATGTAAATGAGAAAAAAGTAGTCCCGGTAATTGATCAGATCTTCAGTCTGGAAAACATAAGCGATGCATTGAGACGAATGAGTAACGGAGATCAGATCGGGAAGATAGTTGTGAGGATCTAGAACAAGAATCTGATTTGGAATCAGCCTGGTCTTTACATGTAGAATTGTTCTTCAATTTAAAAGCGATTGACTGACTAATCACAGAGTTAAATGCATTTCAGATTAAATAATGTATTCCGGAATGTCCTGCTGATACAATAATGTTATACAAAATTGCTCCAAATTCTCAAAACAGATTGACATCAGAATTTTATCTTCACTTGAAATTTTTGAATAACTATAATATTTGTTTAATCGCTAATCCCAAAAATAGACTTGACATTTAAAACAGTATTAAAAAAATTAAGTCAACACTCACCATATATATTTCAAAATTCTTAAAGGAGAAAAAATGAAAACAAAGATTTATTACTTTGCGGTAATAATCACACTTCTTTGGCTCGCAAATTCAGGATTTTCGCCCACTGACGACAGTCCTAAATGGAATACCGATCCGAGAACACGCGTTAACTTAAATCCGGAAGGCGTATATACTTCACTGCCTGCCGGAGACAACAAAAATTTCAGCAACGAGGTCAGATATGTAAGCACTCCTCAGGGAGTATTTGCAGTCGGACCAAACTTCAGAGTTCATCCGACAACTGCAAGGACGCAGAGTGAAACACCGATAATAAGGCATCCTACAAATTCAAACATTATGTTTGCTTCGGCAAATACTTACAATGTAGGAGGCACTACTTCATTCAGCACAGCATGTTACAAAACCACAGACGGCGGAGTAACATGGTCAGGAAGCGATACGACAGTTTTTAATTTCGGGGATCCTGCACCGATGATAATGCATACGGGAAGATTTTTAATTTCCTATATTACTTCAACAGGCGCGATGGGAGCGGCATATTCTACTGACCTTGGAACAACATGGTCGGGAACTGTTACTTTCCCGGGTTCCACGACATCTTCAGATAAAAATCTGTCAGCTGTTGACGGTATTCCTACAAGCAGTTATTACGGAAGATGTTATACAGTTTACACAGAATTTTCGGGAGCATACACAAACAGAATCGTCTCTTCATATTCAAATGACGGGGGCGTTACCTGGTCATCCGTAATTCCTGTCAGTCCACCTCCTTCACCCGGACATCATCATCAGGGATGCGATGTAACCGTTGATATTTACGGATGGGTTCGCGTAGTCTGGGCAAACTGCACAACAAACGGACAGAATTCTACTGAAGATTCATTGGGTTGGGCAGAATCAGGTACAGGAGGTACATCCTGGGCTGATGCATCAAACCACAAAGTAAATATGAACGGAATCAGATCTTCTGATTTCTTAACGCCTTCAAATGTAGCAATAAGAATGAACGGTTTTCCGAGAATTGACGGAGACAAGACATGTAATTCCTCTGCAGATGATGAATACGTTGTTGCAGCAGAAAAAGACTCCGTTCCAGCACTTGATAAAGGTGACATTATTTTGATGAAAACACCTGACGGAGGAGGAACATGGACAAGAACAAGAGTGAATCAGAATGCTGCGGGATCATATGAATTCTGTCCGGCTGTAAATGTTGACGCTACAGGAGCAATAAATGTATGCTATTACAGCACAAGAAACGTTCCGACAAATGATTCAGCACAGATATATTTATCCAGATCAACCGACGGCGGAGCTACATTTACGGATGTTCTGGTTTCAGATCATAAATTCAAACCTGTTCCGATTTCAGGTCTTGCAGCCGGTTATCAGGGAGATTACATTGGAATTACATCAGGCGGAGCGGGAAAAATTCTGCCTTACTGGTGCGAGCAGAATACATCAACAGGCGGAAGATATCAGGCATATTCCGCATTAGTTGATGTAACACAGCCTCAACCTTGCGAAGATTTCTCGTGCTCCAAAGATACAGGAACATCAACAACCGGAGTAATCACGAGAGATTTTTATGAAGAATATACAGGAACAAACTACTGGAACAGAAGATCAACAGCAAGCGCTTATAATATCGGCGCGGGTTCTGCCAGATTTAATTCATGGTCAGCATCTGCAGGAACAATTCAGTCTTTAACTTCCTATAATTTTACTGCTGTTTCAGGTTCAAGCACATACTTGACATTTGATCAGGCATACGCTTCATGGTCAGGCGGACCGAGCAATATTGATTCGCTTATCATTGAATCATCAGCTAACGGCGGAACATCATTTACAACATTAGGAAGATTATACGGCGGATTAAACGGCAATATGAATACTGCTCTCCCGGGAGGACAATTCACACCGACAGGAGGACAATGGAGACCTAAGATCTTCTTATTGCCTTCGGGAACAAACAAAGTAAGATTCAGAGCACGAAGCGCATTCGGAAATGACATCTGGGTAGATAATTTATGCGTACAGACACTTTCAGCACCAGCTGCAACTACCATGGGGCTTATAATAGAAGGATTATTCATTCCGGCAAATCCGTATAATTCTTATCCGGATACAGTAAAACTTTATGCTCACAGATCGGATTTCCCGAGTGTAGTGGTTGATTCAGCGACAAGTGTACTCGGAGCAAATGCAGTTGTAAGTAATCTGGTTTTCAACAGAGCCTTAACCGGTGATTACTGGAGGGTTGCTGGACACAGAAACAGCATAGATGCCTGGACGAATACAGATGTTGCTTATACAAGAGGTACAGCATTTTCTCATTTTAATTTTGTTCAGCCGGACGGACAGGCATACGGAAACAATCAGGCGATTGTAAGTTTGTCACCGCTATATCACGGTTTATTCAGCGGTGATGCTGACGGGGACGGAAGTATAGATGCATCTGATTTAAGTATTACAGAAAATGCGGTTGCAATCGGTTTGTCAGGATATGTACAGCCGGATTACACAGGAGATTTTTACGTTGACGGATCTGATCTGTCTATAGTAGAAAATAACCAGGGAGTAGTCGAAGTAGCTCCACCGGGAGCCGAACCTGCACCGCAGCCTGAATACAAAAATCAGACAGAAGAATATAAGTCTGATGCGGAAAGAATGAAAGATGAAATAGGAAAGAGAATGTTCCTTGAAATGCAGCAGAAAGAAAAGGAAATGAAAGAAGCAAAATTAAAAGAGAAAGAAGAACTTAAGAAACAGTATCTACTCAGAAGTAATAACAAACCGATTGACAGACCGGTTGAAAAGACAAAGACTGATAAAGGAGATCATGGCGTTACAAATGTAGGATACTGATATTAACGGATAATTCAGATTAGATCTGCTTTTATTTTAATCTGAAAATTTACAACGGCTGAAAGGAGTAATCTTTTTCAGCCGTTTTAATTATCAGAAGGAGTCACGGAAAATTAGTGAGAGATTGCGTTGGATATATGATTGTTTGACATACTAACAGTTGTATAATTTAACAGCAGGCATTAAGCCTGGGAGAACAAATGAAAGGAATTAATACTTCGCGTGGAAAAAATAATTCTGTATAATCAAAACCACATCCGACAATAACGTTGTTTTAATTCTTAGAGATTTAAGATAGTCGCTTTTCTTATGAGCGATCAAAAGAAAACTCCATAAAGGAAAAATCGATATTTTTCTATTTTCATAATTTATTCAAAAGCATTAAATTAATTTAAACAACATAGAATATTAATTGAACTTTCAAATTAAATTGGATAATTTGCTATAATAAAATTATATAATATTTTCAAACCACAATTCTCCTTACAAGAAAAATGAGATTTTTGTCACTTCTGATTTTAGTTTTTCATTTGATTACTTTTCAATCCTGTTCAAAAAAAGATTCTCCCGAATCTTCCGGTATAAAAGAACCAGGGACAGCCGGAACAAAAGACACTTCAAAATCCTGCTGTGATGAAAAACCGTCACGTTTCGGAAATACAGTAAACGCAGATTCTTCAATATCGGGAATTTCATCAAACGAACAGTCAGCCGGGACAAATAATAAAACCGGCAGTGAATCGAATTCCGGAATGGTATGGATACCGGGAGGAGAATTTATTATGGGTTCTGATGATGAGATTGCATATGAAGTTGAAAAGCCTGCGCATCCTGTTAAAGTGAACGGTTTCTGGATGGATAAGACAGAAGTTACCAATGCCGAATTCAGAAAATTTACAGATGCAACGGGATATATAACAATCGCCGAGAGAGTTCCGGACTGGAATGAGCTTAAGAAGCAGCTGCCTCCGGGAACAGCTGCACCAGATCCGAAAGATCTTGTCCCGGCTTCACTCGTTTATATCAAACCCAAAGAAAAAGTTTATACAGAAGACGTTACAATGTGGTGGAACTGGGTACCGGGTGCGAACTGGAAATATCCGGAAGGTCCGGGCAGCACTATAAAAGACAGGATGGATTATCCTGTGGTTCATATAGCATATGATGATGCGTTAGCATACTGTAAATGGGCCGGAAAAAGACTTCCAACAGAAGCAGAGTGGGAGTTTGCAGCAAGAAACTGCCTGACAAATAAAAAATATGCATGGGGAGACGAACTCAGACCCGGCGGAAAAATAATGGCAAACAACTGGCAGGGAGAATTTCCCAATGAAGATAAAGGAGAAGACGGATATAAAAACACCTCACCTGCCGGAAAATTTCCGGCTAACTGTTACGGGCTGTTTGACATGATCGGCAATGTCTGGGAATGGACGAGTGACTGGTACGATTCAAGAGCTTACATGAAGTTACCAAAAGATAAAGTTACAGAAAACCCGAAAGGACCTTTAAAGCCGGAAGATCATGAAGATCCATTTGCAGTAAAGCGGGTAGTAAAAGGCGGTTCATTTTTATGTTCTGATAATTACTGTTTCAATTACAGACCAAGCGCAAGAAGAGGACAGGCGTTTGATACAGGGACGTCGAATGTAGGATTCAGATGTGTTAAGAATTAAACTGTAAATTTTCATCACTAATTAATATTGAGCCAAAAGTAAATTAATACATTAAATAAAATTCCAAAATTTAAAACAAAACGCGATGAAAAACACAATGTTCAAGTTAGTTTGTATTGTTTGTTTTGTATCTGTCTTTTTTTATGCCTGCAATGAAAAGGATCAGAAAAAGACGACATCAAAGAATATACAGACAACTGGCGAGCCGGGTTCTCCGTTTGCAACGACTACAATTGACGGAAAGCAGTTACCTAGCCCTCCTTTCGAATTTGAAGGAAAAATAGAGAAGGATGCAAAAGGTTCAAAACCATACTGGCCTCCTGAGATAGTTCCTCCAAAAGGAGCTCCGAATGTATTGCTCATTATGACAGATGACGCAGGATACGGAGTATCCGGAACATTCGGAGGCGTAATTCCTACACCGGTAATGGACCGTGTTGCAAAAATGGGATTAAAATATACACAGTTTCATTCAACAGCTTTATGCTCCCCTACCCGCGCTGCTTTAATTACCGGAAGAAATCATCATTCGGTCGGATTCGGTACAATTTCCGAACAATCAACCGGTTATCCCGGATATGATGCAATAATGGAAATTAACTGTGCAACGATAGGTTCAATTCTGAAATACAATGGATACAGTACATCCTGGTTTGGCAAGGATCACAATGTACCTGCAAGAGAATACACGCCGGCAGGACCATTTTCACAGTGGCCGGTCGGAATGGGATTTGAATACTTCTATGGATTTGTCGGAGGTGAAACAGATCAATGGACGCCATATTTATTTAGAAATACCTCACAGATATTTCCATGGCTTGAAGATCCAAATTACAATATGATTACAGGAATGGCTGATGATGCCATTGATTATTTGAGACAGGTAAATTCTTCCGATCCGAACAAACCATTTTTCATGTATTATGTACCGGGTGCTACACATGCACCTCATCAGCCAAAAAAAGAATGGTCTGATAAATTCAAGGGTAAATTTGACATGGGCTGGAATGCAATGCGTGATGAAATATTTGCAAATCAGAAAAAGCTCGGCGTTATTCCGCAGAATACACAGCTTACTCCATGGCCGGATGAACTTCCGAAATGGGAAACTCTTTCAGCTGATGAGAAAAAACTGTTTTCAAGACAGGCTGAAGTTTATGCAGGATATGTTGCTTATACTGATAATGAAATAGGAAGAGTTATTCAGGAGGTGGAAGATATGGGTAAACTTGATAACACTCTGATAATTTACATTACAGGCGATAACGGAACAAGCGCTGAAGGTTCCACTCACGGAACTCCGTTTGATATGACAGCTTTTCAGGGAATAGATGTTCCGGTTGAAGATCAGTTGAAATTTTATGATGTATGGGGTTCTGCAATGACGACTCCTCATATGTCTGTTGCATGGTCGTGGGCATTTGATACACCATTTAAATGGACAAAACAGATTGCATCGCATTTCGGAGGCACAAGACAGGGAATGGTTATGTCATGGCCGAACAAAATTAAAGATGCAGGAGGAATAAGAACACAGTTTCATCATGTGATTGATATAGTTCCGACAATACTTGAAGCTGCAGGAATTTCAGCTCCTGAAACAGTAGAAGGAATAAAACAGAAACCTATTGAGGGAGTAAGTATGGCATACACGTGGGATAAAGCCAATTCAAGCGCTTCATCAAACAGAAAGACACAGTATTTTGAAATGTTCTGCAACCGCGCAATATATCATGACGGATGGATCGCATGTACCACACCACCTGCAGCACCCTGGCTGATGGGATTAAGCAAGCTTCCCTCCGAAGAAGATTATAAATGGGAATTGTATAATATTGCAGAAGACTATTCTGAAAATAATGATCTTGCATCCAGGATGCCGGATAAAGTGAAGGAAATGAAGGATTTATTCCTAACCGAAGCAAAAAAATATAATGTACTGCCTCTTGATAATTCAATACTGACTAGGCTGATTGAGCCGAGACCGACGGCAACTCAGGGAAGAACTGATTTTACATATAACGGAACAATAGCGGGAATTGTTTATCCTGCAGCTCCTGATATTAAGAACAAATCATTCACAATTACCGCTGATGTTGAAATTACTCAATCAGGTACAGAAGGAATGCTGATTACATTAGGTGGACGAATGGGCGGCTGGGGACTTTATGTTCTCAAGGGAATACCTGTTTTTACTTACAATCTGCTGTCTCTTGAAAGATTCAAATGGGAAGGGACTTCTGCATTGTCACCGGGTAAACACACAATCGTTTTTGATTTTGTTTATGACGGTCCGGGAGCCGGGAAGGGCGGAACAGGAAGTCTTAAAGTTGACGGAAACGAAGTAGCCAATAACAAGATACCTCATACAATTCCATTTATACTTACTATATTTGAAACTCTGGATATCGGATCGGATACAAGAACACCGATAGATGACAAAGATTATCAGCTTCCGTTTAAATTCACCGGCAAGATTAACAAGGTAAATGTAAAACTCGGACAGGAAAAACTGGCTTTTGAAGACAATTTAATGAAACAGAATATACTTGCTTCAATAAATTACTGACATTGATATTATAAACTGCGAAACAGGATTTATGTTATGCCGGAAGTGAATTCTTCCGGCATTTCGAAAATTAGTTCATTGAATAAACTGTATTTTTTTATTAGGTTATATATAGAATTTATATAGTTTCAAGTTACCAACAGGAATAATAACAATTTTTTAAATATTCTCTAAATTAAAACTAAAAAAATGAAAAACTTTACAACATTAATGCTGATATTTGTATTTTGTGTCAGTGCTTTTGCGAAGGATAATTATCCTAAGCTCTCAGAAGTAAAAAGTTTGGCAAGCATTGATAAAATCATATCGGCTTCGGAAATTGACAAAAATACGGATCTATCCGGTTCCGGATATATGTTAAATTCTTTATCTTCAAACAGGAAATTATCTGATAATAATAAAACAAAACCCAAAAAATTTAATTTTAGTATTATTCCTTATGCATGGCTGGTTGCTATAGGAGGAACTGTCGGAGAAGGACCTAACGGAAGTGTTTACGGATTTAACAAAGGCTTCACTTTTGAAAATCTTCATATGTATGCAGCATTTATGGGTAAGATCAAATATGAAAGAGTTAGCTTTGTATTTGATATAAGTTTTTTCAGTAAAAAAGCATTCGATGCAGTTGTTGAGAATCCGAATTTACCAAAAGACCGCTCTGCTGACTGGACATCAAAGCAAGCTGTATATGACCTGTTTATAGCTTATTTATTCCCGTCTAAAAGTAAAAAAACAATGGTTGACATTTACGGCGGCGGAAGATTCTGGGATTTAGATCTTGAAGCTACAATAACTGATACAAACGGCACATCAACATACAAAAGTTATACAAACTCATGGCTTGATCCGGTAATTGGCATTAATGCAGAATTTGTGCTGGATAAAAAAGGGAAATGGGCAGCCTGGACAAAAGGCGATATTGGAGGTTTTGGAGTAAATTCACAAATGACATGGCAGATGAATGTCGGTGTTGCTTATATGCTTTCACCTAATTTCCCGCTTGGAATCGGATTTAAATATTTAGGCGTAAATTATTACAAAGATAAATTCAACTGGACTGTTAATGAATACGGTCCGACAATTTCAATCGGATACAGATATTAGCAAAAACTGCTTTTGTAATAATACTGGTGCTAATTAATGCTGACATCAGTAATATACTCAGTAATTTACTTAAATACCGGAAGAGGAATCTTCCGGTATTTTTTTAGATATTGGTTTTAGAACAGTAATACTGTCCTCCCGAATCTCCGGTTTGTTTCATCTTTGTTTTAATAATTAGTCCCGAAGCCTGGTGAATATACCTCTGAGTACTTATTCCTTTTGATTTCCTTATACAGCTTTGAATTATATTTTGATTAATTATGCCGCTAAACTCAAAATGGGAGGTGCTTAATTCTGTATAATTTTATCCATCTTCAAAGTCTTCAGCGGTGTACAGATATAATTCAAAATCAGGAATTGATTTTATTAACATCTTTGTTTGAAATATTTTTTAGAAAGCGATAAAAGCTTAATCAGGTCTGTATAAAATGATTCTGTTTTGCAATAAAAAAAATTTATTTCGTTCGTTGAGTTTAAAAATTAAATTTCGTAATTTGAATAAACTTTTAAACCCATTAATG
>JAEUSI010000189.1 GCA_016788375.1 Ignavibacteria bacterium | reverse complement strand
CTGTTGATATTGCAATTGATAACAACACTAATCTGTATGTTACAGGAAATATATACAGCACTTCTGACATCGGCACGGTTAAGTATAATTCTTCGGGAATACTTCAGTGGGCAATTTCTTACAGCGGTGCGGGAAACAATATTGACAGGGCGGTTTCTGTCGGCGTGGATGCCGATGCTAAAGTCTATGTTTCCGGAAACAGCTTTGATGCATTGTCGGGTAATGACATTGCGGTTGTTAAGTATGCATCTTCATCCATAGGAATTAATAATATTTCAGGGGAAGTTCCGGACGGATTTTCGCTTTCGCAGAATTATCCGAATCCATTCAATCCTGTTACAAAAATCAGATTTGAAATAGCAGCCGGCATTACCGGAAGTCAGAGCAATGTTTCGCTTGTGATATTTGATTTAAGCGGAAAAGAAATTGAAGAACTCTATAACGGCAGCCTTTCTCCGGGAAAATATGAAGCTGACTGGAATGCTTCCGGATACTCAAGCGGTGTTTATTTTTATAAACTTTCAACGGCAGACGGATTTTCCGAAACAAAAAAAATGCTTCTGACTAAGTAATTTTACTCAGAGGAGTTATTTAAAATGTTTCTGAACTTATGGAAAAAATTATATGCTGTTTTCGCTGACTCTCCTGCCTGATGACTTTAGCACTCCTTCCCAAACCCCAGCTTGGGAAGGTCATAACAAAATCTTGCTGTCTTCGCTGAGTCTCCTGCCTGATGACTTTTTAAAGTCAGAGCATAGTAAATGCAGGGACTCAGCGATTCTGTCTTTATTGAATCTGTCAGCTGTGTCCTTACATTATTCTTTTCATGTCTTTCAAATTATTCCTTCAGGAAACACAGCGGAGACGGAAAATAATCTTCACGGTACGACTGAATTTATTCCCGCAGACGAATTATTCTCCGTTATACTCAGATCGCTTCCGTCAGTAAAATCATCTCCGGTAATATCCGTATTTGCATATCCGGTTAATCCGGCAGCAGCATTATTTTCAACACTGCTTAAGTCTGATGCATCTATGATTCCGTCCTGATTTACATCACCGCCGTATATAGCGAATATTCCTGCCGCATTTACTCCGGGAACAAATACTGTATTATTTCCCAATGCCTGTGATGATGATACGGAAAAGTCATAAAACGAAGGCACTCCGATTAATTTAAAGCACAGGCTGCTGCTGAAAGTTTTTAAATGGTTTCTGTGCTTTATTTCAAAATAGTAACAGGAATCTGAATTAACATTTATAAGATTAAAAAAAACATTTCCTGCTGTATCTGTTACTGATACGGCAGAATCAACAGCATTGAACGGGTATGTCTGACTTCTGACTTTTACTTTTACAGTATCACGAATTACTGTCTGTCCGTTAATAAATCCCTGCAGGTAAATTTTCATCTTCAAAGGCATGTAAGTTCTGGGTGATATATCAAATCTGTAAGGTGATATTTCATCAAATTCTGTCCAGTTTCCTGCGCCGTATGGCGCTGCATAAAAATATTCTCCGGTTCTTACAGGTGATTCCGTCTGATAACTCACTCTCAGAATCCGGTCTTCAGGCTGGGAATAACCTGCATAATAATATCCGGGACTTATTACAAGTGGAACTGTAAGAAAATATGTGGATTTCTTTATAAAACCTGTTAAAGCAACCGGTGTTACTCTGCCGGGTGAGATATGAATCAGTGTACCGGGTAATCCTCCCGGACCGTCGGCAGCATAGAAAAGTATTTTATAGGGATTCTGTCCCCAGCCGGATTCCGCAAAAAAAGATAAATCCACTGCGCAAACAGTCAGACTAACAGGTGTGTGAAATCTTGCCACAAAATCTCCCGTACCGACATTAAATCCTGTTCCTCCGATCGGCAGCATAGACGGTATATAATGATTCCAGCTGTTTACAGATGTCTGCTGAATGTATACCGCTTTATTGTTTCCCGTAATATATTCTCCGGAAGCAACAACCGAGACAATTACAGAATCTGTATGAATTAAAGCTTCTGACATATATTTGTGATTTATAATAATGCTTCCCCTCTCGGAGCTTATTATTGTATCAGTAAATAAATGTCTGACCTGATCCTGATTTATGTTTTTTATTTTTGTTGTTACTATTATTGTATCTGAAAAATCCCTCACATGATTTATTACTGCTCTGACTGAAACTGAATCAGGCGAAGGCCAAACTCCTGTCACTCCCAATGAATATACCGGACCGGCAGTGACAATATCAGTCTTATTGCAGCCGAATCTGGTTTCCGCACGCAATTTGGATGTGCCTGTTGCTATAACCCTGATACTGTCGTCAGACTGTGAAGATTTCTGAATCGGATTCGGAAGAGTCATATTGCACCATGCAACGTTGGAAACAGAAGAAAGAGGTCCGGCGGGATTGGAATATTCAAACGCTATGTATATTCCCCCGCCGTTATATGTAAAATCTCCGGATGAATTCAGAGGTATATCAAAAGGTCCTGAAGTGGCCGGAATAATGACTGTATCTGAATGAACAAGCGTCATTTCCTGTATTGCCTGATACCAGTTCAAAGACTTATTGTTTACGTTATCATTTGTATTCTGAAAATAAACTTTGAAGTAACCTTTCGTCGCTGATGTAGTTCCGTATTTATAATTAAATCCGAGTGATGTTATGTTTACTCCTGCAGGAAATCCCGATGTAAACATTTCGGCAGCCGTGATTAAATAATAACATCTTGCGAATCTGAACAAAGTCTGAGGTGCGCTGTGTCTAGAGTGAATTCCGTCTCTCGGCAGAACGGTTACTACAGACTGCTGATCCGGATCCTCAAATACTGCACCGCCGGTTGCTTCCCGGTTAAATATTTCTGAATTTATATTGCTCGTATTTATGGGGGAAAAATCCTGAGAATAAACTTTGCAGTGATAACCTGAATAAATAAACATTAAATAAGCTGTTATCTTTATAAATAATCTCATGGATCTGCTTATAATTTAATTAATCTGAGAAGTAATAAAACAATGTTCAATCAATATTTATTTTTATCAGGACTTAACTCCGCCAGCATTATACTTTCTTAAGTATTAAATTTTTCATAACAAATTAATACCGCTTTACTCATTTCCTGCATTCCCGACAAAATCCATACCTTCTTCTGTCATCTTGTAATATCCGTTTTTCGGAATACCGAAGTATTTTATCCAGCCTTTATTTTTGAACATTGTAATGTCTCTCATAAGCGTCGCACGGGAAATTCTGATCGCATTCTGAAAACTTTCGGATGTTACTTTCCCGTTTCTGCTGAAATATATCAGCTCTGAAATCCATCTTCTCATCATTTTTTTTGCATACTTCTTTCTTAGTGTCGCTTTTAATTTTTCTTCCATTCTTACCATTAATTCTTTCTCTACATATAACTTATTTTGCGGTGTATTCACAATATCATTTATCGGTTTTACAGTATCATTACTGTTATCACCGTGAAATATCATGTTCATCAAAGTATCTTTATCCGTTTTTACATTATCATTAATCTCATTCACAATCTCATTATTCTGTTTTACAGTATCTTTTCTTTCGTTCAATTTGCTTTGCGATGCAGTTTCAACAGTAATATTCTTCGTAACAGTATCATTTACATCCTTTTCAATCTCATTATATTCTGATAATCTGCCTTGCTCTTTGTTTACAGTTTCATTTATTCCCTCTTCAATATCATTATTTGCTGTTTCCGGAGATTGCAACATCTTATCCTTTACATTTCTTTCGTCATACTTTCCTTTGCTTTGCATTCCATCTTCATTTACCGGGATTGCAGATTCATTTTTCCCTATTCTGTTGTCATCTGAGTAAACTGCAGTATCATCTTTATCTGTTTCACTCATATTGTTTTTCATTGCATTATCATTGCTATGCATTGCAGTATCATTGTAATGCTTTAAATTATCATTGTCATCCGTTAATTGTTCATTTGACTTCCCGGTCTGATCATTGTTTCCAATTACATTATCATTATTCCCGATTACATTATCATTTTTAAGCAAATCCGGTTTTCCCTTTCCCATTACAATATCATTTAGAGAGATCAGATTATCATTTTTTTTCAGGAGATTATTAATTCTGATATTGTATAATTCAATCTGCTTCCTGAGAAGTTCATTTTCCTTTCGGAAATAGTCATTTTCTTTTACTAAAGAAGATATGATTTTGCTGATTTCACTGTTTCCCGGTTCTTTGTTATCCTTCATAATAAATTTTATAAGATTTCATCAAAATTACTCCTTAAAACATTAAAAATAAAG
>JAEUSI010000188.1 GCA_016788375.1 Ignavibacteria bacterium | reverse complement strand
GTTGAAATTTTGGTAAAATTAGCCGTAGAAAAACCTTCACATCCGTTAGTAGTAATGCTGATAAGACCCGAAGCGTTTCCGGCCGGTACATAGGCTTTGATAATGGTATTGGAAACAGTGACAAAGTACAGAACTTTATGTCCAGGATAAAGACACTTGCAGCCGGGGCTCAATTTCTTGAAAAAGATTATATACCGATAGCTCCATATGAACCGACACATAAATCGAATATTGAAAGATTTAACAGATTCATAAAGGATGAATATGATGTAATCTACAAAAATTATGTCGGAGGGAATCGTGATGAAGTCCGCCATTCCGGAAAGCGCCTCATGCCGGAAGAATGCGATCACTTAGTTGAGGAGTACATTGAGAAAGCAAATGCTTATTTAACCGGTGACTGTATAAACAGAACAAGAGACAGAGTTATCAAATCAAAAAAATACAGGGTTTCAATAGCGGATTTATTTGATAAACAAATGCAGTCTTACGAGCCATATATGCTGAATGATCAGTCATTGAGATATGCATTAATGGATGATACAATGATAAAGACTTATTCCGGCGGCATTTCTCTTTATCGCGACGGAGTAAGGTTTACTTATTCTGATGTTGACTATAATGCATCCCTGGAAGGCAGAAAATTTATAATAGCTATGTTGCCAACAAATCAGTCAAAAATTGACTTATATGCTACTGAGGATTTCACGGATACAAATACCGGTGCGGAATATCACAGAGGTCAGCTGGTAACTACGCTGTATTCAATGCGCGAGCTTCCGACTGCCGAAAGGCAGAAATCTGTATTCAAATACCGCAAACAGGCTATGCAGCATGCAAGGGCTGTAAAAGAGAAGCTGCTGGATTCAGCGCTAGCTCAGTTCCCGGAACTGCTTCCGCTTGTGAATACGCATATCACGATTGACGGCGAGGCTCTCGACGTAAGGAAGAAACTGCTAAAGAAAATGGAGACGGTAACCGAATCAACACCTCTGACTTCGATTGCATCGTTTATAAAAACGGAAGTTGCAGCAATACAGGAAAATACAATTAAAGGTCTGACCTTTGACCTGGCTGAAGAGCCGGAAGAAGAGTCGGGCAATTCATTAACTTTTCACGAGGAGGAGTTATGATAACATTGCGCGAATTAGCAAGTGAAATATATGATTACCTTTACAGCAAAAAAATGAAGATTGACAGAGCAACTGTAACAATGGCTCTGTTCGAATTAGGCTATGATGCTGCGAATTTCACAGAAAGATTTAGAAGAAATTTATCAACGGCAATAAAAAACATTAATAAATATAAACTAAACGCCTAAGGCAAGGAGAAAAAAAGCAATGAACGAAATAATCACCAGAAACGGAACAGCGATAGCAACGCTTGAGCAGCTTCCGGAAAGAAAGCAAAGGCAGGTAATAATCGCTGAAGTACAGAACATCACGGCTGAAGTGCTAAAGTGCTATGACAAAGCCGACGAAAGAAAGTCAGAGATAAAGGAATTATCCAGAGTGATAAAAGAATCTGACCAGGTAAAAAAGCTGACAAAAATGAGAAAGGAATTTAAAGAACTCAACAATTCCGCACATGCACTTCTTATGGAGCTCAGAGGCATAAAAAGACTTGTAAAGAAAGTGAATCCGGAACTACTGTCAGAGCTGTCACAAATTAAAGAATTATCCCAAAAATAAACTAGAAAAGGAGGATAAATAATGCAAGTAATAGGAAGGATTTATTTGTACAAAGATTATGCTTTTTTTAAGGAAGAAAACAAAGGGAAGACCACATACTACTCCACACCGCTTGAACCGTCTATTTTCTGGCAGCCGTGTAAAGAGGATGATTATGAGCAGGCGAAATACTACGGCATGCCTGCCAGAAATAATCTCCTCCCGAAAAAAATAAGAGAGCGGGAATTAAAACAGAATTACAGGAGGGCTTAGTTATGAATGAACTGATGTTTTCAACATTATTAGTATTGGTCAAAGAAATGCGCGAAGCACAGAATAACTATTTCAAGACCAGAAGCAAAGATGATCTGGTATCTGCCAAATATCATGAAAATAAAGTTGATTCATTTATTAGATCTGTTTCGGGGAAACAAGTACTGAAATCAAAGAAGGAAACTGAATAATGGAAAATAAATTTAACACAGATGAATTTAAAGATTTCCTTAATGATAAGCTTGATTTTCTCGGAATAATTGAGGAAGAGCTTTCAAGCAGTATGGTAGATTTATTCATGGATATATTGAAAGAATACTTAAAGCAGGTTAAATGAAATACACAAGCATCACAAGAAGAATCGTGGAAGAGCTGGATTACTGCAATTTTTACAAAATCATAGATCCGGGTACCGGTACTGTCAGTATTTTCTTTTACTATGATAATCCGGTAGATGTAGTCATCTGGAAGCTCGACAAAGAATTTTTTAATATTATGCTTAAAAATATTTTTGAAACAGCAAAAATCAAAAGAATACAATGAACGGACTTACTGAACATCTCGAGCTTCTCAATACCATAGAGAAGTATTTCAGAATCTGCAAGACTGCTACAATTAAAGGTCTTGGAGTACTCGATGTATCAGAAACAAAAGGCATGGTGCATTTAAAATTCGGATGTCCGGATGAGTATTTCCCTGAATACAGTTTTAATGTTGAGTTCCAGGTTACAAAGGATTTCTTTGAGAAAAATCTCAAAAAGCTTCTGGAGGTCACCAATGTATAAAGGATATAAAGATTACAGAGCTTATCTAAACGCGAAGCTGCATGCCTTGAGTATTAAAATCTGCGGCAGCCGGGAATTACTCGACACGGAAATTGACAGAACAATACTTTTAAGAAGCAGTCAAGGTATATTCCCGCTACCTGCTCCATCAACAACACTTCTCACGATAGAGGAAGCGGAGAATATATATAGAAAATTATTCCGTACGCTGAACAACCTGAAAAAGAAATCCGAGACTGATCCGAATAAAATGACTCCTGCGCAGAGAAACGCCATAATAAAGCTGACAAAATACGAAATGAACTGGAGTGTGCAAGCTACATTCAGCTTTATTCTGGGAGTTATCCCGGAGAGAAGGAAACGACTCTCCAGCTGGGAAATTGCAAATTCAAAAATGCTAAAGTTGTATTCTATAATGTCAAAGGAAGATGCAAATAAAGTAATCAAACGCCTTGATCAAATTAAAAAACGAAATTTAAGTGTAAATGCCTGAAACAAAACTAATACAGCCGGACATTGAAGGATTGTTAAAAGACTACTCCAGTAAAGTCAGCTCAAGTAAAAAAGAGAGGGCAAAGAAAGCTGTTAAAAAACAGGACTGGTCAGACTTTGATCAGCTGATGAAAGACCTTGGCAATGATTCCGGCAAAGAGATCCCGGATAGGAAAGTTAATAATGAGATAAAATCCCGGATACTCGGCAAAACTGTTATGACAGATTCGCAGCACAGGTACATTATAGCGCTTTTTACAAACGAACTTAACTGGACTGCACACTCTGCCTTCAGGTTTATACTGAAGGTTATTCCGCAGCTGCGCAGCCGGTTAAAGAAAAGAATACTTAAGGAATCTGATATTCAGGGACTTTATCAGGAACTTAACAAAAGCGAAGCTTCAAAATTAATTAATATTTTAAAATCAATTTCAGAAAGGAGGAGAAAATGATTATTGTAATTATCCTTTTGCAATTCGGGCTTAATTTCATCTCGCCAAACAGCGACAACGAAATGATCCTGAGAACAAGACAGTTCGAAGAAATCGTTAATAATTAATTAAAAACCAAATAAAAACAAAATGGCAAAGACAAAACCGCAAACAGACCAGAAGACAACCTTAAGCAGCTGGTCAGAAGTAGACAGTGCGCTGAAAGCGATTGCTGTCATAACAACAAAAGTTTTAAAAGAAGAATCAGAATGGAACGATGAAATCCTCAAGCTCAAGAATAAATATACTTCTGTTCTTGACAGGTACAATGCGGAAAAAATCGGATTAGAAAGAGATATTCAGCTTTTCTGCGAGTCACAGAAAGACGTATTTGCTGAGCAAAGAAGCCGCACTCTTAATTACGGCACAGTCGGATTCCGTCTCGGTAACGGAGCGCTCAAAACTCTCAAAGGCATAACATGGGAAGCTGCTAAATCTCTTATCAAAAGCTCCAAGAAATGGAAAGAGAAATTTCTCCGTATCAAAGAAGACATTGATAAAAATGCAATTCTGTCTGCAGGTCTCAAAAAAGAAGAGCTTGCAAAGATTGGATTATATGTGCATCAGGAAGACGGTTTCTATCTTGAAGCTTATATTACAAAATCAGAAGAAATGCCTCAGGAAAC
>JAEUSI010000187.1 GCA_016788375.1 Ignavibacteria bacterium | reverse complement strand
ACAAAAGTAACAGGAATTCTGATAAGCTTTGACCCGCATATAAGAGTTGAAGCGGCAGGAAGCAGCAAGCTTGCAGATTACAAATCCCTTCAGGATAAAATAAGCGGACTGGGTATTAAATCTACAGCTCCTTATACTCTTAATAAAGGAATGCTTACAAATTCGGAATTTAATGAAGTCGTATTTATTAAAGGTGTAGATGAGAGTGACATCGGAAATGTTTCAGGAGTGAAGGATGCAATGAAATTCGGAAAGTTTGATCTTTATGACAAAGGCGAATTCGGAGGAATTGTACTCGGTTACACGCTATTGAATAAACTCCGGTCGAGACCGGGCGACACACTTACTCTGGTAAGTCCTTCAGGACTAGAGAGTTCGCTGACGCAGTTTGTGGATCCGAAGACTCAGAAATTTGTCATTACAGGAGTATATGATTCGGAGAACAAAGAGTATGACGGAAGTTACGCTTATATATCCATAAACAATTCACGGAATCTGTTTCAGCTTGGCGAAAATATCAGCGGAGTGGAAATGAGACTGAAGGATATAAATGATTCCGAAAAGGAAAAAGAAAAGCTTACGGAATTGCTCGGAAGTGAATATAAAATCTCAACCTGGTATGATCTGCATCGGGATTTTTATTCGCTGCTGAAAGTGGAAAGATGGGTAGCGTTCATAATACTGAGCCTGATAATTGCGGTTGCTTCATTCAACATACTTGGTTCGCTTACAATGACTGTAATTGAAAAGAAAAGGGACATCGGCGTACTGAAATCAATGGGAGCAACGGATAAAACAATAACGAATATTTTTATGGCCGAGGGAATATTTGTTGGAATAATCGGAGTGATTCTGGGTTCAGTTCTGGGATTATCGGTAATACTGGCGCAGATTTATTTTGAATTTTACAAACTTGATTCATCTATATACAAAATCGGAGCATTACCGGTAGAATTAAGATTCACGGATTTTATTTATATACCGCTGGCAGCAATGCTTTTATGTTTTCTGGCATCACTTTATCCGTCCAGAAGAGCAGCCGGACTTGATCCCGTAAATGCAATCCGCTGGGAATAGTTAACATTAAAATATGACAGAAAAAGAAGTATTAATTGAAGTAAAGGAATTAAGAAAATCATATCCCGTAACAAAAGAATCCAGTCTTGAAGTCCTGAAAGGCATTAATCTGAACATCTACCGTCAGGAAATAGCGGCTATTGTTGGAAAGTCCGGTGCCGGGAAAAGCACACTTCTACATATACTCGGAACTCTTGACAGACCGGATTCGGGAGATGTGCTGTTTGAAGAAGAAAATATTTTTAAAAAAAGAGAAAAGCAGATTTCGGAATTCCGAAGCAGGAAGATCGGATTTATATTTCAGTTTCATCATCTTCTTCCGGAATTTACTGCAGTAGAAAACGTTCTTATACCTTCGATGATTTCAGGCATGCCTGACAGAAATAAAGCGGAGCAAATACTGGAAGAAGTGGGGTTAAGGGACAGAATCAATCACAAGCCATCGGAATTATCAGGCGGAGAAGCTCAGAGGGTGGCGATTGCAAGAGCTTTAATAAATTCGCCGAAGCTTGTTCTCGCCGATGAGCCTACCGGTAATCTTGATTCTGAGAACGCAGATTCGGTGATAGAACTGATTTTCAGTTTAAGGGAAAAGTATAATCAGACATTTGTGATAGTAACTCACAATGAGGAATTTGCAAAAAAGTGTGACAGGATTATTAACATACATGACGGAATGGTAGTAGATTAAATTACTTAATATTTCTTTTCAATCCGGTATTTTTCGGCATAACTTATTTCATGACACATCCAAAAATTAAAACGCACAAGCTAAATCTGTATTACGGTTCTAACAGGGCACTTAAAGATGTTTCGATAGAGATCGGCAGCAACAGAATCACTTCTCTCATCGGACCATCGGGCTGCGGAAAGTCTACATTTCTCAGAACGCTTAACAGGCTCAATGATACTATAGACAATGTCAGAATAGAAGGTGATATAAATATTGACGGAATAAATATCTATGACAGTAACATAGATGTTGTATCACTAAGGAAGAAAGTCGGAATGATTTTTCAGAAATCAAATCCCTTCCCGAAGTCAGTTTTTGAAAATATAGCATACGGACCCAGAATAAACGGGATTAACAGGACAAAAGAACTGGAATATATTGTCGAGACAAATGCGCGCAAAGCCGCTATATGGGACGAAGTAAAAGACAGACTGCATGATCCGGCGACAGGATTATCGGGAGGACAGCAGCAGAGAGTCTGCATTGCTAGAGCTCTGGCTGTAGATCCGGAGATTCTTCTGATGGATGAACCGGCAAGCGCACTTGATCCGATTTCAACTTCAAAAATTGAGGAACTTATGTTCGAGCTGAAAAAGGATCTTACAATAGTTATTGTAACTCACAATATGCAGCAGGCAGCAAGAGTAAGTGATCATTGCGCATTTTTCCTGTCCGGCGAAATAATAGAATACAGCGAGACAGGAAAAATGTTCACAAAACCGGTAAACGAAAAAACTCAGAATTATATATCCGGAAGATTCGGTTAAAGTATAATTTTGATATTAAATTCTCTTTTAATATATTAATTAAACTGTAAAACATAAGAATGTTTCATTACCTTGAAGAAGAGCTTGAACAGCTTAAAACGAAAATAATTAAAATGGGCAGTCTTGTTGAAGAACAGATTGAATTTTCCATCCGGGCATTGTTTGAAGGCAATCTGGATCTTGCAAAGACTGTAATCAGGCGCGATGATGAAGTCGATAAATACGATATAAAAATTGACAAGCACTGTCAGAGAATTTTTGCTTTAACACAGCCTGTTGCATTTGATCTTAGATTGATCATGTCTGCATTAATGATAAACAACGACCTGGAAAGAATGGGTGACATTGCAGTTAACATATCGGAGAGAGCAGAGCCTTTGCTGGGTTACGGAGAGCTGCTCAGAAAAATGCGTGTTGACGAAATGTCGGCAAAGGTTAAGAAGATTGTAAAGATGAGCATTGACTGTTTTGTAAACAGTGATGCCGAACTGGCGAAAATGATAATACTCATGGATGTTGAAGTTGACAAACTTGACAAGGAAATATTTGATTTGCTGACGAAAGAAATGAAGGCTTATCCGGATCTGATTGTTCCCTGCTCACACATACTTACTCTGATCAGGAACATAGAAAGACTTTCCGATCATGCGTCAAATATCGCCGAAGATGTAATCTTTCTTGTAGATGCAAAAATCATCAAACACAGCAAAGATCCGGATAATCTGAAACAAAAGGAATAAGTTATTTTATACTGAAGAATGAAAATCGTTTTAATACTATTTCTGATTACCCTGAGCCGGGTTATACTATCACAAAGCGATTCAACTCTCAAAACAGCAAAAGCCCCTTTTGATACAAACAAAATAAAAGAACCCGCTCTTCTCAGCAATTATTCCGATATTTTCCGTTACGATTCACTTTATATATGGAATGATAAAAGGACACTTGCAGAAATAATGAATGAAAGATCAGGATTTTTCACTAATGACTTCGGTCTCGGGGGGAGGAATCTTATCAGCTATAACGGATATCTAAACGGAAATATCGGTATATTCAGGGACGGCATACAGATAAATGATATACTTTTCGGCGGATTTGACATTCAGAATATTTCCGTAAATGAGATTGAAAGAATAGAAGAAGTTTCAAATACATCTTCATTTCTTTACGGGAACAGCACAAACGGAAAAGCCGTAAACATAATCACAAAGGATGTATTCAGATCAAAACCCTTTTCACAGTTAAGATATTCTCAGGACAGATTCAGTTCACTTAATGCCGATGTGGTTTTCAATCTTCCGTTTACAAAGAAATTAAACTGGATGGCAGGCGCGACAAGTCATTCTTCGGACGGCAGATATCTGAATTCAGAATATACTTTCTGGAGAGGAAGAACGAGATTAAGTTATTATCATTCGCCTTCATTTAATGCAAAGATTAATTTTTATTATGATAATCTGAAAAGAGGACTTGACGAGGGACTGATTTACAATTCTGACGAGGATTCACTTGAAGAGAACACTGCTGCAGTGATGAATGAGACTTCAAACGAAAAAATAGAAAATTTTTTTTATGATGCCACGCTGACCGGAAAATTTTTCAGAAATCCCGAATCACAGACAAGACTGATTCTGTATTCTTCAAATTCAATCCGGAGATATTACAACGAATATTTTCTCACCGTAAAGCAGGATACAAACAATCCACTCTCCCCTCCTTCGGATTACCACTCTGTTCAGTACGGAATAAGTTTCAGTCAGAATTTTAATTATAATTTT
>JAEUSI010000186.1:4248-4482 GCA_016788375.1 Ignavibacteria bacterium | reverse complement strand
ATTTTGCTTATACAATTTATTCACACAGTAAACATTATCCACATACTCAAGTTCTTTCAGCTTTTCGAACTGGCTTTTTGTCAGATAAGCGGATACACCGTTAATCCATCGGGATTCCGCAATAAGTTCAATTTTCAGATTCTTAATTCCGTCAGAATAGACTTTATTCAGCGGAAGATCTTTATAGTCAATGAGATTATCTTCGCTTAAAACTTTCAGTCTTCTTTTTACCGC
>JAEUSI010000186.1:0-4238 GCA_016788375.1 Ignavibacteria bacterium | reverse complement strand
TTTTTCGATAACAACATCCGGCTTGTATTCGCCTTTGTCTTTAAAAATAATCCAGTATTTGGTATCTGCTGTTTCCTGTGAATAGGAAGCTGATGCAAATACAAGCGCGAAAATTATTAAAAGTGTTTTTTTCAATTCTGAATAAATTGGTTTACAAAAATTTATATAAAACAGGGAATAAATAATTTTTTATTCCCTTAGTAAAATATTAAAATTTTCCAGAAAAATTATAAAAAATCAGATTTTATATTCCTGAAGATATTTTGCAATTCTCATAGTAAACATACCGCCTAACGCTCCGTCAACGAGTCTGTGATCAAATGAAAGAGTCATAATCATTGTCCTTCTGGCAACAATAAAATCACCTTCTGAAGTTTCAATCACAACGGGTCTTTTCTTTATTGCACCGAGTCCGAGTATTGCCACCTGCGGCTGATTAATAATAGGAATACCTATGTCATTGCCGAACACACCGAAATTAGTAATAGAAAAAGTACCGCCCTGAATTTCATTCAGAGTAAGTTTCTTTATCCTCGCTCTTTTTGCAAGATCATTAAGACTCCTGGCAATGCCGATGAGATTCATTCCGTCCGAATTGTGAATAACGGGAACAATAAGCCCGCCATTGTCCATTGCAACAGCGATTCCGAGAGTAAGTGAATTTCTTGTGATAGCTTTATAAGGAACCGCCGAATCATCAATGATCGAGTTAACGAGCGGAAAATCCTTCAGCGATTTTATGACAGCTTCGCATATAAAAGGCATGTAAGTAAGCTTGAATCCTTCCTTCTGCAGAAACTCGTCAGCCATGGAGTTTTTGATTTTATCAATATTCGTCAGATCACATTCGGCAATTGCCTGTACATGCGGAGAAACCTTTTTGGAAAAAATCATATGTTCAGCCATTTTCTGACGGACATTATCAAACTCCATTACAGATAAACCTTCTTCATTGTAATCAATCTTCTGCTGAGGAATGTTGATTTTCTTTTCGGCCGGAGGAGTAAGAATCTGTTTAACCGGAGCGGTTTCTTTAACCGTTTCGGTAATTTTCACTTCAGTTTTAGGCGTTTCCGCGGGGACAGAAGATCTGATCTTAAGATAATTCAGAATATCCTTTTTGGAAACTCTGCCGCCGATACCTGTGCCTGCAATCTTTTCCAGTTCATTAAATCCAATTCCTTCTTTCTGTGCAATATTCAGCACAAGCGGAGAATAAAACTTACCTTCGCCGTTGCTCTGCGCAGTAACTTTCTCTTCTTTTGCTTCTGATGTCACAGCCGGTACGGCATTCAGGTCAACTTCAACTTTTTTAGTTTCGGTAATCTGCTTTTCTTCCGTTTTTTCCGCTGCTGCATCATTCTGGCCGTTTGATTCAAGCCTTGCAATTACCTTGCCGACTTCAACAACATCACCTTCTTTATAAAGCAGTTCCGATATAATGCCTGCTTCAGGGGACGGAACTTCAGTATCAACTTTATCTGTCGAAATTTCCAGAATAGTTTCATCCACATCGACAGAATCACCGGGTTTTTTATGCCATTTAAGAATAGTTCCTTCCATAATAGACTCACCCATTTTCGGCATTACTATTTCTGCACCCATCTTGTTATTTAGTTTTTATTTTAAAGTTTTGATAAAAATATAAATATGTAAAATTGCTTTCAACACATTTGTTTATAACGCCTTGTCAACATCAAACAGCGAACTGATTGATTTGTTTTTATTTGTCCTCCAGATTGATTCGGCAAAAATATCCGCAACGGAAACGACTTCAATTTTCGGGGAAGTATGAGTAAGAGGCAGCGTGTCCGAGACAAAGAGCTTCTTAAGAGCCGACTTGTTAATTCTTTCAAGAGATTCGCCGGAAAACACCGCATGCGTACATGCGCCGTAAATATGACCTGCGCCTTCATCCTTAAGAGCGTTAACGGCGTTGACAAAAGTACCGCCGGTATCAATAAGATCGTCAATAATAAGAACATTCTTTCCCTTTACTTCTCCGATGATATCCATAACTTCAGCTACATTTGGTTTTGGTCTTCTTTTGTCAATAAGAATCAGATCTGCGTGAAGTCTTTTAGCATAAGCTCTTGCCATTTTAATGCCGCCCACATCGGGAGAAGCGACGGCGAGATTCGGAATTCCGATTTTAAGAAACTTTTTCATAAATACCGCCGAGCCGTAGAGGTGGTCAACCGGCAAATCAAAAAATCCCTGAAGCTGCGAAGCATGAAGATCCATAGTAATGACTCTGTCAGCGCCGGCTTTAGTAATCATATTTGCAACGAGTTTCGCGGTGATAGAGACTCTCGGCTGGTCTTTTCTGTCCTGTCGGGCGTAACCGAAATACGGAATCACAGCATTAACGCGCCTTGCCGATGCGCGTTTTGCAGCATCGATCATAATAAGGAGTTCCATCAGATTATCGGCAGGGGGAATAGTCGACTGCACGATAAAAACATCCGATCCGCGGATATTTTCATTATACTTAACCCAGATTTCACCGTCTGAAAAAGTTCTTATGCTGCATTTACCCGGGGGCATTTTCAGACGTCCCGAAATTTTTTTTCCCAGATAACCTGAGAATCTTCCCGCAAAGATTTTTAGATCAGACATTCGATAAATTTAGAAGTATTAGAGGTAAGTCAAATTAGGAAAATAGGATTTATAAATCAATTTAGTTATGTAACGTAGATATGCGGAAAACAAAATCCGTCCATTATTCTTATATTGAGAAACCTCTTACCGCAAAGTCCCGAAGACACAAAGAAAAATTTTTAAAAATGTAACACTTTTTCAACATCCGCTGCAACATTAAAATATTAGTTCAACATTATTTATTACTAATCCTTATATATAATTCCTTTTGTCGTTTATGGTTTTGTAATGCGTCAGTTTCGGCATGAAATCATGTTACAAGAAGAAACATATTTAAATTAAATAATCTGAACAGACAGGAACTTGAGAAAAGAAGAGTTGAAGATATGTTATTGAGTGCACAGGATTCAAGATGCGCAGAATTTGAAATGATGAGACAGTAAGCATTCCAAGTGAATTCGAACTTTATCAGAATTATGGCTGCGTTAAAGTTGTCAAATCTCCACCCGGGAGATTTGACAACTTTATTCATTGCGGGCTTTTTTTGTTTAGTGAGCGGTGAATGTTCAGCCGGCAGGAATATCTGCATTACAAAAGCTGTAATTTGTCATTAACTTTGTAAAAAATCAAACCGAAGGAAAATAATATGAAATTCAAAATCCTTCATAGTCTTACTTCTTACAGAGCCTCCAAAAGAAATCTGAATCCGGATTATACATGGATTATAACAATTATTTATTTATCAGTAACAAATTCTGTTTATGAATAAATTAATTAAAATATTCTTCATTATTGCAATTATAACATCGGATGTTTCTATTCTAACTGCTCAGCCGATCACCTGGCAGAAAAATTTCGGTGGTCCACAAGATGAGTCAAGCAGGTTTGGAATACAAACTTTTGACGGAGATTATGTAATTCTATATTTAAAGATAGGTGGAAAAGGTGGAACATATTTGTTAGACTTAGATCAATATGGGGTTGAGAGATGGAATAAAAAAATAGATTCGCTTGGAACAGGAGGGTACATTCAGCAGACAAATGATGAAGGATTCATTTTATGTGGCGCAACAAGTGAAAAAGGTTCATTAGTAAAAGTGGATAGATTCGGTAATTTAATTTGGAATAAATCTTTTCATGTAAATAATCAAAATACTCAGTTTAGAAAAGTAAAAATTATTGATTCTGGTGATCTTCTTATTTGTGGAAATAATTCTTTTTTCCCAGAAAAAGCTCTTGTGATGAAATTAGATTCTTTGGGAAATGTTGTTTGGCAAAAAATTCTGAATTACCCGGATGAAGCTGAAGCTACAGATATAACAATTAATAATGATAGGTATATATATTTTGCAGGAGGTATAAAAGTAAATAATTATTATAAAACTTTGTTTGCAAAAATGAATTCGGAAGGAGATCTCCTTTGGTTCAATTATATTGGTTCACAAGGTCAAGGAGATTCTCAATATGGTAATTCAATAGTTTCAGAATCTAATAAAGAATTATTTATTTCAGGTCCTTATCAACACTTTTTTAGCACACAGGCACATTTCACAAAAATTGATTCTGCCGGTAAAGTAATATTTCAAAATGTGATACCTCAAACTAATTTCTCAAATAGTATGTGCAAAACATCAAAT
>JAEUSI010000185.1 GCA_016788375.1 Ignavibacteria bacterium | reverse complement strand
ACTGTTTTAAAACCGGATCAGAGAAACAGTTTTCTTACTTTTTCCAGCTCTTCATCTGTGGCTTTAGGACCTAACTTTGTTGTAATAAAACCCTCATACTTATCAAAGAAAACCCTATCGTCTGTCCACATTTCCTTAAATTCCGATTCAAGTCTGTGCAGCGGATAAAGCTTGATGTGAGCATGATTTATGCCCATTCCTTCCATTACAAGTGCCGTTCTTTTTACACCAAGTTTACTATCAATGATTTTACTTACCTTTTTTGCAAAAAGAAAAAATTCCGAATATGTTTTATCGTCCATTTCTGCGGCATATGAATCATAATGTTCCTTTGTTAAAATAAGAGTCATTCCTCTGACGTTCGGACATAGATCGAGTATTGCAATAAATTTATCATCTTCATAAATTTTGTAAGACGGGAATTCACCGCTTACAACTTTACAAAAAACACAGCTTCTGATTGCTTCTTTCATAACATCTGTTCTGCTTTCAAAATAATTTAAACAAAAAAAGCCCGTTTACCGGACTTTTTATTGCGGAATCGACGAGACTCGAACTCGCGACCTCCTGAGTGACAGTCAGGCGTTCTAACCAAACTGAACTACGACTCCTTTTGTAATTAAGCAATGCAAAATACAGCAATTAATTTAATATTTCAAGAACTATAAACATACTTTCTTAACTTTTTTTGCGAAATTAACATATAATTCATACTTAAATTTATTTTTTATAAACAGAATATAAACAATAGTGCAATTACTTCTCAATTTAACTGCTTTTCCCGGATTAATTAATCAGAATCTGCTTATAATCTTAATTCATTTTTCTTGAAATTTTCACTAAGTAATAATTCCACACATCCAAATACCTGTTTGTCCTTTTTTTCCACATTTAATTTTTCAAAAGCAGTATTATCAGTTAAAATAATACTTTTCATTTTGTGGCACAGGTATTGACATATTGTTAAGTAAATTAAAGAATCTTATTCAACATAATACCAAAGCCATGAAAAAATTAATACTCAATATCGTAATACTGATGATGTGTGCAGCAGTTGTTTATTCTGCACCAAGAGCCAAAATTGTAAATCACGCAACAAATCCTGAAATGGTATCAAAAATGGCCGAATTAATTCCGGATTCCTGTGTTTCGACAGGTCTTGTTTCCATTGGAAGAGGTCAGTTTGTATATCTTTCAGTTTTTAATTTTGGTGACACAGCAGCTATTTCGAGCCAGAACTGGACCTTTAATTCAAAACCAACAGGTTCCAATGCTACTTTTGTTTCTATGCCGACACTTGGCTGGTATAAATTCCGTGCCGACTCAATCGGAACGTATGATATTAAAGTAGCAATTGTAACATCTACAGGTTCGAAAGATACTTCTATGAAGATTTATGCAACAAAATTCGTCGGAACCGGAAATTTTGAAGGTGTTACAGCACAGTATCCGAATTGTATGGTATGTCACTCGGGAAATCCGACTTTTTCAGATATTTTTAACAGATGGAAAGTCAGTGGACATGCCAATATTTTCAAATATGAAATAGACAGCGGCGCAGCATATTACAGCACAAGCTGTATGAAATGCCATACAGTAGGTTATGATCACAATATTGCAAATGACAACAACGGATTTGATGATGTAGCAAGAAGAGTCGGATGGACATGGGCTGGACCTCCAGCACCGGGAAAATGGGCAAATCTTAAGACCAATTATCCGGAACTCGTTAATTTTGCTCAGATCGGATGTGAAAGCTGTCACGGAGCCGGATTATCTCACGCTTCAAACGGCGGCGATACAAACAGAATAACAATTTCCTATGATGCGGGAATGTGCGGAACATGTCACGGTGAACCATGGAGACACAGCAAATTCCAGCAATGGGAAAATTCACTGCACTCTGAACCTGTGTTTGAAGGCAGAACCGTTGCATTAGCTTCAAGAAACGGTATGAATGACTGTAACAGATGTCATGACGGTGCGTCTTATGTTGACTTTACAAAGAACAGACTCGGCGTTCTGAATTTAACAACTGCTGATCAGAAGAAAATAGCATGTCAGACTTGTCACGATCCTCACGGTAACAGCAATGAATATTCATTAAGAAATCTTGCTCCCGGAGCTGATACTACTGCTAACGGAACTTCATTTGCCAGCGCTGGTACAGGAAAAGTCTGTATAACATGCCACCAGTCAAGAAGAAATACACTGGCTTATGTAACTGTAGGCGGTTCATTTACAAGTACATGGGGAACTCACGGAAGCACACAGGGAGACGTACTCCTTGGTACTAATGCAGCAACATTCGGATTCCCTTATATTACAGGATCTCACAGAAATATTGACAATACATGCGCAACCTGTCACATGGCTGAAACCACCGATACAGGAACAGTAACTCGCGATAAAGTCGGCGGTCACAGTATGAATCTGCATTATGAAGACACAGATTATGATCATACAGCAGGATGTCAGGGATGTCACTCAGGGGTAACATCATTTGAAGACTTTACAGCTCCTCAGGATTTTGACGGCGACGGTGAAGTGGAACCATGGGTGGAAGAAGTTGACGGATGTCTGACTAATCTCAGAATTGCTCTACCGCCTGCAGGTGTTGACTCAGTCGCATGGCAGCTGATTGCAAGAGATTCTACTAACCTTAATTTAAGAAAAGCTTACTGGAATTATTTACTCATAACCAATGACGGAAGTCACGGATTGCATAATCCTTTCTTTGCAATTCAGGTACTTCTGACTTCGAGAAATTTCACCGTAGGTATTCAGCAGGCAGGAACGGAAGTTCCGGAAGTATATGATCTTTCACAAAACTATCCGAATCCGTTTAACCCGACTACAAAAATTGATTTCTCAATTCCAAAAGCTGTTCCGGTAACAATGGTTATATTCGATATTACGGGAAGAGCCATAAAAACACTTGTCAATAATCAGACTTTAATGGCAGGTAAATACACAGTTGACTGGAATGCTACCGATAACAGCGGAAGCCTGGTATCAACCGGTGTTTATTTCTGCAGAATTATTTCAGGTGACTATGTCAATACTAAGAAAATGATGCTTATTAAATAGTTAATAAAAGTTGTTCCAAATTGTTTCTCCTTTCTATCTTCGGGTGCTTAAATCTTAAGCACCCGTTTTGTTTTTCTTCTGAAAAATTGTTTACTTTATTAGTTTAATTTCTTTGATCCGGAATTATTCCGTTTTTTATTGATTTTTATGCTTACTCAGAAAAGTGTGGAAATATTTCCCTTAATTGCTGTGGAGTTTTTCAACAGTCAAATCAAACAATTGAATTACGGATTGAAATGGAATGTAATATAGGAACAGATATTGCATTAAATACAAATGATATATTATGTTTTAATTTAATTTCGGAGGGCAAAATGGAACCAATCATTTTTGACGTGTTATAAAATTTTTTATAATGCGTCGCAATTCGAAAATCTACATTTTTACATGCCTATATTCAAAATTAACTTTTTAGGGTGAGTCTTTTTGAACAAGTATTTTAAAATTTTTTAAAAATTTTAAAAAAGAGGTTATTATTATGAAAACGTTTTCAAAATTATTTTTAATTCTGGGTCTGGCTTTTTTGTTAATGGCGTTTCTTACACCGAAAACAGCAATGTCATGCGATCCGGACGTTCCTTTTTTAACAACTCTGGACTATCCCGGATCACCGGGTACTCATAATGAAGGATATGTAACATTTCAATATCCATGGAAAGCTAATTACTATATTGATATACACTGCGGATTAAATCCTCTTATGAGAGTTGATCCATGCAATCCATGGACTTTACAATTTTATGTAGCATTGTGGGAACAACCTGCCGGCGGAGATCTTGTAAAATTTTTACCGCCCAGGATATTCTGGCCGCTTGATTCATGTCAATTAATTGAATTTGAATATGTACATCCTGTCGGATACATCCCCGGGACATTTGCAGATTCAATAGTTGTGAAGGTAACAATGAAGCCGAAACCAATTGCCGGCTGCAGCGGCTTAATTCCATTTCAATGTCAAATGCCTCCTTATCAAACTGTATTCCTGGATTGCTGGAGGGACTGCTGGGATGAACTGCTTGAACTGGAAGGTATAGACGACTGCACTCCTGCAAACAGTGCTATCTGCAGAATAGAATGGGATAAACCGCTGCCTGTTGAACTCGCATCTTTCACGTCAGCAGTAAATGACAACACAGTCACACTTAACTGGACAACGGCAAGCGAAGAAAACAATGCAAGATTCATTGTACAGAGAAAGAGTGATGCAGAATGGACTGATGTCGGTAGTGTTGCAGGAAACGGAACAACGGGAAATCTGAGTTCTTATTCATTTAAAGATAAAAATGTTAAATACTTAGTCAGTGGTAGTGGGAGTAAAACTTCGAACTTTCGTCAGAAAAAACTATTTACTCCTTTTTTTGAAGAAGATAAAAAGTTAGGATTTATTCAACTTAAAACATCTAC
>JAEUSI010000184.1 GCA_016788375.1 Ignavibacteria bacterium | reverse complement strand
TTTTTCAAATTATCTTGGTTTGAATTTTTAATATGGTAAAAATAAGCAAGATGAGATTTCTTTTCAGTGTATAATTACTGCTTCTTTCAAATCCTGTTATCACAGAATTCCGAATCCGTATTTCAGGAATCCGCCGTCTGCAGAAATACATTCGCCCGTAACATACGACGATGCCGGCATAGCTAGAAATGCCGCAACTGCCGCAACTTCAGACGGCTCGCCTACTCTTTTCATCGGAGTCCTGTCAAGTATTCTGTCCAGATATTCCTTGTTCTTCAATACCTGCTCTGCAAGAGGCGTTCTTATATACCACGGAGCAACTGCATTTACCCTGATTCCCTCGGAAGCCCATTCAACAGAAAGGTATTTTGTAAATTGTATTAATCCGGATTTTGAAATCGCATAAGGCGAACCTGTTCCGACCGAAGTAATTCCGGCAACCGAAACAATGTTGACTATTGAAGCATCACTTCCTTTTTTTAACAGCGGGAAAAACAACTTGCTCAGTTCAAAAGCCGGCTTCAGATTCAGATTCATAATCCTATCATAATCTTCCGTATTGCTTTCAAGCGTTTTCTTTCTTGTGTTTGATCCGGCATTGTTAACTAGAATATCAAGCTTTCCCCATTTACCGCCGATCATATCTGATAACTCTTTTCTGTCATTCTCATCGGTTACGTCACACTTCATTCCGGAAAGACTGTATCCTTTCTTTTTATAAGCTGATATTTCATTTTCAATATCTTCCGCATTCCGTGAAACAATAAACACATCTGCGCCGAGTTCGGCGAATTCAGAAGCAATTGCTTTACCGATTCCTTTGGTTCCACCGGTTATCAGGGCTTTCTTATTCTCAAGTGTCCAGTGACTTTTCATGATTTTTTTTTAATTTCAATTTTTAATTAAAACTGCTGACAGTTTTCCTTTTATCCATTTCACGTAATCAATATAAAAGAATGCATTTTTCTCATATTCTGTATTTTTAAGATCCGAAAATATTTCAAGCGACGTTAAATACTTTTTCTTCCGGTGTTCTTCTTTCTTTATTCCGGATAATTCTCTCACGATTTTCAGCACAGAAGATTCCGTGTTATAATAACTGTTCCGGCTTTTCAGAAACTTAACGGCAGAATGAATCAGATATTTTAATAGTTTGTAATTTCCGAGTTCGTAATGAATAAGAACATTCAGCATTTTTGTGTAAGGCTCAATAAACGGTGAATATTTCATGTACCCGCTTTTGTATAACAGATTGATAATTCTCAGCGCTTCCGGATAATTTCCGGCTGCAAAAAAATACCCTGCCAGTCTGAAATACAGGTAATTGTGTGTGTTAACCGTGATTTTATTTCTGTATCCGTCAAGCAGCGCTTCTGTTCCGGATAAATATTTTTCAAAATATTTTTTATCGCCTGTATCCGTGCAGTAATTTAGTCCCGTTTCCGCAAATGCAAATTTATAATTTATGTCTGCTTCCTTTGACTTCAATAATTCTCCGAACTCTCTCAGCATTCTCAATGCTTTCTTATGCATGCCCGCTTCCGATGCGGAAAGTATCATCATCACATTCGAATCATTCTTATTGTCAAACAGCATGCTGCCGAATATATCCGGATTTTCCGTAATGACATTATTTCTCTTCACTGCAAAGTTGAAGGATTTTTCCTCTTCACCGCGGATACTGTGCAACAGCGACATTGCCATGTAATAAGATTCCTGCGCCGTTACGGGAACAGACTCTTTTCCTTTCTCAGCTGTAAGAGTTTCGGTTATTTTTTCCGTTTCTTCAAACGAAGACCGGCTTCTTGCCTTGCCGTTCAGTCTCTGATATTTGAACAGAAGATTAACAGCACGCTTATTTGAATTAATCAGCTTTAACTTATCAAGGACTTCGTTTTTTTCTTTGAATATTTTATCAATATCATTTTTTGACAGCTCTTCTTTTTTTGTAAGCTGTCTTTCCAGTTCAAGAAACTCCAGAAGATAACTGTACCTTTCCTGTTTTACTGCAAGCATTTTTCCCGTCTTAAGCATTCTGAAATACTGCCTGTAAAGCGATTTGTCAAAAAGAATTCTGCACTGCGAAAGTAAGCCGGCCAGTTTCATATCGGCATATTTTCCCTCATTGTATGAAATCAGGCTTTTGAAAATCAGTTTATGCAGATAATTTTTCGTGTAAGCAAGATTCATGGAAAATTTTTCCCTGCTGTATATTATTCTTATAAGCTTCTCGTCATAAACTTTCATCGAATCAATTGCTTTAAAGAGATTTAAGTAGTTTTTACTGCCTTTCTGAAGAGAAGCGTAAAGCTTGAAATACCGCTTTTCATTTGAAGTCAGTGCTTTTATCAGTTCAAATAACTCTGCCGAAGGCTTCATCAGGAATAAAAATTAGAGGGATTAATTCTGCGCAAATACTGCAATAATCATTTGGTTTTATGTCAACCGGGATTTATCTTCAGTATCGGGATTCAAATAATGAAGATATATTCTCCTTTATAAAATACACTGAAGCATTCTTTAATATGCAACTATAAGTCCCGCTGTTATGTATTTATATCAAAATAAAAACTATAACAATGAAAATACATTTAATTATTACTTCATTTTTATTCGCATTTATCAGTCAGGTTTATTCTCAGAACTTTACAAAAGTAACCGGCAGTCAGGTAAGTATTGACAGCGGAGCTTCGAGAAGCGTCAACTGGATTGATTACGATAATGACAATGATCTCGATCTTTTTATATCCACCGGTTACAGATACGGTGATAATAATTTACTGTACAGAAATGACAACGGTACATTTATCAGAGTATTTAATCAGCCTCTCGTGACAGACAGTCTGCCTTCTGACGGCAGCAGCTGGGCGGATTTTAACAACGACGGCTTTCCGGATCTTTGCGTGGTGAACTGGTGGAACAAAATTAATCTTCTCTATTCAAACGACGGCGGAGGAAATTTTACTTTTCTCGGCTCGAATCCGGTAACTACGCTGCAAAGCTATTCCGAAACATGTACCTGGGGCGATTATGACAATGACGGACTGACCGATCTGTTTATTACCAACAGCGACGGAGTAAACCACAGAAACTTTCTTTATAAAAATACCGGAGGCGGGAATTTTCAGAAAATTGATACAGGTGTAATTGTTTCCGAAACTGCATACTCGCGCGGAGCTAACTGGGTTGATATTGACAACGACAGGGATCCTGATTTGTTTGTTTGCCGTGAAGGCAATCAGAATGAATTTTTATATAAAAACAACGGCAACGGATATTTCACTAAAATCACTTCTACTCCTCTGACTTCTAACGGCGGAGAATCATGGAGCGGAAGCTGGGGAGATTATGACAACGACGGAGATCAGGATGTGTTTGTGACAAATTCAGTTAATCAGAAAAACTTTCTTTTCAGAAATGACGGTAACTTTTCGTTTACAAAAATAACCAATGACGTTATAGTCAGTGAAAACGGTTATCATGCTGTTTCCGGCTGGGGTGATTTTGACAATGACGGAGATCTTGATATGTTTGTAACTCAGGCATATATTCCTCCGGGTTTTACGCAGAAGACAGTAAATAAACTTTATAAAAATATGCTGATTGAAACCGGCAGTCCTGCATTTCAGAAGATTACTTCGGGTGAACTTGTAAATGATTCCGGTTATTCTTACGGATTTGCATGGGGAGATTATGATAATGACGGAGATCTTGACATTGCAACTGCAAATACTTTCGGAGAAAATCAGAAAAATGCGCTTTACAGAAATGACAATCAGAACGGTAATAAATTCATTACGATTAAATGCACCGGCACTGTTACAAATAAATCCGCAATCGGGGCAAAGGTCCGCATAAAGGCAGACATTAACGGAAATCCAGTATGGCAGATGCAGGAAATCAGCGGACAATCGGGTTACTGCGGGCAGAATCTTTATCTGCATTTCGGACTCGGCAATGCTTCAATAATAGACTCTGTTAAAGTTGAATGGCCTTCAGGCAATGACCAGTATTTCACCAATGTTCAGCCGGATCAGTTCGTCACAATTACAGAAAACGGAACTCTGATAAACATTAATGAGCATGAATCACAAACAAACATGAATTTTAAACTGTATCAGAATTATCCTAATCCGTTTAATCCTGTTACAATTCTTGAATTCAGGATTCCGGATTTGGAATTTGTTAATTTAAAAGTTTATGATGCGCTTGGCAAAGAAGTAACAACACTTGTTAATGAAAAATTAAGTCCGGGTTTGTATCAGATAAAGTTTGACGGAAACGGACTCAGGAGCGGCGTTTATTTCTGCAGACTTTCAGCGGGTAGGTTCTCTGAAACAAAAAAAATGATGCTTGTTAAATAACGACATTTTTCATAATGCATCAGAATCTCCGTAATTTCCCGGACACTCACACAGGAGTTCAGGCAGATTTAACTTTTTAATAAAAAGGACTGGAGATTCCGAAGGGAAGTGATAGTTAATTTACTAAACGAAATTTCCCGCTTTGAGCGGGCTTTAATTTTGTTGAATTGATATTATGAATCTTATG
>JAEUSI010000183.1 GCA_016788375.1 Ignavibacteria bacterium | reverse complement strand
ACAGAATCAGAGACAGATCAAGTAATTAATAATCCACTAGATTACAAACTGAATCAGAATTATCCGAATCCGTTTAATCCGGTTACAAACATGGAATTTGGAATTTCGAAATCGGGATTTGTTACTTTGAAAGTGTATGATGTACTCGGGAAGGAAGTTGCGACACTTGTAAATGAGATGAAACAAGCAGGCGATTACAAAGTTGATTTTAACGCTGTGAATTTCACAAGCGGGATTTATTTTTATAAGTTTGAATATTTGAATTTTGTTCAGACAAAGAGAATGATATTAATAAAATAATAAATTATATAATTTAAACATGATTTTTCAAAAATTACAAAATATAAAGGAGTATCAAAATTGAGTTTTGATTCTACTTATACAAGGGAAGTTCCTCTTGTAGAAGGAAATCCTTCCTTCAGGGATATAGACAATGTCATTACCAATCCGACAGAAACCAAGCCTACAAGAGGCTGGTGGATTGCATTCGGAATATCATCGACTGCGCTTATGATCGGCGCAGTGAGTCTGGCGCTTACATTTTATTACGGAATCGGAATGTGGGGAAACAATCAGCCGGTCGGATGGGCGTTTGACATTATCAACTTCGTTTTCTGGATCGGTATCGGTCATGCGGGAACGCTTATTTCCGCAATCCTTTTTCTTTTCAGGCAGAAATGGAGAACCGCCATTGCGAGATTTGCCGAAGCTATGACGATATTCGCCGTTATGACGGCGGGTATTTTCCCGATTATACATACGGGAAGACCGTGGCTTGCAGGATATCTGCTGCCGCTTCCGAATCAGAACGGCGTGTGGGTGAATTTCACTTCTCCGCTTCTTTGGGATGTGTTTGCAGTTTCGACTTACTTCACGATTTCGTTTTTATTCTGGGGACTGGGACTTGTGCCTGACCTTGCGACTATGAGGGATAAAGCGACGGGTAAGATAAAGAAAACAATTTATTCGGTTCTTTCGCTTGGCTGGACGAATTCAAACAGAAACTGGAGCAATTACGAAAGAGCTTACCTGATACTGGCGGGAATTTCGACTCCGCTTGTATTGTCGGTTCACTCGATAGTTAGTTTTGACTTTGCCGTTTCGGTAATTCCCGGCTGGCACACAACCATTTTCCCGCCGTACTTTGTTGCAGGAGCGATATTTTCCGGATTCGGAATGGTGTCAACAGTGCTTATAATCGTAAGAAAAGTTTTTAATCTCGAGCATATAGTTACGATAAATCATCTTGAAAAGATGAACAAGATTCTTCTTGCGACAGGAATGATGGTGGGATACGCATACGGGATGGAATTTTTCATAGCGTGGTACAGCGGAAATACATTCGAGCAGTTTGTATTCATCAACAGGGCATTTGGTCCTTATGCATGGGCATACTGGACAATGGTCAGCTGCAACGTAATTTTCCCGCAGCTCTTCTGGTTCAAAAAAATCAGAAGATCAATTCCAATAACGATGGTGCTGGTAATACTTGTAAATGTCGGAATGTGGTTTGAGAGATTTGTAATAATAGTCACATCGCTTCACCGTGATTTTCTTCCCTCAAGCTGGGCTATGTATTATCCGACGCTTGTGGACGGCGGACTCCTGCTCGGGAGCTTCGGATTTTTCTTTACATTCTTATTATTATTCTTAAAAACATTACCTTTAGTATCAATTTCAGAAATTAAAGCAGTTGTCGAAGGTGCGCAGCCGACAATACATCCGCACCCTCATTTAAACGGAAAACACAATGATTAAAAAACTATTAAACTTTTTTAAAGAGTACGACTCTAAAGACGACAAAGAACCGAGAAGCAAAAAACTTTTCGGACTTGCGGCGCTTTACAGCACGCCGAATGAAATTATCACAGCCGCGGCAAAAACTGCAGAGAAGGGATATGAGAAATTCGATGTATATACGCCATATCCGATGCACGGAATGGATGATGCGATGGGAATGGACAGTCCGAAGGTAGGATATGTATCATTTGCATTCGGATTACTCGGAATGTGCTTAGCCCTGCTGATGATCGGCTGGATGTCGGGAATTAATTACACAAACATAATCGGAGGAAAACCGTTTTTCTCACTGCCGCCTTCAATACCAATAACATTTGAAGGAACAGTGCTTCTGACGGGAATAGCGACGGTTATCGGGCTGATAGTTCTGTTTAATAGAATGCCGGATATAAACAGCCCTCTGAACGACACTGATTTTATGAGAAGCGTTACATCGGATAAATTCGGGCTTGTAATCAAAGCGGACGATCAGAAATTTATTGACGCGGATATAAGAGAATTTTTCAGATCCGGCGGAGCAGTTGATATACAGGAAATATATTACAGGGAAACCAATCTTGGAATAAAGACACCGTTATTCGATAAGAAGTTTTTAGGGATAGTAATGGCGACTGCGGCGGTGACGGCAGTTGTAAGTTACATAACGCTGAATATAGTACTGTATCAGGTAGTTCCGTTTGACTGGATGTGGAATCAGGCGAGAATAAATTCGCAGAGCAGGAGTGATTTTTTTCCGAACAAAGCGGGAATGAGAGAGCCGGTCAGCGGAACGGTTGCACGGGGATTTCTGCCATATGAATACAAAGGGATGCCGGATTCGTCGGTGAAACTGCTTTCGAATCCTCTTGCAGTCAGTAAAAAAGTAATGGAAAGAGGACAGGAAAGATTTAACATATACTGCAGTCCGTGTCACGGATATTTCGGAGAAGGAGACGGGAGAATGAGGGATCAGTTCCCGAAACCGCCGAGTCTTCACAATCAGAAAGTGCTGAACTGGACGGACGGAAATATATTTCATGTAATAACGAACGGACAGAATGTAATGCCGAGTTATGCTGAGCAGGTACCGGTTGACGACAGATGGGCGATAATACATTACATAAGGTCATTGCAGAGATCAAAGAATGCCGCTGATGAGGACCTGACGAAAGCGAAGTAAAATATTATGCATGTGTTTATTAGCAGAATGATTTTTGAACTCCGGCAGTCTCAGGGTTTTCGGGACTTCGACGGTACTTGAAGAGTACCTAAAAACACGTAGATTTCGCCATGAGATGAAAGGCAAAAAGGTAACAATAATCGAAACAAAAAATCTTAATATTGGAAATCATCAATATTTGATAAATACTCCGGAGTTGAGCTCAGGGATTTATTTTATAAGGTTTGATATTGGCAGAAATGTTTATTCTAAGAAAATTTTGTTGGTTAAATAAAGTATATTAAATTTTGGAAAGGCTATTTTTCCTATTAACAATTGTTTTATTTGGATATTCAAAATCATCATCCTGCAAAAAATGTATGCATTAATATTCTTATGAAATTACTACTGAAAATATTATTATTCATATTTATTATTTCATCGAATATTTCAATTCTAACTGCACAGCCGATAACTTGGCAAAAGATTATAGGGGGACCGCAAGATGAATCCGGTCAGTTTGGAATACAAACATATGATGGGGATTATATAATTTTAAATACAAAAGTTGCAGCAGACGGTGGACCTTACCTTTTAAATATAGATCAATATGGGAATGAAATGTGGAATAGAATAATAGATACTCTTTCTACTTGCAAATGCATACAACAGACAAATGACAGCGGATTTATTGTTTCAGGCAGTAAAAATAATAAAGGAATTTTAATCAAAACTGACAGAATTGGAAACGTAATTTGGAAGAAATTGTATTCAATTAATAATAGAGCAACAGCATTTACAATGCTCCGGGTATCTGAATCCAGTAATATTTTAGTTTGCGGGTACACTTCTTTTTTTCCAGTAAAAGCTTTTGTAATGAATTTAGATCCCTTAGGTAATATTATTTGGCAAAGTATTTTGAACTATGGAGGAGATGCTTTTGCGGAGGATTTAATAATTAATAATGATAGTAATATTTATTTAACTGGAGATATCAGTGTAAATAGTTTTAGCAAAACTTTGATTGCTAAAATGGATTCTCAAGGCATTTTTTTTTGGTTTAAGAGTTTTGGTTTAGAAGGAGAAGGAGATTCGCAAGTTGGTAAGTCAATTGTTGCGGAATCAAACAGAGAGTTATTTATATCAGGACCTTTTGATCATTTTTTCAGTGCACAAGCGCATTTCACAAAAATTGATTCATCTGGGAATGTAATATTTCAAAATGTTCTATCTCAAACTAATAATACCAACAGTATGTGTCGAACTATAAACGGAAAGTATGGAATAACAGGTATTTGGGAAGATTCCTCTGTTAATATACTTTTTCTTTTATTAAATAACACAGGAGAAGTTGTATCAAGAAAAGTATTTAACTCTAATGTAGATGAAATAGATGGTGCAACTTCGATAGTTGAAACTTCTGATAATGGATTTTTAATTACAGGTTTTACTACATACATACCTAATTTATCTGGTAGTAACAGGAATATTTATATTATAAAAACTGATTCAAATGGAAATTCACCAGTTTCAGTTAAAACTATAAGCTCAGAAATTCCTTTTGCTTTCAATTTATATCAGAACTATCCGAACCCATTTAATCCAAATACGAAAATTAAATTTGATTTACAAAAATCCGGAAATGTAAAGCTTGAAATGTTTGATATACTGGGAAGAAATATTTCAACTCTTATTGACAAAAAACTCCAAACGGGTTCTTATGAAGTAAGTTA
>JAEUSI010000182.1 GCA_016788375.1 Ignavibacteria bacterium | reverse complement strand
TCAGGGAGGTGATTCTCTTGATCAGAATGTAAAGAGAAGTTTTAATCTTACCATTACTTTTAATCCCGGTGACATAATCAGGGTTAACGGATTTGCTGACATGAACTTTCACAGAAATTCATCCGACAATGTCTGGAAAATTATAAGATGGAGAGATGAAAGTTTTTAATCCCTTAACATGAATTTTTCCCGGAGATCATTTATATAATACTTTTCGTAATCTTTCCCGTTATTGATAACATAGTCAATCATCATTTTCAGAGGTTCATCCGTAATGTCGTTACCGAAATTCTTTCTGTAATCGGATAATATATTTTCTGTATCAGTGAGAATAATTAACGATGTATCATTTAATTCAGTGTTTACATTCCCTGGATTTCCGTAATTGTAAATATCTTTAAATGTCATTATATATTTTCCGTAAGCATCGCTGTCTACTTCGAATGTCTTATAAATTATCTGTACGGGAAATTTATCAATCTCTTCAAAGTCATAAATCAGTGTCTTCCTGCTTCCGAGCCAGTCTGACAGATCTTTTGACTTTACTACACGCTTGATGATAAATTCTTTCATTTTGGCAATGTTGCCGTTATCATTTCTTACACATCCGTGAGAAAGATTGCGCATCTGATTATTAAGAACTTTAGGGTTGTTTGTTCCGTGAAAATATCTGAGAGAATTCTCGTCATAATGAACTACAAACAATCCGAGCGGATTTCCCGGACCAGGTTTTACGGGAGGAAGGTTTGCTTTCAGCGGATCGGGATCCTTGTAAAACGGCCAGTTTCTTATTCTGTATGCACTGAAATTTCCGGTGTATGTTTTATCTTTTATTGTTCCGACAACATTTGGCCAAGTATCGATATAAATTTCTTTCCCTTTGTAAATTTGATAAATGCGCGACTGAAACTCCGGTATGTTTAGCTTCCATAAAATCTTTACGGTGTCGGCGAGATAATTTCTCGGAACATCAAACGAAACTTTATAAATGTATGAATCTGAAATACCGGATGTACTGTCTCCGCCGCTGATTTTAAATTCTTTTACTTTCTTTGATTGCGATATTTTCGAAACAGCATTTTCGGAAATTATCGGAAATACTTCAAGAAGATGTTCTCTGATTATCTGCTCGCTTTCCTCTGCATTATCAATTTCAAAATAAAGTGTTTCCGTTCCGAACTCATTATTCTGAATACTGTTGTCAGCCGATGGATTATCGTCTGTAGTATCAGCATGCAGATATTCATTGCTCAGAAATAATAATAATAATGCAGGTATTAATATGAAAATTTTGAATCTCACTCTCATTGTTATTGCGGGAAAATGTTTTTGAATACTGAAACAGAAATTAGTTTAAAATCATTATATAACAGTTAAGCACTGCTGCAAATGCAACCCAAAAAAAATAAGGTATCAGCAGCATGCCTGCAGTTTTAGAAATCCTTAGAAATCTGAAAATGCATATGAGTATTAATATCCATAAAATTAAAATGACAATAAATCCTCCCGTTACAGACTGAGCTCCGAAAAAAATAATTGTCCAGAGTGTATTAAATACAAGTTGTACAATAAACAGTATGAAGGCATTTCTGACTTCTTTATTTCTGAGACCTTCTTTCCAGATCAGGAACATTGAAATTCCCATAAGAAGATATAATACAGTCCAAACCGGAGCAAACACTGAATCAGGAGGGTTGAATGACGGCTTTATCAATGTTGCGTACCATCCTGAAACCGAACCTGCAGTAAACAAAGCTCCGGTAATTCCGGCAAGCTGACAAATTAATATGCTTAATACTAATTTTAAAAAATTGGACATAAATTGATCACCGATAAATTTTCAATACATTCACATACCCATAGTATGCCAGACAGTTTTTATTTCGGAAAATTTTTCTATTTCCCTGAGATTTTCGTTTGATAAATCCGAATACCAGTCGGTGTTATTCATAAAATGAAATCTTTTTACATTATTGGAGCAAAGCTCTTTTATGACCTTTATTTCTTCCTGATTGTTTCCGCAGTAATCAATTGCATTAATATCAAAATGTCCCGCAATATGAGGAATAAGTTCGCTCTTTTTTCCAGTGGGAATATTAATGGTTCCCGAAGGAAAATCACTTGTTGAAATTACTTCTGAAAATGTTAATGCAGGCAGCGGCGCTTTTTCATTTGAAAGAATTATGCAGGAATTACCAGATGTAATAACCGCAGCTGTTCTGGATATCAGAGGAAGAAAACTGAGTGTATCAGGTAAAATTATTCCGACAATTCCCGTTGGTTCTGGTATCGAGAAATTAAAATATCCAGACTGAACAGGGTTTACGGATCCGCTGAGCTGGATCCATTTATCGCAGAATCCGGCATAATAAATAATCCTGTCAATAGCTTTTGTAACTTCCTTTATGCTCTTTGCTTTATTCTGACCGGATGATATTTGAATTTCTTCGGCGAACTGTTCTTTTCTTCCTTCAAGCATTTCAGCCAGTCTGTATAAAATCTGTCCTCGTTCATATGCGGTTTTAGAATTCCATTCGTTAAATCCTGTTCTTGCAGCTACAACACTGTTCCTGACATCCTTTCTGGATGCCCTTGAATAATTACATATCTTTTCGCCTGTAACCGGATTTACAGCTACAAGATATCTTTCGGATTCTGTGCGTGTAAACTTTCCTCCGATGAGGAGTTTATACATTTTCGGAACTTCAATTCTTACAGGCATATATTTTAAATTTAAATGTTTTCTAATATTTCTTTTAATACTCTGCCGAGTTCATTTGATGCGGCTTTTCTGTTCATTATCTGATCCATGTTCATCTGTGATTCAGTTCTTTCGTCTTCCATCATTTTATCTGCAATCAGTTCACGGGTCAGCAGTGCAATTCCGGCAAATTTAATACCGGCATGAACACTTGTTATGTTTTCCGGAACAAGTGAATATCCGAGTACATCTGCTCCGATGTCACGGTAGAATCTTGACTCAGCCTCTGTTTCTGTCTGCGGACCTGAAATGCCGAGATAAACAGATTCATTCATCTTCATCATTTCCTTCTGGAATATACGGTAAATCACGCCGTACAAGTCTTTATCGTATGCATTGCTCATATCCGGAAATCTTATACCCAGTTCATCGTCATTCCTGCCGATAAGAGGATTATCGCCTGTTAAATTGACATGATCATATACTATTGCAAGATCTCCGCATTTAAATCTTGGATTAAGGAGTCCGGCTTCATCTACGGAAAGAATTTTTTTTATTCCGAGATACTTCAGCGTATATACAGTATGTCCGATTTCTCTCATATGAAATCCGTCGTAGTAATGCATCCTCCCTTGAAAGATTATTATGTCTTTGCTGCCGCATTTTGCAAATAAAACTTTTCCTTTCGGTCCCGGGGAATTTTCATTCACAGGAAATACCTTGTCAAAATCAATTTCTCCTTTTATGGTAATTCCGTTCAAAATATCAAAGCTGTCTTCAATAATTAAAGCTGTTGAAGGTTTGAAATTCCCGGGAAAACTTTCTTTTATTAATTCTGATGACCTGAGAATTTTTTTTCTTTGTTCACTCATTTTTTTAAAAAATAAAATTCAGCCGTTAAATATTTTTCTTAACAAATCTGAAATATTTGTTTATAATTTATCAACTAACTTTCTTATTAGCAATGTCAGCTCGGGTTCAGAAATTCCTGCGGCTTCCAAAATATCCTTAAGCATGGCGACTTTTAATGTATCGGGAAATCCGTTATCTGTTATTATTGATAAGCCGAGAACTTTCATTCCGAGATTGCTTGCTGCCAGTGCCTCCGGAATCGTTGACATTCCCACCGTATCTCCGCCGGCTTTTCTGACCATTCTGTATTCGGCTGCAGTTTCAAGGTTCGGACCCTGTACCGGGACATATGTACCTTTTCTTATTCTGATTCCGTTTTCAAGCGCAGTCTTTTCAGCCAGTTTTATCAGCTCCCGCGAATAAATCCTGCTTCCGCTGACGAAATTAACTTTTTTGTTTTTTAAAGGATTATCAAATAGCAAATTAATATGCGATGTCATTATCATAAGATCAGTTCTTCTGAACGAAGGATTTACAGACCCGCATGCGTTTGAAACAATTAAATACCTGACTCCAAGCTGATTCAGTACATAAACAGGGAAAGTAACTTCTTCCATCGAATAACCTTCATAAAAATGAAATCTACCCTGCATTGCAATAATTTTCTTACCTGATAACTCGCCGAATATCAGCTTCCCGGAATGAGATTCGACTGTTGACAGCGGAAAACCCGGAATATCGGAATAGTCAATTGCAGATTCAATTTTTATGTCTTTTACAAGTCCGCCGAGACCGGTACCGAGTATTATTCCGACAGAATGATCTTCCGAATGAATGTTCTTTAAAAATCTGACCGCCTCACCGTGCTTACCTGTCATTGATACTATACTGAAATGATAATTGTTTTATGTGTTGATTGAAACCTTTTTTAATTTGCCTTCGGAATCATCATTGCGGCTTTTGGTGTCTTCACCTGTGTTTGAGGAAATATTGGCAAGTTCCATTGTATATACATTTCTGTTCCTGATAAACTCATCCATTTCATTAAGCTTTTCAAGAAAGAACAGTTTAACGTCTTCCACTAATTTATCGTTTCTCAGTTTTAATTCTTCAAGTTCCTGCTT
>JAEUSI010000181.1 GCA_016788375.1 Ignavibacteria bacterium | reverse complement strand
ATCTGCAGTAACGGTATATGCTTGTTCCCAGCCTGCACCAGCATTCGCCGATTTGTAAATACCGGCTCCGTTTCCGATTGCCCACCAGTCCGGTCCGTATCCGTCAATACCGGATATTTCCGTTAGTCCTGAAGGCGTAACAACCGGAGCATAAGTGTTTCCGCCATTCGTGGATTTTATTACTCCGTTTCCACCCGCAAGTCCTGTTGATGTGCTGTTGAAATGAACCGAATACGAATTTATTATCGGATTTGACGGAGAACTGTTCCACGTATTTCCCAGATCAGATGAATGATAAATCCTGTTTGAATTTGTGCCGAACCACATATGATTTCCCATTATCTGAAATGAATTATTCCATCCTGCTTCTGTTGAAAACTGCAACGGTTCGGTTGTCATCCTTGCCCAGCTGTTTCCTGAATCTGTTGTCTTCAAAACAGTCCATTTCCCGCCGACGGGATCTCCGACCGAATACCCTGTTGACGGATTTATCATCTGTATTGCATCAATAAAACCTCCGGGCTGATTAAAGACCGGCGCCCAGGAAGCACCTCCGTTTATCGTTTTAAAGATAATTGTTACAGAAGGCGAAGATGAACAGAAAGCAGTATTTGCATCAACTGCATTGATGCAGTATATATCTCCCGTTAATCCTGTACCTGATGCATTCAGCCAGTTACTGCCTCCGTCTGTTGTTCTTAATACTGTCGCAGAAGATCCTGCAACCCAGCAGACAGAATTTGAAACAGACGATACTGAATAAAGAGCAAGTGAAGTCCCGGAGGTCTGCGGTGAATAATTAAATGCAACAAGCGCGCCGTTAGGACAGCATCTTTTTACTTCCTTTTCTGTAGAACCTTTCCAGCCCAGACTTCCGCTTAATTCAATTGATATTCCGTCTGCGCCGATTCCTACCGAGGAGAACCCGTATGCAAATCCGAAATGGAAAATACATCTGCAGCAGTTGCCAACTGTTGCGCATTCTTTTGTAGTGACATAATCATAAAGAAAACTTGCGCTTCCTCCGACAAGCCCGAAACAGTCTACTACTGTCTCTCCGCTGCATGTGATTTTTACGTCACCCCAGCCGCTTGCTTCGACACCGAACATTGAGCTTACTTCGAATTCCACGTCATGTGCTGCTCCCGGCTTGATTATTTTGATATAATCGCTGTGATGTGCAGGTGCAAGGAAAAGGAACGGTTCGAATTTGGCATTTCCCGAACCGTCTTCATAGCCGAGCGTAAAAAATTTGAATGTTCCGTAAGTGCTGTCTGTTAATGTATAATAACATCTGTAAATTTTATCACCTGCCTGAAGTGAATAAGAACCTGAACTCAGAAATGTTTTATGCTTAGCAACTGCAGAGGTGTCTAATCCTGTCTGCTGCCCGACTTTATACACATTGGAGACAATAGCGCTCGCTCCGGTTACATATCCGTCAGGATAGACCCAGTTGCTGTAAACACTGTCACGCATAGCGCTTATGTTCAGGACAGTTGCATTACCGTAAAATGTAACTGAATCAAGCGTAAGATTCATTCCTGACGCAGGGATGTTCGTATTGATTACAACCGTCAGGTTCTGGGCTGTTACTGCACGGGAGAAAAGAATTAACAGAACGGCTGCAATAACAAATTTAGATTTTAGAATGAGTAGCATAATTTTACCCCTTTCTTAATTTAATTTGTTAATTTTATTTGTAAGTATTTTTACCTCTTTTTTCAGCAATTCAGCAATTCAAACCACTGAAACAGGTTTGTTCTGCGTGCTAAGGGAAATACTTTTTTTTCCGGTTACTTCTTTTATTTACACAGTATTTAAATGAAATCTGTTAAGAAGCAGTTAACATTTATTATTACTGACATAAACTATGTTTTTTATTTTCTGATCTGCTTAGTCAGAGTTTGTTTTAATTCTACAGAAGTCAGTGAGGTTAGGTGTTTACAGCTGATTAAAAGTTACTCCCGCATATTTTGTCTGAAGAAAATTATGCTTTTCCGGAATTATTAGCAAATCATTTACTTCATTCAATATTTTTTTCAGGCACCCGTGCAGATGCACTTATTTTCAGATCATTTAGCAATTGCTTATGCTGAATTCACTAATGATTTGTGTCAGATTATTTTAATTAATATATATGTCATTGAAGTAAGAAATAATTGAATGTAATTTGTATTTAAAATTTAAACAAATCGCCATGATCAAGAAACTGAAAGGAACATTCCTCGGCGGACTGCAGCTTATGATTCCGCTATTTCTCGCAGCATTCGTTGTATTAAAGCTTTATGATTTAATTACAGATTTCCTGAAACCGATAATTGAATTTTTGCCTGACTCGCCATTTGTCGGAAAAGAATTTCCGGACCTCAGGGCTTTTATTGTTTTTCTTATATCTGTTTTCTTCTGCGGTATAATTCTTAAAACATTCGTCGGTCAGTTTCTGCTCGGACTGATTAATTCTTTTGTAATGAAGATAATACCAGGGCATTCTGTCTTTGAGAATATGATTGCCGAAGAAGCAGAATCAACGGATATGAAATACAAAAGCGTAATATTTGCTGAAATGGGTGAAACATGGGCTCTGGGAGTTGTAATAGAAGAGGAAAATGAAGACGGTTACTTAATGATTTATATCCCAGCTGCTCCGATTCCTTCCGGTGGAAATCTGTATATGATGAAAGAAGAAAAAATTAAGAGAGTTGATATTTCCGTTCACGACGCAATGAAATGCATCTGGCATCTGGGCAAAGGTTCCAATAAGCTGCTGGCGGGTAAAGTTAAATGGTGATTATAAACTGCCTATCTGTTTATTTATTTAATTCATGTAACTTAATACTGAATTTCTTCTTTAAAAAAATTGCGGTTCTTACCTTTGACGGGCAGAACCGCACAGATGTTTACTTTATTTACATTGTTTATTTCACCAGCACCATTTTCTTCTCTGAAGTAAAACTCTTACCGTTTGCATCAGCAGTTATTCTGTACAAATAAATTCCGGTCGAAAGATCGGAAGCGTTGAAATTCACAGTATAATATCCTGATGTTCTGAATTCATTTACAAGTGATGCAACTTCTCTTCCTGTCATATCAAAAACTTTCAGACTTACTTTTGCATCGAACGGAAGATCAAAACTAATCTTTGTTGATGGGTTGAAAGGATTCGGAAAATTCTGTGACAGTCTGAACTTCTCCGGAGATCCGATAATTACTTCATTCGAAAGATTGAAATACTCGAAATTACCGTTATAATCTGTCTGTTTCAGTCTGTAATTGTATTTTCCCTGACTTAATCCTCTGTCAGTGAATTCATAAAAACTGTTTTCGGCAGTAGTTCCGTTTCCGTTTACAAATCCGGTCTTTCTCCACTCTCCGTTAATCTGACCTTTCACTTCAGATCTTTCAATATCAAATCCCGAATTATTGACTTCATGTGAAGTGCTCCAGTTAAGCGTAACATTGCTTCCGGATATTGAAGATACAAAAGAATTAAGTTCAACAGGCAAAGGGAAATCAATAAGATTTCTTGAAATTCCTCCGTTGCTTCTGACAGCCCACATATAAAGTCCCTCGGGAGAAAGAGCTATATGGTTGTAAATTCCGGTTGAGGTATAATCAGTTGTCCAGATTCCTCCGTTGTCAGTTGATTTATGAACCGAAGAACCTCTGGTATAAAACCATATTGTTCCTCCGCCGCAGATACCGGAAATTTCACCTGTTCCGATTGCATTTACGTCTGTCCAGGAATTTCCACCGTCAACAGAATAAAGCATTATGTCTCCGCCGGTCATAAGCCTAGAATTTGTATTTCCCCAGACTGCATAAGAATTCACAAGTCCCGGTGTCGGATGCACCAGCATTGTTCCGTTGGCAAACGGCTGATAGATTTTAGTATTGTTGGTTCCGTAGTAAGAAAAGAAACTCGGTGTTGCCGGAAAGAAAGAATTATTCCAGCCGGCTTCTCCCGGAGGAGCCGGATTGTAAAAACCGGTTGAATCCCAGGTGGAACCGAAATCGAAACTAACGAACTGTCCCCATCTTCCGCCGATCGGATCACTCAGCATTCCGCATACGGGAAATCCGTTGAATTTATCAACTGAATTTATAAATCCTCCCGGCTGATTGAATGTTTCCGTCCATGTAACGCCTCCGTCAATTGTTTTATAAACATAACCTGCAGAAACACCTGCGCCTCCGACAAGAGCTGTCATGGCGTCTAATCCCTGAATTGTATAAAGACCGATTGAAGAATTCGGCGAGGTTACTGTTGTCCATGTCACGCCTGAATTAATCGTACGCAAGACGGTTCCGTTATCGCCGCAAGCCCAGACGACATTGTTATCCACCGCTTAAACCGAATAGATTGATACAGAAACACCGGACGTCTGTTCTGTCCATTGTGCAAAACTGCTTAATGTAAATGTAAAGATGCAGAGCAAAGAAAGGATAATTGTTCTCATTTTTGTTTTCCTTTTTTTAAATTAAAAAATGATTACTGTTAATTTAGTGCTTTACTTCCGCAGAAAACCGGGACTTCTCGAAATATTTTTTCAATCCGCTTGTTTTAAAATTAATCTGAATTTTATCAGGTTTAATTTTCAGGATTTATAAAATTTTCAATACCCGTTAACTGACTGTTCTAAAATAAATAAACATATGTTAATATTCAATAAAGCATTTATTAAATTTGTTGCAAGGGTTGAATTGTAAATACGAATTATGATTTATGATTTAAATCTAAAATCTCCAATC
>JAEUSI010000180.1 GCA_016788375.1 Ignavibacteria bacterium | reverse complement strand
ATCAGATCTGAGCCAGGTGGAAAATGATGCGGCAGCCGGGCAAAGCGGATATGTTCAGACGGATGTAACGGGAGATGATTATGTTGATGCCGGGGATTTAAGTATTGTAGAGAATAATGCTGCAGCCGGGGTTTATGTAGTGACGCCGTGAACATGATTTAAGATTTTTGATTGCTGATTTTAGATTTATTTTATTAATTCGTAATTAATGAAAGCCGGTTGAGAAGTCTTCCGGCTTTTTTACTATTTCATTCAATGCTTTCCAGATTAATTTAAAACTGTTGAATAAATTATGAAAATAAATAAATTTCAAATTTTATTTAAACAAAGCGACTAACTTAAATCTCAAGGATTTATTCCAACGTTTGGGACGGATGTGAATTTCATTACTGAAATCACAAATATTTTGATAGAAATTTATATTGAATAGATTTATATTAACCGGAATTTAAAAATTAAAAAATACCTTATGAAAAAATTATTTATTGCTTTGTGTCTTACAATTGCAGCTTCGACCGGACTTAAGGCTCAGCTGTTTTCAGAAAGTTTTGATTATCCGGCCGGTGATTCTGTTCAGCAGCACGGATGGGTCACGGTTCCGGGAGTATATACAAATATTGTAAAAGTAACCGCGCCGGGACTGGACTTTGCCGGTTATCAGCTTCCCGGAGTAGGTAATGCAACTACAGTTATTAATGTAGGCGAGGATGTATATAAGCAGATGACAGGAACGGTAAATTCCGGAAGCGTGTACGGATTTTTCCTTGTTAAAGTAACCGCTGCTCAAACAGGCGGAGATTACTGTGCTGCTTTTTTACCGGCAACAAGCCCATCTAACTTTGCCTGCAGGGTTTATGTAAAAAGCGCAAGTCTGAATTCAAATAATATTGCATTCGGAATTATAAAGAATGCACTCGGAGGAGGCGGACTTGTTTATACTGATACTACATATACTCTCGGTACAACTTATCTTCTGGTTGCCAAGCATACATTTGTTGCAGGAGCGACAAATGATGTAGTGAGTCTGACTGTTTTTAAACCCGGAGATGTAATTCCGCTTTTTGAACCTGCGCCGACAGTTACAGGAGGACCTTCAACCACAAACGATGTTCCGGATATCGGAAGATTCGCCTTAAGACAAGGATCATCTACTATAGCTCCTACGGTTGTAATAGACGAAATTTATGCCGGAACTGACTGGGGAGGAACGCTTCCAGTTGAACTGGCTTCATTTACTTCTTCAGTTAACAGGAACAATGTTAATCTTGTCTGGAGCACGGCTTCGGAAAACAATAATTCCGGATTCGATATTGAAAGATCTTCAAACGGAATCTGGTCAAAAATTGGAAATGTAACTGGAAACGGTACTTCATCTGTAATGAATAATTATAAGTTCAGCGATCTTAATCTTGCTTCCGGCAAATACAGCTACAGGCTTAAACAGATTGACTATAACGGAAATTTTGAATATTTCACTCTCAATAATGAAGTTATAATCGGTTCGCCGGATAAATACAGCCTTGCACAGAATTATCCGAATCCTTTTAATCCTTCTACAAAAATAAGCTTTGATCTGCCTTATGACGGAAATGTAAACATTACAGTTTATGATATGTCAGGCAAAGAAGCAGCTTCACTTGTAAAAGGTTACAGAACTGCAGGATATTATTCTGTAGATTTTAATGCAGCCGGACTTGCTAGCGGAGTTTACTTCTATACATTAAATGCAGGTAATTTTTCAGAGACAAAAAGGATGATGCTTGTAAAGTAATACCTGCAGCAGGAATTGTAAATTTACAACAAAAATATTTCATTTTAAAGAAGCCGCCGGAGAAATTCCGCCGGCTTTTTTATTTGTCATATTTAATAAGAAAAATAATGCAAATTCCTGTCTTACCACAGATTTTTCTTAGGAATCAGAAGAAGCCGGATTTAATTTTGCACAGGTTGTTGATTTTAAAAATTAAAAATTAAAATCTGATGAAAAAATTAATTTTGCTTTTGATTTTACCGCTGTTTATAAACGGTAAAATATTTTCTCAGCTTGCTGATGAAAATTTTGATTATGCTGAAGGAGATTCGCTTCAACAGCATAACTGGTTTACAATCGGTTCGGTTTATACAAACAGAATGCTTGTTACATCACCTGGGCTTTCTTTTCCGGATTATATAAATTCGGATAACGGCAATGCAGTCAGAATAGATACAACAGGGCAGGATGTATACAGAGACTTTTCCTCTCCGCGGACTTCCGGAAATATTTATGCTTCATTTTTAGTGAATGTTAAAACGTCAAAACCTGCAGGAGATTATTTTGCTTCGCTGCTGTCGTCAACAAGCACAACTTCTCTTGCAGGCAGAGTTTATGCTAAAGATTCATCCGGTAATATTGCTTTCGGACTTTCCAAGACAACAGAAACAGTTTCGTACACGCCTGCCCGTTATTTTAAAGATACAACATATCTTCTGATACTGAAGTATTCAATAAATCCCGGAGCTGCAAATGATTCGGTAAGTTTATTTGTATATTCTCCTTCAGTACATGTTCCGTCTTCTGAGCCGGTTCCGGAAATCGGACCTAAGGGCGGAAACGGAGCAGATCTGACTGACCTTGGAAGATTCAGTCTGAGGCAGGGAACAGCTTCATCCGCTCCGAGAGTTATACTTGACGGAATTTACATAACGACAACATGGGATAATTCGGCTTTGCCTGTTGAGCTTGTTTCTTTTAATTCAGTTGTCAGTGAAAGAAATGTAACTTTAAATTGGGCTACAGCATCGGAAAACAATAACGCAGGATTTGAAATAGAAAGAAAAATTTCCGGAAACGAATCACAGGTCTGGGTGAAAGCCGGTAATATAAAAGGAAAAGGAAATTCGAATGTACAGAACAGCTATGCTTTTACGGACATGAATTTATATTCCGGAACATACCAGTACAGACTGAAGCAGACTGATTTCAACGGAAGTTACGAATATTTTTACCTGAATAATGACGTTAATATAGGAGTGCCTGAAAAATTCAGTCTTCAGCAGAATTATCCGAATCCGTTCAATCCTGTTACGAATGTGGAATTTGGAATTTCGAAATCGGGATTTGTATCTTTGAAAATTCATGACATGCTTGGGAAAGAAGTTGCAACACTTGTAAATGAAAATCTTCCGGTTGGGTATTATACTGTAAAATTCGACGGAAGTAATCTGTCCAGCGGAGTTTATCTCTGCATTATGAAAGTAAAAGATATTATTATTACTACGAAAATGATATTAATGAAGTAAACCCGGGAAGAAAATAGTTTCTCAGTAAAGCCGTGTAAGTTATTCTGCACGGCTTTTGCATTTTGAATCCGGTTTTACACAGCTGACTAAATTTTCCCCGGTATATATCCGCACTGTTGCCAAACTAAAAAAAATAATTTGGAATTTGTTTTCAGAAGTATTAATTTAGTTAAAACATTATTACTGTAATACGGAACAAAGAGTTTATTCTGCTGATGACACAGATTCTTTCAGTACTGCTGAGTAAACAAATCAATAAAACTAAGCCGTATCTTCCCCAAATATCCGACTTGTAAGAGTTGATTCGAATAAGTTTCTTTCTGTCAATAAATATAAATTTAAAAATTATCTTATTTTATAAATTAAAATACACAAAATGAAAAAAACAATTACACTTGCTGTTATCCTGTTATTTGCTTTTGCAGTAAAGGGATTTTCACAGATTACAACTTATCCGTATGTTCAAACCGGAGATCTTCCGATAGGCTGGACGGTGTATCAGTCCATACCTTTGTGGAGTCTTGAAACAGCAGTCTCAAATCCTGCGGGAATTGCCAATGACGCGGCAATTGTCTGCAATAACTTCGCTTATGCGCCCGGACCGGAAGGTCTTATTGTATCGCCGTCGTTTAATTTCTCAGCGCTTACAAAACCGGTGCTGAATTTTTATGTAGCTTACAAATCTTACGCAACTGAAAACGATTCACTTCAGGTGCTTGTGTCGCTTGATAACGGCGCGACTTTTATTAATACCCCGACACCATACAGAAAAGCCTTTAACTCAGTGCCTTCTCTTGCAACCGGCGCTTCGCAGACAACATCATACAATCCTTCATCTCCTTCTCAATGGAGACATGAGACAATTGATCTGTCCGCTTATGCAGGAAACAGCAATATTTACATTGCATTCAGAGGAGTTTGCGCCTACGGCAATAATCTGTGGATCGATAATTTCATCGTTAACGATGCAGACGGATATTGTCAGACTTCCGTTACTTCAGCCGGAACATATAACTGCAGTGAAGCTGCCGTTACATTCAACACAATCGGAATGTTACCTGATCCCCTGAAAGTCACGCAGAACGACAACCCGACAGGAGGAGTATTATCCGTAACCAAATATACGAACCAGCGTCCGCCGACGAATGCATCGCCTGAGATTCTTCCGAATTCAACTGCTTTGAATGCAGGCGGAACAATAACCGATCCTAACGTTATCTATGAAGATTACTGGTTCACCTTAACATATACAGGTAACGATCTGAACGGATATGCAAATTACAATATCAAAATAGATGTAAGCTATTTCTCAGACATCAGCAAACTGTATATAATGAAAAGAGCTGACATGACTGCTTCATGGGAATGCCTGAATACTTCATTAGCGGGATCTTATCTGCAGGCAAGCGGGCTGACGACATTCTGCGACTTTGCTCTTGCAGGGGATTCGAATTCACAAGCGCTTCCTGTGGAACTCGCTTCATTTACCGCAGCGGT
>JAEUSI010000017.1 GCA_016788375.1 Ignavibacteria bacterium | reverse complement strand
GAGCGGGCCTGGCCGCCACACGCATTTGCACCGATGATTTTGTAAATGTGTTTAACAAAAGGATAGTCACTAATACTATCATTACAACCAATCCAAGCAAAATGAATTTTCTGATCATCAATATTTTTTCTAAAGATTAAGGATTTTCCGTTTTAACTAATCCGAATAAATATGAAAATATTATCAGCCGAATTTATAAAGAGTATTTTTGATTTAAGAGCGCTTCCCAATTCAGTGCTTGCTGAATTTGTATTTGTAGGAAGATCAAATGTCGGCAAATCTTCTCTTATAAATTCAATCTGTTCCAAAAAAAAACTTGCAAAGATCGGATCAGTACCGGGAAAAACGAGACAGCTGAATTACTTCCTTATTAATGAAAAGTTTTATCTTGTTGATCTTCCCGGATACGGATATGCAAAAGTACCCGAACAGATAAGAGCCGGCTGGCGAAAGTTAGTTGAAGATTATATAAGCGAAAGGCAGAATGTCAAGCTTGTATTTGTTCTTATTGATTCAAGGCACGAGCCGACATATCTTGACGAACTCATGGTAAGCTGGCTTGAATACTATGAAATTCCGTTTGCAATCATACTTACAAAATCAGATAAAATCTCCTCCAACAAAATGCAGAAGCAGATTTACCGTGCTTCGAAAATCGTTAACAATGAAGACCTTTGTATAGATTACATACCTTTCTCGACTATCACGGGCGAAGGTAAATATGAAGTTCTGAAACTAGTCGAAGAATATCTGGAAAATTAATTCGTGTAATCAGGCTTTATACGCAAATAATAATCTAATCATAAATTCATTTTGTTTTAAAATGCATTAGTATAAATGCATTAGTTTATGAATTCAGCAAAATAATTCATATTTTTGAAGAAAACTGAACATGATCAGAATACTGATTGCGGATGAAATAGACACAGCGGGCTTTGCTCTTCTTTCCCCGAAAAAATTTCACATAAAAACAGAATTCGGAATTTCAAATTCCGGTATTATAAAAAAATACAGAAATTACAATGTGCTTGTAATCAGGAGTATCAGGAAGATAGACAGAAACTTTCTTGATAAAGTAAAATTTGATGTAATTGCAACATGTTCAAAAGGGACTGACCATATTGATGCTGAATATTGCGCCGGGAAAGATATAAAGATAATAAATGCCGATGATTCGAATAATATTTCAGCAGCGGAACATACACTTGCGATGATACTTGCAATTTACAAGAATCTTATGTTTTCCGACAGTCTGGTAAGGAATAACAGATTCACGTTTTATGATTATGAGAGGAGGGAAATTTACGGTAAAAGCATCGGTATAATAGGCTTCGGAAAAGTCGGAAGTTATGTCGGAAAACTTTGCAGAACATTCGGAATGAAAGTGTATGCAAATGATACAGACAGGAGAGTTTGGATAAGAGAAAAAGATTTTAATTTTAAAAATCTGAATTTCATTTTAAAGAACTGCGAAATAATAACAGTTCATATTCCGCTGAATAAAAAAAATTACAGATTCATCTCAGAAAAAAAATTAAAACAAATTCCGGACACTACTGTATTCATTAATACTTCAAGAGGAGATGTAGTGGATGAAAAAGCGCTGTTCGGATTGCTTAAAGTGAAAAAAATAAAATTTGCCGGACTGGATGTGTTCAGTAATGAACCTTTTGTTTACAGGGGTTTCAGCGGATTGAACAACGTACTGCTTACAAATCATATTGCAGGAAAGACAAAGGAAAGCAGAAGAAATGTTTCCGTAAATATATTTAAAAGCATTAAAAAAAATTACAGTTAATTGTTGCTTGACAAAAGTCTTGCTTATTATTAGTTTGCAATAAATTAACGGTTGCTTATTACTAAAATCTATATTGACAAGTTTTACCATTAGTAGTATATTAATTAAAAATTAACAGCGTAATTAAAAAATTTGCAAGACAATTTTCAAAGAAAATTATTTTATCAAAATCATAAAGGAGAAAAAAAATGTACAAAAAATTTTCAATTTATTTACTGTTTGTGGTTCTTTTTTCAGCAGGAATTGCAAAAGCACAGGATCCGGGACCTCCGACATTAGGAGCCGGAGAAACATACACGTCATTATGGTCAGTATCATATGATTATCAGACCAACGGTTCAGTAAGATATCTAATACAGGATCCGACCAATAAGGGGAAATGGTGTTCCATCATTATGTCCCAGCAGGATTCAAGTACTGCGGCAGGAACCGGAAGATATGTTTATTATGCATACAGTGAAGACAACGGAGCTACATGGTCAGGTGACGTTCTCTCAAATGTTGCAGCTCAGGGTTTTCCTTGTCTGACATTATCAAACGGCAAACCGGTAATAGCAAGACACCAGTCAGCAACAGTCGGAAGTCTGGTTTCAAGAGATTTATTCTTCGGAGCATTCGGATTTGAAAACATTCCGGGAGTTCCAACAAATGTAACGGGAAATCTTCCGATCTGGCCTCACATCGCAGGAACAGCTAACGGAAACCTGGTTATGGTTGCAGCTCCAAATAACACCGGAGCTTTCAACGGATGGAGAACTACTTTAAACGGATCAACCTGGAATCCATATGTTGACTTAACCACAATCAGCGGACCTTCAGGAAATTTTGACGTTGCTGCAAATTCAAACGGAAAAGTCTGTATCGTAGGAACTGATTACAATTCAACTTCAAACGCTATGTCACTTTTTGCATCTAATGACAACGGAGTTACATTTGATAACGGAACGGTAGTGTTTAATTATTTAATCGACGGTACAGATACATTATTTGCAAGTCTCGTCGGCGGATATCAAACAGTATATGTCGGTGATGAGCCGCATGTATTTTTTGTTGCTTACAATGCAACAGCAACAGCATTCCCGAATCAATATACTACTGAATTTGTAAAACCGAGAATTTATCAGTGGTCACAGTCAACCGGCCTGAAATTAATTGCTTCAAAAGCAAATATACCTGCATTAGCAGATACCATTACACAGGTTAACATGGTTCCTTTAAGTCAGCCAACAGTTACAAGAAATGCTGACGGTAAATTAGTCTGTGCTTTTGTCGCATTTTTGTATGGTAACACACAGGTAGTTCAGAACGGAGATGTTGTAAATGCCGGTGAAATATTCATTTCAGTTTCCGGAGACAACGGTAATACCTGGTCAACACCTACCAACGTTACTAATACACCGAACATTGAAGAAAAGCATCCATCATTAGCACCAGCTACTTCAGACAGTTTAAGACTTTATTATTTAAGAGATTTAAAAGCAGGATCATGGGTAACTGTTGCAGACTGGGGAAAAGCACCGGTTTACGGAATATTCAAAAGAGGTCCGTTACCAAATGTAGGAATAAAGGAAAATGTTTCAATAGCAAAGAATTATGAATTATTCCAGAATTATCCGAATCCTTTCAATCCACAGACAACAATCAACTACTATGTTGAAAGAGCCGGATTAGTTTCTCTGAAAGTTTATGATGCACTCGGAAGAGAAGTAGCATCATTAGTAAATGAAATTCAGTCACAGGGTCCGAAGGAAGTTAATTTCTTTGCAGACAAATTATCAAGCGGTATATATTATTATTCATTAACAGCAGGAGACTTCAAAGCAACAAAGAAAATGATGTTGATTAAATAAATAATTATTTGTTTAACGAATTTAATAATACAACCCTCATAATTGACAAGATATTGTTCTATTATGAGGGTTTTTTAAAATAAAATGATTATGAGAAAAAACTTTACAAAATTAAATTATTCAAAGAAGGGGGAAAAATGAAAAACTCATTAAGACTTACACTTTCCCTACTGTTTGTTCTTGGAATCCTGTTAAATAATTCTTACGGATTAGATAAACAGGGAACAACCGGTAAAATCACCGGAAAAGTAACCGATGCCAAAGATAATTCTGCTTTAATTGGAGCTACCATTAAAGTGGAAGGCACAGGATACAGTACCGGAGCAATCACCGATGATAACGGTGAATATACAATTCTGAATGTAGATGTCGGAACATACAAAGTTATGGCATCATATATTGGATACGACCCTCAGACAGTAACAGATGTAAGAGTTTCAGCAGACCTTACAACACAGGTAAATTTTTCACTTAATCTGGCAGGAGGCGCAATTACTACAGATGAAATTCAAATCGTAGGTAAGAGGAATGCGATTTCACCGGATCAGAGCGGACAGATAATCGGTCAGGAATATATTGAAAACACAGGAATCAGAGGTATAGAAAATATTGCAGCTACTACAGCAGGTGTTGTTCAGGATGAAAGAGGTACCGCAATAAACGTCAGAGGCGGCAGAACTAATGAAACTTCAGTCTATATTGACGGTGTCTTATCAACTAATCCTCTTGACGGTACATCAACAGCATTTGTATCAAATTCTGTTTTACAGGAAATGGCTGTTTTAACCGGCGGTTTCAGTGCAGAATACGGAAACGTTCTCAGCGGTATTATCAATGTAATTACTAAGGGGGGAACAGATCAGTATACGGGTTCTCTTGAAGTAATTACTGATGAACCTATGGCAAATGATTATTCCCAGGGATATAATGTATATTCAATGTCACTCGGCGGACCGTTGATTCCAACAAAAGAACTTTCAAAATTCATCAATTTCTTCGGAGGTCTTGAAAGAGATTTTTCACTTGTTTATAATCCCAGCTGGATTTCAGATCAGCTTCAATTATCAAACAATGTATTGCCGAACTATGATATGCAGAGATGGTCAGGAAACGTAAAAATGAATTTTAACTTTAACGAACTTGACAGCAAGTTACCTTTACAGTTAAAGTTAGGAACAAGTCTAGCATCAACAGACAGACAGGGCTGGATTCAGTCTTATCTGATGTTTAATTCACACAGAAATCCGGCAATAACTGAAGAAAGCAATAATTATTATGCAAAACTGAATCACCAGGTCAATTCAAAGTTGTTTTATGAGTTACAGTTCAATATGTTTGACGGAGGATACAGCGAAGAAGATCCTGAGTTCGGAGGCAATATTTATGATTACGGTAATCCTGCAATGGTACCCGGACTGACAGTTCCGGGAGGATCAATCGGACTTGATGAGTACAGTGTCATGGCAAAATACAACAGAGTCAGAAATTATTACGAAAACAGTTCAACTTCATATATCGGCGGTAATGCATATTTAACCGCTCAGGTAAACAACAACGAAATAAAATTCGGAGGAGAATACAGATACAATACTATCAGATACATTGATATGAGACCAAACGGAATGTATAATTTTGCCGATAAGACCTATGAAGAGCAGCTTGCAGCTTTTAACGGCGGTACAGGACTTGCAAATTACTGGGGATATGTTCCTCAGTGGAATGCAGAATTGAATCAGCTTCAGATAGTTGAGACTGACTCTGACGGTCCTGACGGAGCAAAGCATCCGATTGTCGGAGCGCTATACATACAGGACAAAGTTGAATTTAAAGACTTTACCCTAAATGCAGGTATAAGATGGGATTACCTTGATGCTAATTCATGGAGAGTAAAGGATCTTGCAAACATAACAGCTTCAGGTTCCGATCCGAATGCAATTGATGACGGTGATTTTTATGATGACAGCGAACCTACTTCAGCGTTCAGTCCTAGACTCGGATTATCATTTCCGGTTACTGATAATACAGTATTCCATGCTCAGTACGGTAAGTTCATTCAGCTTCCTCAGCTTGAATTTCTATATACAGGAAGAGAAAATCTGGAATACTGGGTAAGCAGCGCCGGATTCAGCGGTTCATTCGGAAATCCGAATCTTACACCCGAGAAAACAACAGCTTATGAAATCGGTGTAAAACAGCAGGTTGGAGATAAACTCTCATTTGACGTTACTATATATTACAAAGAAACAGAAGATCTTATAGGAATAAAAAAATATCCTCAGTTACCGAATCAGATTCAGGTCTATTCAAATCAGGATTACGGAACAATCAGAGGACTTGATTTTTCACTTGACTTAAGAAGAACCAACAGACTTTCACTGAACCTTGCGCTTGGAGTTAACTATGCAAACGGAACAGGTTCAGATCCAAACTCTGCTTCCACTGCTGCATGGTTAGGCGAAAGACAGCCAAAGCTTACCGGACCGCTTGATTACGATCAGCGATTTACCGGTGTAATAACGGCTGATTACAGATTCGGAAAAAAAGATGTACCGAAAGGCTGGATGGGCGACGTGTTATCTCAGTTTGGGGTAAACCTACAGTATACATTCAACAGCGGAAGACCTTATTCACTTAAAGCGAATAATGTTGATCCGTTTGCATCAACAGGTGCCGGAGCACAGCTGCTTTCTCCTATTAACGGAGTATACGGACCGTGGAATAACAATCTTGATTTAAGAATTGACAAAACATTCCCGATCTGGAAAGTAGAACTGGATGCTTATGTATACTTTATCAATTTACTTAACTCTGAGTTGGTTAATGATGTATGGGCATCAAGCGGACTTCCGGGAACAACCGGTTATCTCAATTCAGATGCTGGAAAGAGTACAATAGCTTCATTTGAAAATCCGGCTGCCGGAACAACTTCCGAAGAATATATAAAAAGATATTCACTGAGATCTATGAATGTTGCAAATTACGGACCGCCTCAACAGATCAGATTCGGATTAAGATTAAATTTCTAAATAAAAAATCTTCAGTGTGTCCGCTTTAATGCGGATACACTGATTGTTATAAAGATTTTTTATTTTATAAATTTTTATAAATATTAAAAGAAACTAAAATGATTAAAAAAATATTGATTTTCCTTATTCCGATTGTAATAGTCTTTGCATTCGGTTTTAAGCCAAAAGATAAACCCGGCAGTACCAACTCGGGTAAGAACGGGAATCTGCCGTATAAAATGATACAGGGTCCGAATCAGATACAGACAACAACATCTGTTCAGCTTAATGCAAATCAGATTAACACTTGGTTCAGGAATAACGGATCTTTTAACAGAGATCCAACCACAGGAAATTCAGGGTTTGAATTTCCGAATGGTTCGCTGAAGTATTCAAGATATGCATCAGGTATGTGGATCGGTGCGGTTGTAAACGGTGATACTCTTGTATGTATAGCCGAATATGATTACGAGTATCTTCCGGGAAATATTCCCGTACTCGGCGGTGACCCGACCGGTGCAACTGACCCGAATTTCAGAGTTTATAATATCTCAACAAGTGATTCATCAGAATATGCAGACTGGAGAACTTATGCAGTTCCGCAGGGAGCTTACCTTGACAGTAACGGTAATCCGTATTTAATGGGTAATCAGACTCAGTTCTATACATATACAGACGGATATCCTGCCGCTCACGGAAATAATGCAGGAAGCACAGCTCCTCTGAAAGCTGTTATACTTCAGACCAATTGGTGTTATTCCGCAAACGGTCCGTTAAGCACAATGGCATTTTCTGAATTCAGAATCATCAACAGGAATAATGTCCCCTGGACAAGTTGTTATATCGGTGTCTGGACTGATGATGACGTCGGTCAGTCTACTGATGATGCTTGTGCTGTAGATACCATAAGAAATCTCGGAATGACCTACAATTTTGACAACAACGACGGTGTTTACGGGGCAGGTGCTCCTGCAGTAGGATTTGATTATTTCAGAGGTCCTATAGTACCAAGCCCGGGTGATACAGTAAGATATTACAGCCCTCCGGGAACGAATAATCTTGTAATTAAACCGGGTTATAAAGAACTCGGTGTAACATCATTCAGTATGTATACAAACGGTCTTGCTGGTGCAGGTGATCCGGCTAATTATATAGAAACTTACAACAACCTGCAGGGATTCAGAAGTAACGGATCTACCTGGACTGATCCTGTAACCGGACTGCCGACAATATTTCCTTTCTCAGGAGATCCTGAAGCAGGAACAGGTTATAATATGCCGAACGGTGATGACAGAAGATTTATGCAAAACTGCGGTCCTTTGGTTATACAGCCGAATGACACTCAGTCAATAGTTGTAGCTCAGTTAATAACCAGAGGCGATAATAATCTGAAAAGCGTTACAAAATTAAAAGGATTATCTGACGCAGCACAAAGAATATTTGACAATAATTTCTCAATACCGTCTTCACCAAGACCGCCTGTAACAAGCAGCTATGCTCCCGGAAACGGAAGAATTTATCTCTCATGGGGTTCGGAAAATGAACAGGTAACTATTCCGAATAAATTATCCGGCGGTACATACAAGTTTCAGGGATACAATATATATGCAGTAAAAGTCGGTACAAACGGAACAAATCTTGAAGACAGAACTTTTATAAATACATTTGATGTAAAAGACGGAATTACAAATATCAGAGACAGTATTTATGTCGATTTGTACGGTACTTACGTTTATACAATTGTACAGTCAGGATCTGATAACGGAATATCGAGATATATAGTAATAGACAGAAATTATATTGATAATAGTCTGATAATTTCAGGCACTCCTTATAAATTTGCAGTAACTGCATATTATTATGATTCTCTTGCAAGTCTCGAAAGAAATCTGACGACGAAAGTAATTGAATCACCAATAAGCAGTTCCTCGATTACGGTTACACCTCAGACACTTGCACCGGGTACTGTAGTGAACTATAATGTAGGTGATACATTATATACAAATCAGAGAGACTTAGGTTCGATGCCGATTGTATTTGAACCAATGAATTTAAAATCTGCTTCTTATAAGGCAACTTACGGAGGAACAGTAACAACTCCGAACTGGACTTTAACAAGGACTGAAAACGGTACAACGACAACATTGTATTCAAATGTGCCTGATTTTACAGGTACCCAGGATACGGCAAAAACTGTAGACGGTTTCCTTGCAATATTCCAGAATGTAAAAGACTCAGGTATTATTATTGATCCGGTAAATGCAATTAATGACCCTAATGGAAATAACAATTATACACGTCAGACCACATGGACTTATTACCCGCAGGGAGCGCAATGGTTCAGAGCTCCTGATACTTCAGCTATCAGAAGGGGAGGACAGCCGATTATTGTAAACAGGCAGTTCCAGAGCAGATCGCTCGGAATGAGCTTCCCGACTACAAATACGTTTAAAGCACAGCAAACAAGGATTCGCGCTAACGTTAATAAATTCTCAAATTTAACACCAACTGGACCAATACTTACAGGAGGTCCGTTGAGAAAAATAAAAATAGTCTTTGGTGAGAGTTCTAATGCTTACAGATATGTTCCAAGCAATCCTGGAATTTCAAGCGCTAAAATTTCCAATTCTGATACAATGGTTGCTGTTCCGTTCAGAGTATATGCGGCTGACGAACTTGATTCATCAGCCGGTGCATTAAGACAGCTGAATGTTGGTTTTATTGATTATGACAGCAGCAAAACATGGAATCCAAAGACAGACAGTCTCGGCGGGTTTGAATATACTTTTATATTTGCTTCAAATTATAACCCGGTTCCGGCAGTTGAGTATACAAATAAAGATCTGGCAATAAACAACCCGACTACAGGATTTCCTTCTGTAGACATAATGTATGCATGGTGTCCGAGAGCTAATGTTGTAAACGGAGCAACTCTTTCATGGTCAAACGGTGATACATTAACTGTATCTCCATACAGAATAACTAAAAATGAGTTCGTTCCCGGATATCCTATTTATTATACCTGGGATGTAAACGGTACACAAACAAATGTTCAATCTGTTGCTTCTAGTGAAATGAGCAAGATAAAAGCTTTCCCGAACCCTTACTTCGGCGGTCAGGCTCTAGAAACTGATCCTTTTAACAGGTTCATTAATTTTACTCATTTACCCAATAAATGTTCAATTTATATTTACACGTTGAACGGTGTTTTGGTAAGACAAATAAACAGGGATAACAACGATCCTAATAATTCTACAGAACGTTGGGATTTGCTGAACGCAAGTGAAATACCTGTTGCCAGCGGAATGTATATAGTATACATTGATGCAGGCTCGTTGGGTGCTTCAACATTAAAGATAGCTATCTTTACACCGACGGAAAGAATACAAACATTCTAAAACATTTACAGTGCCTGCAGATTTATTTCTGCAGGTACTTAAATTTTAAATTTAAATGAATATTAAAATAGGAGCAACTAAAATGAAAAATAAATACAGATATTTAAAAATATTATTTCTGCTGTTTGTTTTTGCAAACAGTATTATGGCAGGTCCGAAAAATAAATACGGATTATCTTCTGCTCCCGAACTGTTAATTCCTGTAGGGTCAAAAAGTACTGCTTTAAACGGAGCGAATCTTGCAAATGCTACAGGCCTTGATGCTATTTACTGGAATCCGTCGGGACTTACGACACTTACCGGAAAGACCGGTGAAGTTTTATTCTCCAATCAGATATATATAGCTGACATTGATCTGAATTATTTTGCTGGTGCGTATAAAGTGCCGAGTTTAGGCACATTTGCACTTACAGTTAATTCTCTCAGTTTCGGTGATATTCCTGTTACCACTATTCTGAATCCTGAAGGTACAGGAGAAACATATTCACCTACATTTTTAACAACCGGCTTGACTTTTGCCAGATCAATGACAGACAGAATTGATTTCGGAACAACGGTTAAGTTAATTTATAATAAAATTGCAAGGGAAGAAGCTTCAACAGTTGCATTTGATTTCGCGCTTAATTATAATGTTGGAAGCACCGGACTTCAGTTCGGAGTTGTGCTGAAGAATTTCGGACCGGGAATGACATTTACTGGTCAGGACCTCGAGCAGTTTTATGTGCCGGTCGGTTCGCAAACTGGTACACCTGCTGAGCCGAGAATGACTGAACTTGCAAATTTCGGACTCCCGACTACTTTATCTCTGGGACTAAGCTACAAATTTAATCTTGATAAAAAGAATAATCTTATAGGACACACATCGTATCAGAATAACAGCTATGCTTCGGATGATTACAATTTCGGTCTGGAATATAATTACAATAAAATTGTTTTCCTGAGAGGCGCTTATCAGTATACGGATGATGACGCCGCTACCAGTGGATTCAACGGATTAAGCTTCGGTGCCGGTTTTAACTATGCGGCAAGCAGCAGCTTAAGCATTGGATTTGATTATGCTTACAGATCCAGCGATGTTTTTGATGCTAATCAGATATTTACAATAAATCTTGGATTCTGATTTAAAAAGCAATAAATTATTTTAGCAGAAAAGGTAATCATTTTATGATTACCTTTTTTAATTTAACATTTTCCGGAATTGAAAAAAGCAGTATTAATATTTTCATTTCTAATCACTTTCTTTGCTGACGGTTACTGTCAGGACAAAATCTTCTTTAATTTTGATTATGCAGTATTCAGAGGAGATGAAAACAACTCTTTCCTCGAACTTTATTATTCAATCAACCAGAAATCTCTTACTTATGAGTTTGTTAATGAGAAGTATGAAGCAGCTGCAAGATTACATGTAAAAATATTTAATACAGGCAGGGATATTCTTGTTTATGAAAAAGAATTCAAAACTCCGACCGTAATTAGCGATACTTCGGATGTTAAACTGAAACAAAACCTGATAGGACAGCTAAATTTTCTTCTCCCTGATGGAGATTATAAACTGGAAATTAAAGGCAGTGATTTTAATGATTCCTCAAAATCCGATCTTTTCAGCCCGGAAATTAAAATTGATAACCATACATCTCAGGGTTTAAAGATAAGCGATATTGAAATTGCAACTCAGATTGTAAAATCTTCCAACGAGAACAGTATATTTTATAAAAACACACTTGAAGTAATCCCGAATCCATCATCTCTTTTCGGAATGAATCTGAATGTTATGAATTATTATTATGAAATTTACGGACTGACGGCTGATAATATATCGAAAGAATTCTATCTGGTTAAAAATATCTTAAATCTTAACCAGGAACTGATGATGTCTTCGGTAAAGAAAGTTACAACAAAGAACGAATCCAAAGTTGATTTTGGTACTATTAATGTTGACAGTCTGGACAGGGGATCTTACATATTCAGAGTATCTCTCATTGACAGTATAAAAAAAATTAATCTCACTGCTGAAAAGAAGTTTTATGTTTTTAATGTTTCTGAAAATGTAAAAGATCTGACTGACCAAAACGATTTTCTTAAAAGCGAATATGTGAATATGACTCCGGATGCGCTAGAACAGGAGTTTAAGTATTCTAACTATATAATGACTGAAAAGGAAATTGATACTTACAAAGATCTTAAAGATCTTAATGACAAGAGAAAATTTATGTATTCATTCTGGCAGTCGAAAGATCCTAATCCGGTAACACAGCAGCTTGAATATAAGACTGACTATTTGAAACGTATTCAGGAGGCAAATAAAAATTTCAAAGAAGCATACATGGAAGGATGGAAAACCGACAGGGGCAGAATATACGTCATGTACGGAAAACCTGAAGATATCGAGAGATTTCCTTTTGAATCTGAAAACAAAGCTTACGAAATATGGAAATATCATACACTGCAGGGCGGAGTTGAATGTGTTTTTATTGAGAGGCAGATTTCAACAGGAGAATATTATCTCGCTCACAGCACTATGAGAAATGAATTAAGCAATCCCAACTGGGAAAAGGATTTAAAATAATTATCTGATGAGAGTTAATTATAAAATACTCTTTTTCTCTTTCTTAGTAGGCCTCGCTTTGTGGCTTTATATAAATCTTAATCTCAGTTATTCCCTCGACCTTATGATCCCTGTTGAAGTTCAGTCTTCAAAAACTCAGGCATTGTCGGAGGAAATTCCCGGTGTAATTGACGTAACTGTAAAAGGAAAAGGCTGGGACCTGCTGAGTCTTATGATCTCAAAAAACCTTAAGTACTCTCTTGACATTTCAAAGTACAGGAAAGATACAAGAATTATTACTGAGCAGTTTGTAAATGAAAGGTTAAATCTTCAGCCTAATGTTTCTGTAGTAAAAATCAATCCCGATACGATCAGCATCAGCTTCGATAAAATTTCGGAAAAATCAGTTCCTGTCAGAAATAATATTATAGTTAATCCGAAAGAAGGATACAGTATAGTCGGAAAACCTGTTATTAACCCCGACTCTGTTAAAATACAGGGCTCTTCATATCTGATTAATAAAGTAAAATTCATTCCGACTGAACGCAGGGTTTTTAATAACGTAAATTCAGATCTGACCGGAGTAATAAACCTGAAGGATACATTGTCTTCCATTTTAAAAATCGAACCTTCGCAGATAAATTTTTCATACAATGTGCAACTGTCAGCAGAAAAGAATTTTGAAGGCGTGGAAGTCAGTATACTTAACGTGCCTGATGATAAAGAAGTGCTTCTGATTCCTCCGAAAGTTTCATTGTCTGTAAGAGGAGGAGTTGAACAGCTTTCTCAGATAAGCATTTCCGATATCAGTGTAAAGGTCGAATTCAGCAGTATTGAAAATGATACACTCGGATATATTATACCCGATATTAAGATTCCTGATGAAACCAGTCTGCTGAATACAGATCCGCAGAAGCTTCAGTATATTATCAAGAAAAAACTCTGAAAGTGAATCTGATAACATATTTAAAATCGGAAATTAAATCTGTCGCATCTGAAGTCAGAAAACTCGATTTCAAAATCTCGTATATATTTCTTTCGATTGCATTTATTACTTTTCTTTCCATAGTATTTGCTTCACCGAATTTTTATTATGAAAATTTCAGCAGAGACAGATTTTATTCACGTGTATACTGGTTTCTTATGGACGGCGGATTAATGTCAATACTTCCGTTGTTATCGGTAAAAATTGTATTCAGGGAAAAACTCTCGGATTATGGTTTTACGCTGGGAGATAAAAAGTTCGGACTCATAACATCGGGAATATTCCTTGCATTTATGCTTGTGACAGTCTGGATTGTTTCAGGTTCTGAGAAGTTTGCGGCAACTTATCCGCAGGGAGGAGTTAAAGTAAAGGAAAGCCTGACAGTTTTTGTTTTATATGAATTGTGTATATTAATTTATATGTTCGGATGGGAATTTTTCTGGAGAGGATATGTACTGTTCGGGTTAAAGGAAAAGTTCGGATATTATTCGGTGTTTATACAAATGATACCGTTTTTTATTTTACATAAAGGCAAACCGGAAATAGAACTCTTTGCGTCTATATTTGCCGGTCTTATTCTGGGAATTCAGGCTTTAAGAAGCAGATCTTTTATATACAGCTGGATATTGCACTGGCTGGTAATGCTATCAATTGACGGAATTTCCGTTTTAAGGACAAATAAAGAAATTTACGGAATAGGCTTGCCGGATTTGATTAATTTATTGTTTAATTAAAATTAAAAACTATGAGACTTGCAGTAAATGTTGATCATATAGCAACATTAAGAGAAGCAAGAGGGGAAAATGAACCTGATCCCGTAATTGCAGCCGGGATATGCGAGCTGGCAGGCGCTGAAGGCATTGTATGCCATCTCAGAGAAGACAGAAGGCATATAAATGACAGGGATGTAAGACTACTCCGCGATGTTGTGAAGACAAAACTTGATCTTGAGATGGCTGCGACTGATGAAATGCTTAAAATTGCAATTGAAACTCTCCCTGAAATTGTCACACTTGTTCCCGAAAAAAGAAAAGAACTTACAACCGAAGGCGGATTAAATATGGCATCTGAAAAAGAAAGACTTAAAGATTATATTAAAGAGCTCCGGTCAAAGGAAATTTCAGTCAGCCTTTTTATTGATCCTGAACCTGTAAATGTAGATCTGGCGATCGAACTTAATGCCGATATCATTGAAATTCATACCGGCAAATTTGCAAATACAAGAACCGAAAGAGATCAGATTACCGAACTCAGCAAAATCGGTGTAACGGCAAGAATGGCATCTGAACTTGGACTTGTGGTTACTGCAGGTCACGGATTGAATTACACAAATATTTTTCCTTTATTGAGCATTGCAGAAATTCAGGAAGTAAGTATCGGTCACTCGCTTATGGCACGGGCTGTATTTACAGGTCTTCAGAAAGCTGTCGAAGATATGCTGAATATTGTAAGAAGAATTAATTAAATCTCATAAATCTGTAATCATTTGGGTGAATTAAAAGCTGAAAATCTTGTAAAGGAATATAAGAAGCGGAGAGTTGTCAATAATGTTTCCCTAAATCTCAGACAAGGTGAGATTGTCGGTTTACTTGGTCCAAACGGTGCAGGAAAAACCACAACATTTTACATGATCTGCGGAATCATTAAACCGAATGAAGGTGAAATTGTATTCGACAGGGAGTATATCACTAAACTTCCGATGTATAAAAGAGCCCGGCTCGGTATCGGATATCTGCCTCAGGAACCATCCATATTCAGAAAAATGACCGTTAAGGAAAACATAATGTCGGTTCTTGAATTTATGAAACTGGATAAAAAAGAAAGAGAAGAAAAATGCGAAAATCTTTTAACGGATTTCAATATTTTTAAAATCAAGGATTCCAAGGGATATATGCTGTCAGGAGGAGAAAGAAGGAGAACTGAAATAGCCAGATGTCTTGCTTCAGATCCGAAATTCATACTGCTGGATGAACCGTTTGCAGGAATTGACCCGATTGCTTCCGAGGAAATAATGAGAATAGTCTCTTCGCTTAAAAAAAGAGGAATCGGTGTTCTGATAACGGATCATAATGTACATGAGACCCTTTCTATTGTGGACAGAGCTTACATATTAATAGACGGTAAAATTTTCAGATCCGGTGTTGCATCCGAACTTGCAGAAGATGAACTTGTCAGAAAATTTTATCTCGGTGAGAATTTCAGTCTCGAAAGATATAACTTAATCAGGAAAGAAGAATCTTAAACTTATTTTTTCGCAGCAATCTTTTTTCCCCTGCCGTCAGCTGCTGCTTTTTCTCCGGATGGCGGAACTGATTTAGTTTCGGAAGATGATTTGGATCCGGAAGAAGTTTCTGTACCGGCAGAAGATGAAGAAGGTTCCTTTTTATCAGCAGGAGTTTGTTTTTCTGATCCGGTTTTACCCGATGAAGTATCCGCTTTTTTCCCTTTGTAGTCTGTAAGATAAAATCCTGTACCTTTGAATATCAAACCTCCGCCCCCGCCTATTAATCTCTTAAGCGTATTCTTGCCGCAAGAAGGACATTCCGATAATTTCTCATCCTTCATAGACTGAAAAATCTCGAATTCATAGCCGCAGTTGTCACATTTATAATCGTATGTTGGCATACCGGAAAATTATATTTTTAAAAAATCCTTTTTTGCTTTTTCATATTCTTCCTGTGAAATCAAACCGTCATCAAGAGCTTCCTTAAATTCCTTAAGTCTTTTCATAGAGACAGGCTTACCGTGATTTCCGGCATCTTCGTCTGCATCATATGCTTCTTTCGGCATGTCAAGAAGTTCGGCAACTTTCAAAGCTCTCTTCTCACCGTCACCTATCAAATATGAAATCTCATCAGGATGACTCTTGAGATAAATTACTCTCTTTGAAAACTCATCTTTTTCCCTGACCGAAATCTTGTCTTCAATTTCTTTTGCAAGGTTTCTGAGGATTTTAAACTGATAGGTTTCTATCTTTGTCTTTGCATGTCCGGAAATTTCAAACTCCTGCGGTCTGTAAATGATATCGTAATAATATTCATACAATGAAAGCATTTCAGTCAGCCTGTTTGCCTTAAAAAAATTATTCTGAATTGTCTCGGCATCTTTCAGAATTCTGTATCTCAAAGCATCTTTTCCCTGCTCTTCAAACAATCTGTTTATAAGCCTGGATTCAATACCGAGCTGCTCAACTCTCTTTACTGTAATTCCTTCCTGCTTCGTATATTTATAAATAGCCTTCGATGATTCTGTTTCCGGAATTACATCAAATACTCCGAAAATCATTCCAAGAAGATAAGCCTTGTATGTTTCATCTAGCCGTATTTTCTCTTCGTCATTTAAAGGAATAATGTCATGGTAAATGAAATAGTTTTTGTTTATATGCAGGTCGACATTATGATTCTGAGAAAGATGTTTGTAATAAGGTTTCATTTCCTCGGCGACGGTGTAAGAATAAAACAAAGGAAATCCAGCCCATTCAGAATAAAATGTTATGGAAGAATTATCTGCAGAATCTTTGAATTCAACGGCATTTCCGGCAATTGAATGAATAAGTGACTGGAATTTTTTGAATGAAGCAGTATTGGTTTTTATACCGATGTAAAATTTCTTTGCAGATTCGTCAAGTTTAAAACTGCCCGGTATTTCCCGGGTTCTTAACCATGGAAATGCCTGATTAAACATTCCCCGTATTTTCGATTCGCTTCTGATGGCATCTTTGTCAAATAAAATATCCGTAATGTTAAAATCCTCTTTGATATTTTCGAAAAATTTCCTTGCAAATGAAAGCATTTTATTTTCAATAATCTGAGCATCCCTTTCACTGAGAATATTTACAATATCCGTAACATCAGATGCGCCGAGTTCTTTCAGAAGCTTATTTGAAAGTTCTTTGATTTTTTCCTGTGCAGATTGTCCAGTCCCTGTATATCTGACATAATATACATCCTTAACTTCATCAGGATCATACATCATAAGATTAAAGCTTGTTTCCTGTTTCTGAATAAAGTATCTGTACTTCTTTTGAAAGTTACCTTTTAAAACCCCAAGATTTCCGGTCAGTTTATTCAGGTCTGAAATGAGACCGGATGTAATTATCCTGTCATTGGCAGATTTTTCCTTCGTTTCAATCAGTGAAAGAATTCTTAAACAAATTTCTCTGGCGTAATATCTGGATTTTAATTTTACCTGCGCATTGTAATACTCTTCCATATTTTCAAGAACTTTCTCAAGAGTTCCTGCCATTGCGGATTTCCGGAGAACATTCAGCTTTGATCTTGTCTCGTCTTCCTTAAGCTCCTGAAATTTCCTTTTGAATTCAGAATCCAGTCTTGTCACAACCGACTGAAGATCTTTTATTTCCTTTTCATATTTCGGAATGTAATCAAAATTATTGTCGGTAAGAATAAACTGCAGTCTCTTGAGCAGGTTTATCGCATAAAATACTCCGCGTGTGGAATCATTAACAAGAGAATTTATTTTTCTTTCAAGCGCTCCCGGAACATTCCGTTCACGGTTGCCGAGAACATTCTGCAGAGCTTTCGTTCTGTTTGAATAAATCTGCGATAAATACATTCCCTGCCTGTTCACGTCATTATCGTCCCTGAAATTTGTGTCAAATTTCATTTTCTCACTGAGCAAAAAAGCAGACCATTTATCTCCGCGCTTTCCGCTGACAAGATCATTCTGAAGCGCAGTTAAAAATGATTTTATGTTTGACTGAATTGATGTCTTCTCTCCGCTTTTATACAATGAGTCAAGAAGCTGGAATTTGTTCTTTGATTCAAGAAGTCCGAGCTCCGGAAGGAATTCACTGATAAGATATCCGTCAACTTCACTCTGCGAGCCTTCTGCATAAGTAAGATAATAATTTATTATATCCTCGCAAAGTTTGTATGCGCAGGAAATAATTATTCTGTCAACCGGAATTGATATTGTTGCCTGTCCAAGAGATGAATATTTTCTTGAATATGTATTGTCCGTTACGGAATTGTCATCTGGCCATAATCTCTGTTTATACTGAACAAGATTTACCCTAACTCCTCTTTTGTAATTGGCAAAATCAGAATTGGAGAAATCATTGAAAATCGTGTCTGCAAGCATTTTATAAATATCCCTGTTGTTCTGATCCGATAGCGAAAGATTTTTTGAATTTTCTCCGTCAATTATATAAGTATCGTCATAAACTCCCGGTTGAAATGTGTGAGGTTCGTTTTTTTTCCAGCTTACTTCAAATGTATTTTTAAGATTGTAATATTCAAATTCCTTTAAAGCAGCATAACCGTTTGCAAAAACCCTTTCCTTGCCGTAAGACTGATAAATTTTCGGCAAAACGATATAACTGGTGGATACAGCCTGATTCCTGAAAATATTCCTGATGAGAAATCCCATGTCAAGAATCATTCCCGAACCTGTGCCTCCGCTTACAGAGGTTATTACATAAACATTGATTTTATCAGTGTTAACATTCTTGATTTTATGGATTTCCTTGACGGAATTTATTGAACGTGAGTCTGTAATTCTTGATTTGGCTGCAGTTAGTTTTGAAACGATTTCGTCATAATTATGAAAGAATGCAAGTCTTGCTGCCGGTCTGATCTGCCCTGCACCCGTATTCATTGTACCGAGCTTTGCAATTTCACCTGTGGTGCTGAGCCATTCTTTTATATGCGGAACATCCTGAATTCTGTATATGTAATCTGAAGGATTTACAGGATGAAAGATTTTTTCCGACGGCTGAAAATCAATTTCATTTATAAGAAAATCCCTTTCTCTTGCAATTCCGCTTTCTTCCGAAGGCGCGTTATCTGTATCAATATAAAGATATGAAATAATAGGAAACTCTGATATTGAACCGTATTTTTCAACAAACTGTCTTCTGATCCTGAGCAAAACTTCTTTACCTGTTCCGCCAAGTCCGATAATAATAGTCGGCATCAGCTCCTGAGTTTTCAGCTCGAGCTTTTCCTTGGCTGCAATATCAAGTATCAGATTTGGTTCTGAAATTTCTCTGTCAGTATTTAACTTACCTTCCATGAATCATTGTAATAATTTATAATTCAACTACGCTTTCACCGCCGTCAAGGTTTATAACATTACCGGTCATCCAGTGTGAATCACGTTTGTAATTATCAACAATATAATGAGCTATCTCATCCGGCAACGTCAGTCTGCCGACAGGATTTCTCTGAAGAGCATTCTGGATAATTTTCTGACTGTTTGGTATTTTAAGCAGTGCAGGAGTATTAGTAACACCTGCTCTGATCGAATTTGCCGATATGCCCATTTTTCCGAGTTCCATTGCAAGCTGTCTTACATAAGATTCCAGACACGCTTTTGCGGCGGAAACTGCTCCGTAAAATTCAATCTGCCTTGATCCCCCGGAGGATGTCATTGCATAAATCTTTCCTCCGCTTTTCATTAACTTTCTGTTAATTACACCCTGAGTCCAGTAAACGAGACTATTTGCCATAACATCCAGCGTCATTTCAATCTGCTTCTGATTAATCGCATCATCCGGATTTTCTGCGATAAACGGCTTCAGAGTGCCGAAAGCAAGTGAATGAACAAGTATTTTAATTGTTGAATCTTCATTCTCAGATAATAATTTTTCGGTCTTAGAAATAATTTCTTCCCTCTTTACAGAATCTGCTGCGTTAGCATTAAAGAAATGTGCTTCAGCGCCTTTTGATTTAATGTCTTCAATAAGCTGATCGACATCAGGCATTGTAGAAGCTCTGTCAAGATGAACTCCGATAATATTTACTCCATCCTCTGCCAGTGCAAGTGAAATTGCCTTTCCGAATCCGCTTGACGCTCCAAGTATTAATGCATAATTTTTTTTCATTATAAAATATTTTGAGTAATTAATAAATAATTAAAGAGAGCTGCGTTTATGCTGATTTAACGGCAATTATAGTCATTGTAAGGCTTATTATAAACAGAAAAATCACAACAACCATAAACGAAGACGAAGTCCAGAATCCTGCCAGTAATCCCCATACGATGAAAATCCATAAAATTGTTACGACAAAAAATAAATTCCAGCTCAGAAGCAGCGATTGTCTTGTGGATTTTTTCCTGTGGAATGTCTTGAAAAGGTTAATTACAAAAATAAAGAAGAATAATCCCGCTCCAAGTACAGTAAGTAAAATATAAATAAAAAGTCTCGTATTGGTCATTGCATCTTCCTGTTCGGGAATGACGAGTGCAGAATCAATTTTTTTTACGGTATCTGCAACAGTTACCGGATCGGGCTTTTTAACTTCCTGAATTGTATCTATCCCGAGACTTCCGCTTTTAACAGGGCTGTTGACAGTATCCTTTCCGGTCGAATCAACGGCAGGAATCTGCTTATTTGTAACCCTGTTAATAGGTCCTGAAAATACAGAATCAGGTGTAATAAAAAGTAAATAAAATAATATTGCTGTTATGGTTCTTATAGTCATATAAAAATCGGAAAATTTTAATCTTTCAATGTATCAATAAAACCGGTATCATAATCGTTGTTCAGAAATTTTTCGTTCTGCATCAGCATCTGATGAAAGGGAATTGTTGTTTTGATACCTTCGATAATGAACTCGTCAAGCGCTCTCGACATTTTTTTAATTGCTTCATTTCTTGTCGGAGCAAATGTAATTAATTTGCCGATCATAGAATCATAAAACGGCGGAATTCTGTATCCTGAATAGCAGTGTGTATCGACTCTGATTCCAAATCCGCCCGGCTGATTGAATGCAGTAACAAGTCCCGCTGAAGGCCTGAAATTATTTTCCGGATCTTCAGCATTGATTCTGCATTCAATTGAATGTCCTTCGGTTTTAATTTTTTTCCTGCTCAGCTTTTCCCCGCTTGCAATTCTTATCTGTTCCTTTATCAGGTCAATTCCTGTAATCTGTTCTGTTACCGGATGCTCAACCTGAATCCTCGTATTCATTTCCATAAAATAGAAATTTCTGTCACTGTCAACCAGAAATTCAATCGTGCCGGCACCTAGGTAATTAACGGATTTTGCCCCGAGAACTGCGGCTTTTGACATCTTATCCCTGACAAGATCATCAATAAACGGTGAAGGAGATTCTTCTATCAGTTTCTGATGTCTTCTTTGAACTGAACAGTCCCTTTCTCCTAATGATATTATATTGCCGTGTCTGTCACCGAGAAGCTGTATTTCTATATGTCTCGGTTTATCGACGAATTTTTCTATATAAACTTCATCATTGGAAAAAGAGCTTAATGCTTCTGATCTTGCATTATTGTACGAACTTTCAAGTTCATTCATATCCCTTACTATCCTCATCCCTTTTCCGCCTCCGCCGGCTGAAGCTTTAATCATAACCGGCAGCCCGATCTTTCCGGCAATCTCTCTTGCTTCATCAAGATTCTTTACAGTACCGTCACTGCCGGGAACCACAGGCACTCCTGCATCTCTCATTGTATCTTTGGCAAAAGATTTATTTCCCATTGATGTAATCATATTAGGCATCGGACCGACAAATATCAGATCTGACCCTATGCAGGTCTCCGCAAATTCGGCATTTTCGGCAAGGAAACCGTAACCAGGATGGATTGCATCTGCATTTGTAATTCTTGCAGCGGAGATAATCCTGGACATATTAAGATAACTTTCTTTTGAGGCTGGAGCTCCGATACAGACCGCTTCATCCGCGAATTTTACGTGAAGAGAATCTTTGTCGGCATCCGAATACACAGCTACAGTTTTAACTCCCATTTCCCTGCATGTCCTGATAATCCTTAAAGCAATTTCACCTCTGTTGGCAATTAACAATTTTTTTATCATCTGCAAATCAAAATTAAATTCATATTATTGATTCAGGGAAATTAGTTTTTCTCAATTAAAAACAACGGTTGATTGTATTCTACAGGCTGACCGTTTTCAACGAGTATTTTTACGATTTTACCTGATACTTCAGCTTCAATTTCATTCATTAATTTCATGGCTTCGATTATACACAAAACGGTTCCGGGTGATACATTACTTCCGACTCTGATATAAGGATCAGCATCCGGTGCAGGAGCAGCATAAAATGTCCCTACCATAGGTGATTTAACTTCAACCGTATTCTCGCTTTTTATCGTTTCTGTAACTGAACTTTCAGTCTTTAAAGAAGCGTTTCCGGTTTCGGTCTTATTCATTTCCGTAAGCATATGTGTCTGATATATCGGCATACTCATAGGTGTCATTCCTGAATTATTCTCGGGTTTTGGCTTCGAAACTCTTATTTTTGAACCTTCTTCTTCAATTTCTATTTCTGATATATTGCTTGTATCAAGTATCTTTATGAGTTTTTTTATATAATTTAGATCTATTTTCATTTTATGAAATTTTGAGTTTTGAAATTATGCTTTGGCTCTTTCTATATAATCGCCGGTTCTTGAATCAACTCTGATAATGTCACCTTCATTTATAAAAAGAGGTGCATTAATTGTAGCCCCTGTTTCCACGGTAACAGGTTTAGTTGCTCCTGTAGCTGTATCTCCTTTGAGTCCGGGTGGAGCGTCCGTAACTTTCAGGTATACATGAGGAGGAATTTCGGCTGAGATTGGCTTTGAATTATGGAAATATATCTGAATTATTTCACCTTCTTTGAGAAAATTTCCGCTTTTTCCGAAAATATCACCGGAAATTGTAATCTGATCGTATGTTTCATTATCCATCAGAACAAAATCATCTCCGTCTTTATACAGAAACTGATAATTTGAAGATTCAAGTCTTTCTATCTGAATTTCTTCACCTGATCTGAATCTGTTCTCAATAATCTTGCCGTTTTTCATATTTCTCATCTTTACCTGATAAAATGCCCTTAAATTACCCGGAGTTCTGTGTTCCACTGACATTACCGTATGCAAATCGTTGTTATAATTTATAATTATCCCTGTTTTTAAGTCTGAAGTTGATGCCATTTTATGATTATTTTACGAAAAAATGTTTATTTTTTTAAATTATTGTAAAAATACCTAAATAGGTTAAGAAAATCAATCAATTGTTTTTAACAGTTTTTAAAAAATTCAGTCAATTTTAATTGTTTTTAAGGGCTTTTTTAAGTATTTTTGTTAAAAATTTAAAAAACTTATTAATTTACGGAGGTTTCTAAATGGCTTTAAAAGTAGGTATTAACGGATTTGGCAGAATCGGCAGGCTTGTTTTCAGAAGGATGAAGGAATTAGGCGGTTTTGATATAGTTGCAATTAATGATTTAACCGATAATAAAACACTTGCTCATCTTTTAAAATATGATTCCATTCACGGAAAGTATAAAGGAGATGTAAAACTTTCAGAAACAGGTATTAATGTTGACGGTGATGACATTAAAATTACAGCGGAAAAAGATCCGACAAAACTTGGCTGGGGTGAGATGGATACGGATGTTGTGATTGAGTCTACCGGTGTATTTACATCAAAGGACAAGCTTAAACTGCATCTTGACGGCGGTGCAAAAAAAGTTATTCTTACTGCTCCGGCAAAAGATGCACTTGATGCAACTATAGTTCTCGGAGTAAATGATTCTGTTTTAAAACCCGAAATGAAAATCATGTCAAATGCATCCTGTACGACAAATTGTCTTGCACCTATGGTAAAAGTACTTGATGATAATTTCAAGGTTGTAAAGGGATTTATGACAACTATTCATTCCTATACAAATGATCAGGGTCTGCTGGATCAGCCTCATAAGGATCTCAGACGTGCTAGAGCAGGCGCTGTCAATATTATCCCTACTTCAACCGGCGCAGCGAAAGCTGTCGGAGAAGTGCTTCCTCATCTCAAAGGAAAACTTGACGGCTTTGCTCTGAGAGTCCCGACGCCCGACGGTTCACTTACTGATTTTGTATGTGTGCTTGAAAAAGAAACGACAAAAGAAGAAATTAATGCAGCCATGAAAAAAGCCTCCGAAAATGATATGAAAGGTATTCTTGAATATACTGAAGACCCGATTGTTTCCATGGATATTGTCGGTAATCCGAGTTCTTGCATTTTTGATTCACTTTCTACAATGGCAAAGGGAAATCTCGTGAAGGTTGTGGGATGGTACGATAATGAATGGGGATACAGCTGCAGAGTCGTTGATCTGATTAAAAAGATTTCATAGTCTTTTAAAATTTATATACAATTCAGATAAAGATTTACTGAATTAAAATCCTTTAACTGAGGATAATTATGGATACAATATTCCTTGTGTTAAGTCTGTTTCTTCCGAGGACAATTCTGATTATTTATTATTTGATTCATCAGATCCCTCTGAATAATGTTCCGTTTATAGGTGATATACTTCTTACGATATTTATCCCGAGAGCGCTTATTCTTATTTATATTGCAGAAGTACTCGGAACGGACAGCCCCTGGTTCTGGATTCATCTTGTTGTTGCGCTTATAATTTATTTTAAAGGAAGCAGGAAGGCAAAAAAAGTCTGGAAAGGCGAGTGATTAAAAATTTTTTTCATTTTTCTTTCATAAAGTTTTATTTTCATTTCATATCGACTTGAAATAAAAGATTTATGAAACTATTTTTGTAACCATTGCGGGAATAGCTCAGTTGGTAGAGCGCAACCTTGCCAAGGTTGAAGTCGCGGGTTCGAGTCCCGTTTCCCGCTCTTTTCATTGTATAACGGTTTTTTAAATGAATTCAGGGCGTGGTACCCAAGTGGCTTAAGGGGAAAGTCTGCAAAACTTTTATTCGACAGTTCGAATCTGTCCCACGCCTCATACCGAATTGAAAAAGTTATCTTAAGTTTTTAAGATAACTTTTTTATTTTGAATTGCTTAGCAAAAGTATTCTTCAGAATACTTTTAGAGTTCAGACGTAAATTTTTTTCGGATTAAGAATTATCGGTTTCTCTATTAACTCAGCTCCGGAGCCGTCCTCCGGAACAACAAAGGATTTTATGTTTCCCTTTTCTGAATCTTTCTTGTTTCTCCATTTCCTCGGACATTTTTGTATCTTTACAGGATATATGGTTAATTTTCCGTCCCTGCTGATATGAAGCCTGAGAAAATTCTTGTAATCCTGTATCTTTAACGCGGAAAATGCCTCATCATTATGCCTCCCGAAAAAGTACTGTGATATGAAAAGATAAATTCCCATAATTGTCGAACCGGCAATCCATCCCAGCACAAATATCATAAGCATTACTGTTAATATCATAAGTGTTTCATTTTCCCTGAAAAATTTGAATCCAATTATAATTGATCCCCAGCCAATGTAAAAAATCGCCGAAAAGTGTGCCCAGCAATGAAGAAATCCTGCAACGTATCTGTAAATTTTTGAATGTGTGTCTGTAAATAATATAAATGCCAATAAGACTGCCGCTATCCACATAGCTACAAAAGGGTTGTCAATAAACGCATAGAAAGTTGTCGTAATAGCTGCAGTAAGCTTTTCTATAAAACCTTCGGGAAATTCATATGACTTGAAATCTATCGTCGAACTTACCATCCATGCAGTCAGGAGGTAAATAATCGCTGTTACAATTCCGAACCCAGGATTCAGAAACAAAAACAATAAATCCCTGTAAGTCAGTCTTTTTGAAGTTTTAATGTCAGGAAAACTTTCTTTAAGCTCAAAATTACGGCTGGTTTTCTTGCCGGTTCCGTATTCTTCCGAAATTATTTCTACATCTGCGTCATGTGTCGGATGCATGAATGCGCCTCCGCCTCCGGCTGTGATTTTCTGAACTTTTGAATTTTCATCTGGTGCATTCATTTCTTCATGTCTTCTGTAATGATGTAAATCTCCGGATAAATAAACCTTTACTTCAGCATTCCGCTTTTCAAGTATTTCATTCTTCAGATAAATCAGATCGCTTTCATCATAAAATTCACCGAATTTACTGTATTTTGCGGCATAAATCCAGTTGGGCTGTGAGATACACAAAATTACTTTATCGCCGTCCTTCATATACTTTTCTGCAATTCTTCTGAAATATTCAATCTGAGGTGTGTCAATGTCTGACTGAAGCTGTCCGTCAGAACCGAGAAGCCACCAGTTGCCGGGAAGTTTTAATGCAAAATAACTTCTTCGCTGCCTTGTAAACCAGCCCGCAAATGTTCTGTCAAGATCAGAACAAAACAGTCTTGTAAACGCTGCCAGTCCGTCATACCAGTCATGATTTCCTGGAATTGCAAAAACATGCGGTCTTCTTTCCGGTTTATCGTCTCCGAATGCAGTCTCATACGGTTTTACAAGCCTACTCTGATAATTACTCTTGCTCGGTGTCGGATAAACTTCATCTCCGCCGAATATCAGTACGGATCCTCTTTTTGTATCAAAAGTTTTATCTCCGTATTTCAGCTTGAGTTCCGGAGCGGAAGCATAATAAGCTACGGTATAAGTCGGATTCCATCCGTCTCCCGTATCTGAAATGTAATCAATCCAGATTTCTTCCCGGGGTTTGTCTTTTTCGCTTAAACACTGACCGCCGGATTCGGAATGAAGATGTGTATAATCAAAAAACTCTTTCTTGCTTGAAGCAAGTGCCTGAATAATTCTCTTGTCGGACTGTTCGCCGATAATTGTAGATAATGCAACTCTTAAACCCGTTTTAGCTAATTGTCCGATGTCAAACCAATTTACCATCGGAAGCCTTTTGACGGATTTCAGATAATTTTCTTTATCCAATTCAGTTTTTTTAAAATTATTGTGAGTTGGGTTTTCCCGAAGTTTTGATAGAAAGCAGATGCCATGTAACACCGGCAGCTATCAGAAATAGAAGAATCCTTACATATGATAGTTCTGTTGCAAAGAAAGCTGAATAACCTATGCTGATCCAGAGTACCGAAAGTGAAAATACTTTTGATTTCAGCGTCATTCCGTTTCCGCTTCTGTAATCAGTAAGATATTTTCCGAAATATTTGTTGCCGTGAAGCCAGATATAAAACTTCTCCGAACTCCTTGCAAAACACCACGCTGCCAGAAGGAAAAATACTGTTGTCGGAAGCAAAGGCAGGAACATTCCTAAAACTCCGATTGCTACAAGTAACACACCGCTGAAAATTAATAACCACCTGAGGACAGGATTGGTTTTTATATTTATAGATTCAGTGTTTTCTTTATTGTCCAAAAAATATTTTTGTTTATGAAAAATAATCATTATTAAATTATATGTTAATGTTATTTTTTGTCCGGAATTAAAAACTTAAAATGCGAAATTGTAAAATATAAAAGTTATTTGCTGGAAGTGATATTATTGTCAGGAGATTAATTAGTTCATTGAAATAAATTCTGCCTTTAAATAATTTTTAACTAAATAAAAGGAGGGATTATGAGACTAATAACCTCAATATTTTTTGCCCTGATTTTATTATGCTTAACTTCATTTTCAGTCAACAAAGTCATATCTTCGGAAAGAAACTTGCCTTGCTGCAATAACATTGACCCTCAAAATAATTTTGCACCAAAATGGTCGTTCAAATGCGGCGGAGAGCAGCAGCAGGACATTGAAATTTCCAGAAACTGCTGCCTTGAAAAATGGTGGATGTACGGTCCTTTCCCGTCTCCAAATACACCTTGTGCTTGTCAGGGGGAGGAAGGCCATGATTAATAAATATTTTTACATATTGATTAAAGTTTCTGTCATTGCAATTATACTTTCTGGGAATAATATACAGGCGCAATCATCCGGATGGTTTAGAACTCCCGGTTCGCCTTATACTTATGCAGGATTCCAGGATCTGTATTTTATAAACCCGAATACAGGATGGGTTATAAATATTGAAGGACCTGTATTCAGGACAACTAACGGCGGTATTAACTGGATAATGACAGACAGTATATCGCCGATGGCATCTTTGCTCTGTGTTAAATTTATAAATGAAAATACCGGATGGATAGGAACACGCAATCCGAACAGACAGTTGTTTAAGACTACAAACGGAGGATTTAACTGGACAGTTATTACAAACATTCCTCCGCCTGCGGTTAGCGGATTCCAGGGAATGTCCTTAGTCGGAGACTCCAATATTTATCTGGTCGGATCTGATGAAGCTCCGTCATATTTTACAAGATCAACAAACGGCGGAACGATATGGCAAAGCATAAATCTCGGTGTACACGCTACTGTCTTGTTTGACTGTATGTTCTTTTCCAAAGATTCCGGAATTGCTTCAGGCGCAATAGGGAATTTTGTAAGTGAAGCTATATGCGTAGTACTCTTTACTTCTGACGGGGGAGTCAGCTGGAGGAATGTTTTTACGGGAAACAGAAGAAAGACACTCGGCTGGAATATGTTTTTTGCGGACAGAGATTTAGGTTACTGCGCAATAGAAAGTTTCAGCGCGCCGGCGGATTATTTAAAAACTACAAACGGCGGATTAAACTGGGAATTTAAGATTTTAAGAAACAGCCCCGGATATCATATGCTGGCAATAGGATTCAGGAATGAAAACACAGGATGGATCGGAGGAAATACAGATACTACATTCCGGACAACAGACGGAGGAAATACGTGGGCTTATACAGGTTTCGGAAAAAACCTTAACAACTTTCAGTTTTTCGGAGATTCAATAGGCTATTGTGTCGGACAATATGTCTATAAATTTGACAACACTGTTGTAATAAAACATGTAAATACTGTAATTCCAAATGAATATCTCCTTGAACAGAATTATCCTAATCCTTTTAATCCGTTTACGAAAATCAGTTTTTCTGTTCCGGTTGCATTAAATTCCGTTAAAGTAAAAATAAGTGTTTTCAATATCCTCGGAAAAGAAATCCGGACTTTAGTAAATGAATCACTGACATCAGGTAATTATGAGATTGAATTCGACGGAAGTAATCTTTCAAGCGGTGTTTATTTCTGCAAAATGGAATCGGGAAAGTTTCTCGGAATAAAGTCTATGATACTGCTGAAATAAATAAGAATTAGAATACATATGACTAATAAATTTTCAAAGCCTGTGAATTACGGGCTTTTCATTATAATCATTAATTATTACTTAGTATTACGGAGATTCACTTTAAAGTAGCAAATTATAGTTAACATGTTTAATTTATAGAAAAATCAGAAATATCATGAGCCTTTTATTTAAAGCGAGAAGCGGAAGCATTTCATCTTCGGTAGGAATTTTTCTAATAAGAATTTCACTAGGATTCCTGTTTTTGCTTGCAGGCGCGGGGAAAGTTCTCAATCTTCAGGATTTCATAAAGTCAGTACAGGATACAGGTCAGATGAATAATACAGTGGCTTTTGTTCTTGCTTTCATTCTTCCTTTTATGGAAATGATCTTCGGCGCATTGTTTATAATAGGTCTTTTTACACCTGTAACCAGTTTCTTTATGGCTTGTATGACAGTCAGCTTTCTTATGGTACTGGGGTTCGGTCATGAGGAACTTCCTTACAGCTATAACATTGTTTTTCTGGCATGTTTTATTTCAACTATGTTCACCGGAGCCGGTCTGATATCTTTTGATGCCCTCGGAGACAGGAAAAAGGAGGAAGTTGCCGTCAGAACAGGAAATGAAAATGTAAGTTCCGGGTCAAAGGTTTACGAACAGCCGAAAGCAACTGAATCTGAAACAATTTATGTGGATGAAAAAGATGTGAAAGATACTGATGTTAACGGGTGATTTGCAGAGTTACTTAAATATCATTTCAAACTCTTCAAATACAATTAAGGAATCTTCAGTAAATATTATTTTTTCTTTTTCCGATTCCCTCGTAAAAAAGCTGATATGCGCTTTTCTCCAGTATTCAAGTGTCTTGTCGCCTTCACCTTCTTTAAATGCCATTTCCTGATCTGCATTTTTAAAAGGAAGTACAGTAACGGATTTTGTTTTTATTATGCATTTTGCAATTCCGTCCCAGTCTGTAATAATACTTATATTTCCTTTGACAGGCAGTTCTTCCCTGCCTGATTCATACCAGTAATTTAAAGAGGCTGTAGCTCTTTTTTCGCCTTTGATAACCAGTTCAGCAAGTTCGTCAGCACATTTCTTATTGTCACAAAAATACCATGCAGTATATTTTGCATCCCTGTAAGCTGGATTCAGCAAAACAAAATCATTCCACATTTTAAATACTGAATCGTCATAATTTTTCATAAATCATTATTTTAATATCAGACTTTCTCTTTCAGGACCAACCGAAATGTATTTAATTTTATAACCGATTAATTCCTCAATTTTATTTATATATTTTTGCGCTGCATCCGGGAGTTCAAAAAACTTTCGGCATTTTGATATATCTTCCTGCCAGCCTTCCATTTCAATATAAACCGGTTTTGCTTTTTCCAGCGCAGGTGTCAGCGGAAATTCCTTTGTGAGTTTCCCGTCAATATTGTAATCTGTACATATTTTTAATGTCTTTTGTCCGGAAAGACTGTCAACTTTTGTAATGGCAATTTCATCTGTTCCCTGTACCATGGCACCGTATCTTGTGGCAACTGCATCGAAGTATCCGATTCTTCTCGGTCTGCCTGTTGATGCTCCGAATTCATAAGCAGTTTCCCTTAAATCATGAGCTTCTGCCTCATTCATTTCAGTGACAAACGGTCCGCTGCCGACGCAGGTAGAAAAAGACTTCATTACGCCGATAACCTTGTCGATTTTTTTATTGAACAAACCTCCGCCGGCAGGAGCATATGAAGCCAGCGTGCAGGAAGATGTTGTATAAGGATAAATTCCGAAATATATGTCCCTGAGCGAACCGAGCTGAGCTTCGAAAAGTATTTTTTTGTTTCCTGAAGCTGCCGATTCAAGCAGTTTTGTAGTGTCACAGATCAGATGTTTGATTTTATCTCCGTGAACTTTCACCCATTCCAGAACTTCGTTTATATCAATAAGCTCCTTGCTTTTATAAACTTCCTTAAGCAATAGATTCTTCCATCCGACAATTGCAGTTAGTCTTTCTTTTAACTGTTCGGGATAAAGCAGTTCGCCAAGCTGTATGCTTTTTTTCATATATCTCTCTCCGTATGCATAAGCGATCCCTCTTCTTGTCGAACCGAATGCTCCTTTGCCGAGCCTGTCTTCCTCGAGATTGTCTTCAAGTCTGTGATAGGGGAAAGTTATTGTTGCTCTGTCTGAAATTCTTATGTTTCTTATGTCAATACCGGACTTATCAAGTTCAGCAAGCTCTTCATTTAATGCTTCAATGTCTATTACCATTCCGGGTCCAAGGATATTGATTACGTCAGGATTGAAAATTCCGGAAGGAATAAGGTGAAGCTTAAATGTTCCGAATTCATTTACCACCGTATGTCCGGCATTATTTCCCCCCTGATAACGGGTGACTATGTCCGCATCCTGTGCAAGATAATCCACCATTCTTCCTTTTCCTTCATCGCCCCACTGCAGACCGACAAGAACAATAATGTTGTTTTTCATTTTCCTGAAATAAAAAAATCTTCAATCACCGGTAATGATATGAAGATTCTGATTATAAAATAATATATTTAAAGTAAAGCTTTCTTCTTATGAAGTTAAATTTCAAAAACGTTGTCGAGTTTTGTCAGCTTGAATATTCCCGTAATCTTTTCGTTTGTATTGACAAAGTTCATTTTAGCGCCGGAACTTTTTATTTTTTTCAGACAGCTTATCAGGATTCCGAGACCTGAACTGTTGATCGTCTGAAGATTCTTCATGTCAAACACAAAATTCCTGGTGCCGGCTGCGGATTCTGCCTCAATGACATCATTAAGCGCATTGAAATTTGTCAGCCCAACCGCATTTTCATCTATTTCAATAACTGCGGTTTTATCTCCGTCTTCGTTATTATATTTTACTTTAATATCAGGCATTTGCTTTTTTAATCTTTGCTGATGAAACTCTTGTATTCTTTGAAGCTTTTTCCTTTAATAATGCCACTGTCCTTTCTTTCCAGTCAACTACAATTGCGCTTGCAACGAATATAGAAGAATAAGTCCCTGTAATAATACCTATGCCGAATGTGAATGCAAAGCTTCTGTTAACCTCTCCTCCGAAAATAAACAATACAAGTACTGTAAGAAATACAGTACCGCTGGTAATGACAGTTCTGCTTAAAGTTGAATTGATACTTCTGTTCATAACGTGAAGAGTATCTTCGTTCTTGAATACTTTTATGTTTTCCCTGATTCTGTCAAACACAATTACAGTATCATTCGACGAAAACCCTACAAGTGTCAGAAATGCTGCAAGCATTGACTGATTGAATTCAAGCCGCAATGACGGAAATACAGCATCAAAAATTGCAATAACGGCAATTGTAATCAGAACATCATGAAACAAAGCGACAACAGCTCCGACTGCAAATACAAACTGAAATCTGAATGCAAGATAAATCAGAATTGCTATAAGTGAAAATATGACTGCAAAAAGAGCATTTCTTCTTAGTTCAGCGCCGATTTTAGGACCGACTTTATCTGTTCTTTCAACCGTAAAATTATTCCCGGAAATTTTAGCCTTTATTCCTGTCTGAATCTTATCTGAAACAAGCTGACCTTCTTCCTGCATCGGAGTTCTCAGAAGCACATCCCTCTGAGATCCCATGGTTTTAATTTCCATACCGGCAAATCCGGCTGCATCCATAGCTTCTCTCAGTTCGGCAATATCAACGTCTTTTTCGAATTTAATCTGTATCTCTGTTCCTCCGCTGAAATCAATTCCGAGAGGAATGCTTCTTGTTAAAAACAATACCGTAAATCCGATAAGTATTACAATGGCAGAAACTACGTAAAACGTTTTTCGTCTTCCGAGAAAATCATAATTTGTGTTTTCAAAAATTCTCATTCTGTATGTGAAAAATTAATTTTGCTTTTTAAAATTTATAATATCAGCCGAAACTGATGTGTTTGCCTTTTTCAATCATAATATCGAAAATAATATGCGTTATTACGATAGCCGTAAAAAGGTTTGCAAGCAAACCGAATATCAGCGTAAGCGCAAATCCCTGTATCGGTCCGCTTCCGAACTGATACAGAATTATTCCGGTAATTATACTTGTTAAATGCGAGTCTATAATCGCAGAAAACGCCTTCTTGTATCCGAGGTCAACTGCTGTTCGAAGAGGTTTACCCGTCCCGAGTTCTTCACGTATTCTTTCGAAAATAAGAACGTTCGTATCAACCGACATACCGATTGACAGGATCAATCCCGCAATACCCGGCAATGTCAGAGTTGCTTTTAATGATGCCATAACTCCGAATATAAAAAGCATGTTAATAACTAGCGCAAGGTCAGCAACAGATCCTCCGAATTTATAATAAACAATCATAAACAGCGCAACAAGCACCAGAGCCGCAAGCGATGATGAAATTCCCGCTCTGATTGAGTCTTCTCCGAGCGATGGTCCGATAGATCTTTCTTCAATTATTTTCACCGGAGCCGGAAGAGCACCTGCTTTTAAAACGATTTCAAGAAGCTTTGCTTCCTGAACATTAGCCATGCCTTCTATCTGTGAATTTCCTCCCGTTATTTTGCTTCTTACAACAGGTGCAGAGTAAACTACCTTATCGAGTACAATTGCAATCCTCTTGTTAATGTTCGCGCCTGTAATTCTTGCCCAGTCCGCTGCTCCTTCGCCGTCCATTTCCATAGTGACAATCGGAGTGTTGTTAGTCGGATCAATATTTGATTTAGCGTCAATGATCACTTTTCCCGTTAGCTCCGCGTCTTTTTTTACTGCATATAAAACATGAATCTTCTCTCCGTTTGATTCAAAAGATTTGTTTGACCATGCAAATTCAATATCAGATGGAAGAATCATCTTTACGTCTTCGCGTTTCAGAAGCCTTTCTATTTTTTCCTTGTCGGAATCCTTAACATATCCGTCAGCCGTGCCGCTTTCCTGATTAAGTATTACCATTGTGAAAAACGGATATTTCTGCTTGAATTCCTCTTCCGATAACTGCTGTTTGTCTGCTGTATCGGCGGCTGTTCCTGTATCGGAATTTGTCAGTGCTGTATCTGTCTTTTTTGAAGTATCTTTCTTATCCTTAATAGAATCTTTCTTTTCAGTTTTATTTTCAGCAGTCTTTTTCTCTTTTAATGAATCTTTCTTGGCATCAGTACCGGAAACACTCTTTTGTTCTGTTTTACTCTTTTCACTGGCTGCAGTATTTTTTGTCGTGTCTTTTGCTGTTAATGATTCTTTGCTTGATTTTAATGTATCTGATAACTTAGCGGATGAAGTTGTGTCTTTTGTAACGGTTGTATCGCCGACCATCACCTTATTTATAGCTTCGAATACCTTTACTACTTTCTGCGGATCGTAAATAAGCTTGAATTCAAGTAAAGCTGTACCTTCGAGAAGTTTTCTCACTTCCTGTGGATTGCTGACACCGGGAAGCTCCACTATAATTCTGCTGTTTCCTATTTTCTGAATCTGCGGCTCGGCAACTCCATACTGGTCAATTCTGTTACGCACAATTTCAACTGCTCTGTCGAGTGAATTGTCAATTTCCTTTGTGAGTTTTGCCTCTATATCAGCTTCAGTATCTCTTGTCTCACCGTAATATGACTTCAGATTCAGTCCCTTTTCGGAAAGCTTTACTTTAAATGTTTCAAGTATGAGTTCTTCGCTGTTTTTTGAAGTTTCTTTTACCTCTTCCAGAACTGCAGTAAGCTGTTCATCCTTCTTTTTTGCCATGTCCTCGAGAAGTTTCGGAACATCAACATCAAGCACGACATACATGCCTCCTTTAAGATCTAATCCTAATTTAATCCTTTTTTCTCTGGCGCTTGTCAGCTCGGCATTGTTTTTATCAAGAAAATCTATACTGTCCTGACCAGTAAGTCCCCTGAGCTTTTTTGTAAGTTCGCTGTCCT